>CAZDDK010000088.1:0-12105 GCA_964504185.1 uncultured Rhodoferax sp. | reverse complement strand
GTCAGAAAAAAAAGGTTTGCGGCGGTGTGCAGCAAACCGTTTCATCCTAACGCAAAACCGGGCGCGCCGACAGGCTCAGGTGGGATAGGTGCCCGGCAGCAGAATGCTGTGGTCGATCTGCTCGATGCGGGTTTTTCCGCACAGGGCCATGGTGACATCCATTTCCTTGTGAATGATCTGCAGCGCCTTGGTCACGCCTTCTTCGCCCATAGCGCCCAAGCCGTACACAAAAGAGCGCCCGATGTAGACGCCCTTGGCCCCCAGGGCCACGGCCTTGAGCACGTCCTGGCCGCTGCGGATGCCGCCATCCATATGCACCTCGATCTTCTGGCCCACCGCATCCACGATGCCTGGCAGCGCGTTGATCGACGATTCGGCCCCGTCCAACTGGCGGCCACCGTGGTTGGAGACGATCAGCGCATCGGCACCGCTCTGCACGGCCAGGCGTGCGTCTTCCACGTCCTGAATGCCCTTGAGGATGAGCTTGCCGCCCCAGCGCTTCTTGATCCACTCCACATCGGCCCAGTTCAATGTGGGGTCGAACTGCTGGGTGGTCCAGGCCGAGAGATTGCTCGGGTCGGTCACGCCATCCACGTGGCCGATGATGTTGCCAAAGCCGCGCCGGGGCGTGCCCAGCATGCCCAGGCCCCAGCGGATCTTGGTGGCCAGGTTGATCATGTTCGCCAGCGTGGGCTTGGGCGGCGCGGAGAGACCATTCTTCAGATCCTTGTGGCGCTGGCCGATGATCTGCAGGTCCAATGTGAGCACCAGGGCCGAGCAATTGGCGGCCTTGGCGCGTTCAATCAGGCGCTCGATAAAGCCGCGGTCGCGAATCACATAGACCTGGAACCAGAATGGGTGGTTGCCGGTGCCCTTGGCCACGTCCTCGATCGAGCAGATGCTCATGGTGGAGAGCGTGAACGGCACGCCAAATTTCTTGGCCGCGTTGGCTGCCTTGATCTCTCCATCGGCATGCTGCATGCCGGTCAGGCCCACCGGGGCCAGCGCCACCGGCATGGCGACCTGCTGGCCTATCATGGTGCTGGCCGTGCTGCGGTTGTCCATGTTGATGGCCACGCGCTGGCGCAGCTTGATCTTCTGGAAGTCGGCCTCGTTGGCGCGGTAGGTACCTTCGGTCCACGAGCCGGAGTCGGCGTAGTCGTAGAACATGCGGGGCACGCGCTTCTTGGCCAGAACGCGCAGGTCTTCAATATTGGTGATGACGGTCATGGTGGGTGTCTCCTGGTGGGTGGCGCAATAGTAGCCCTGACCCGCCAAATCGCGTGTGAAATCCGCCCCGGGCCTTGTGAAATTAATTGACAACATGGGCTAGACTGCGCCGGGCGATGCTGCGGGTCCGTGGCGCGGACCGATTCAATCAGGGAGTACAGAGCATGCTGATGTGGGGCGCAATCTGGGGGGCGGTACTGGGCTTCTTTCTGGACCGGCATGATGCCGGTGCGGGCATGGTTGTCGGAGCGGTCTTGGGCTTCTTTGCCGGCAGGACCCTGCGCAACCAAGTGCGCCTGGAAGCCCGTGCCGAGGCCGCCAGAATGCGCGACGAGGGTGCGCTGGAGTCTGCGCCAGTGCGGCGCGAAGCGGCTGTCGCTGTCCCTGTTGCGCAGCCGGTCGTACCCCGTCCAGAGCCTGCGCCGGTGCCCGATTTCAAAGACACGCTGCCGTCGCCGACTCCCCTAAGCGACCCGCCGCCCGAGGCACTTGAGTCGCCCGCCGTCGTGCTGCCGCCGAACGTCATGGCCCGCGCCATGGGCCAGGCGCGTGACTGGTTGCTGGGCGGCAACACCATTGTGCGCATGGGGGTGCTGGTGCTGTTCGTGGGCCTGGCCTTTCTGGCCAAGTACGCCATGGACAACGCCATGCTGCCACCCGAGTTGCGCCTGGCGGCGATCGGGCTGGCGGGCATTGCGCTGTTTGTGTTTGGCTGGAGGATGGTGCCCCCACGCTCTGCCGCTTCGCGGGTCGCTGCTCCCCCAGGGGGCGAAGTCGCCTTGGGGCGGCCCGGTGGCGACTTGCTCCCACGCCAGCCAGACCGGCTGGCCTATGCGCTCACCCTGCAGGGGGCCGGTGTGGCAGTGTTGTACCTGACCGTGTTTGCGGCTTTTCGTCTCTACCAGTTTTTGCCGGCGGGTGCGGCCTTTGGGGTGCTGGGCCTGGTGTGTGCGTTTTCTACCGCGATCGCCTTGATGCAAAACGCCATGCCCATGGCCTTCATCGGCTTTGCCGGTGCGTTTGCGGCGCCCATTTTGGTCTCCACCGGACAGGGTGACCCTGTGGGGTTGTTCAGCTACTACCTGCTGCTGGGTGTGGCCATTGTGGCGGTGGCCAGGATGCGGGCCTGGCGCGCGCTGAACCTGCTGGGCTTTGTCGCCACCTTTGGCGTGGCCACGGCATGGGGCGTGCTGAAGTACCGGCCCGAACATCTGGCCACGACCGAGCCGTTTTTGCTGGCCTTTTTCGCGCTGTATCTGCTGGCCAGCCTGCTGTATGCCACGCGCCATGGGCTGGAGCCGCGCCGCGCCGTGGATGGCACCCTGATCTTTGGCCTGCCGTTGGCCGCTTTCACGCTGCAAGTGGGGCTGGTGCGCGAGGTGGAATATGCCAGCGCGTTCTCATCGCTGGGCTTGGGTGCCCTCTACCTCGGGCTGGGTTGGTGGGCGGCCAAGCGGCGCGACACCGGCGTGGGCCTGTGGCTGGCCGAATGCTTTGCGGCCCTGGGACTGGGCTTTGTGACGCTGGCTGTACCGCTGGCGCTGGATGCCCGCTGGACCACCGCCGTCTGGGCAGCCGAGGGCGCTGCGGTGTACTGGATGGGCCAGCGCCAGGGCCGTTGGCTGGCGCGCTTGGCGGGGCTGGTATTGCAGGTGTTGGCGGCCTTGAGCTTTCTGCGCTCCTTTGACCAGGTGCAGACCGCGCTGTGGCCGCTGGCCAACCCGGTGTTCATGGGTGCACTGCTGCTGGCCGCTTCGGCACTGGCCATTGCACACTGGTCCCGTGCAGCCAATGCGCTGAGCGACGGAGACACCGTGTTCGCCCAGCAGTTTGCGGCGCTGGAGAAAAGCCTGTCGCCCGCTCTGTTCTGGGTGGGATTTCTGTGGTGGCAGTTTGCGCTGGGGCATGAAATCGGGCACCGTACTTTCACGGCCGAGGGCTACTGGGTTCCGGTCCTGAGCCATGCCCAGCAGTCCTACCTGCACATGCTGGCCTGGGTGGCCAGTGCCTGGGTGGCGCACCGCTGGGCGCTGCAGGAGCGTTCCCACCCCTGGGCTGTGGCGGCCACACCGGCCTGGTTCTCGCTGCCCATCATGGCATTGGTGGCCTTGCAGGGTGTCATGGAACTGCGCCATGTGTTCGAGGCATGGGGCGTTCTGATCTGGCCGCTGGCGCTGGTGCTGCACGGTGTCACCCTGCGCCACCTGGACGGCATGGCCCCCCAGCGCTGGTGGGCCTGGGTGCACAGTGGAGGGGTGTGGCTGCTGGTGCTGCTGGCGGGCAACCTGCTGGTGTGGGCGGTGCAGCGCGCGCACCTGCAGGGCACGGCCTGGGCCAGCGTGGTCTTCCTGGTGGCCAGCATGCTGGTGCTGCTGGCGCTTACCCGGCGCAGCCTGTATGCGGCGGACAGTGCTGTGCGCCAACGCTGGCCGCTGGACCGGTTTGCACAGGCCTATCTGTGGCGCTCGGCGGTGCCGCTGGTGCTGGTCGTGGCGCTGGGGGCCATGCTGGTGGCCGTGTACTCCAACGGCCACGCGCAGCCACTGCCCTACCTGCCGCTGCTGAACCCGACCGACATCGCCGTGGCGCTGGCGCTGGCTGCGCTGGCGCTGTGGCTCCACCGTGTGCGGGACAGCGACCTCGATCTGCCGCAGGGCATTCACGATGCGCGCTGGATTCTGGTGCTGGCTGCCATGGCGTTCGTCGCCGTCAACACCGTGTGGCTGCGTGCCGTGCACCACTATGCCGACGTGCCGTGGGTGGCGCATCGCCTGTTCAGCTCATTCCTGGTGCAGGCCGGGTATTCGATTTTGTGGACGCTGCTGGCGCTGGGGCTGATGCTGGTGGCCCACCGCCGCCATGCGCGCCCGGTCTGGATGGGGGGCGCGGCACTGTTGGGGTTGACGGTGGCCAAGCTGTTCCTGGTGGACCTGTCCAACCGGGGAGGGTCCGAGCGCATCGTGGCCTTTATTGCCGTGGGTGCGCTGATGCTGGTGGTGGGCTATTTCGCGCCCATTCCACCGGCCCGAGAAGTGAACGACGCACGGAAGAACGAGGAGGAGGCAACATGAACAACGGGGGTTTACCGGGTGCCTGGCACCTGCTGGGCAGGGTCTGCCGGAGTGGGGGGGTGCTGTTGGGGGCGGCGTGGGTGTTGACCAGTCCGTGGGCAACTGCTGCTGCGGGTGCGCAGCCCGATGTGCCGCCCCACGAATTCGCCTGGCGCGGCACGCTGGCACTGCCCCAGGGGGCCAGCCTGGTGCGCGTGCATGTGCCGGTGCAGGCCCTGCTGCAACTGCAAAGCAGCAGCGCACACGATCTGCGCGTCTTCAACGCCGCCGGCACCGTGGTGCCCTTTGCCGTGCTGGGGCGCTCCGAGCTCAGCCAGGCAGCTCCTTCGGTGCAGACCAGGCCCTACGCTGCGTTCCCGTTGTTCGCTGCCAGCCCGGACCGGCCCCTGCGGGGTGCGGTGCAGGTGCAGGTGGATGGGGCGCATGGCCAGGGGTCCGCCTGGGTGCGTTGGGACCATGCGCCTGCGCGCACCACGGCGGACGCGGCGGCGCAGCAACCCCTGCAGGCCGCCTTGTTGGACATGCGCACCGAAGAGCACACCCTGGATGCGCTGCACCTGACACTGGAGCTGCCGCGCAACGCCCTGGTGCCCCTGGCGCTGTCCAGCAGTACTGATCTGAAAGTGTGGACCCCCGTGGCCACCAAGGGCCCGGTATTTCAGTTTGACGGCCCCGATGCGCCTACCAATTTCACACTGGCATTTCACCAACCGTTGAAAGTCAAGGAACGCTATTTGCGTGTCAGTTGGACGGGCCAAAGCGGCGTGAAACTGGTGTCCGCGACGGGCCGCGTGGCAACCGTACAGACCGAACCCGCCCCCCTGCGCACTGCCTTGCCGGCGGGCACGCTGGATGCCAACAGCCTGAATTGGTCGCTGCCCTTTGCCACGCCCATTGTGGCCCTGCACCTGCAGGCCCCGCAGGACAACACGCTGTTGCCGGTGCGCATCCTGGGCCGGAACGACGCTGCACAACCTTGGCGTGCGCTGGCGTCCTCGGTGGTGTACCGCCTGGACACGGTCGGCCACGGAACCCACAATCCGCCCACCCCGTTGCACGGGGCGTCGGTGCGCGCTTTGCGCGTGGAGCCGGTCCAAGGGCAGCCCCTGCCCGCGAGCGGCTTGCAGGCGACGGTGGAGTTTGCTGCGCTGCAGGTGGCGTTCCTGGCGTCGGGCTCCGGCCCGTTCGTGCTGGCAGCGGGCCGTGCGCAAACGCCCGCCGCCACCGTGGACGCCGGACTGCTGGGCTCGGTGTCACCCGCCAAGCTGGCCGAGCTCCCATCAGCCACAGTGGCGGCGGTGCAGATTCGCCCCAAAGGAGCCCTGGAGAGCGGTGCGCCCATGGGCCTGGTGCCCGGTGTGCCGCTGCGCACCGTGCTGCTGTGGCTGGTGCTGGGCATTGGCGTGCTGGCCTTGGGCGGTGTGGCCTATGCGCTGATGCGCCAGCTTAAGTCTGTTAAAAGGACAAGTGAGAAATAGGCTTCTAGCCCGCACAGAATAAAGAAATATAGCTATTAAATATGTAGCGTATTGGTGTGAAATGTGGTTTCGTTCACGCCAAAACCAGCGCTGCCAGCCCCAACACTGCGGGCACGGTTTGCACAAACAGAATGCGACGGCTCACTGTGACCGCACCCCAGATGCCGGCCACCGCGACACAGCCCAGGCCGTAGATCGTGAAAGCCTTTGCCATGGCCGGATCGGGCAGCAGGAAGCCACAGGCAAGGGCCACGGCCAGAAAGCCGTTGTAGCAACCCTGGTTGGACATGGCGGCGGCCATGGTGACGGCCTGTTCCTGGCTCAGGCCAAAGACCTTGCGGCCACGGGTCTGGAACAACACGGTTTCCAGCAGGAAGATGTAGACATGGATGAAGAGCACGAGCCCAGCGAGAATTTTGGCGGCAATCAGCATGGTGGGTGTCCTGTCAACAGGGGCTGGTTAGGCGTTTAGCCCGCCAGGCCCACAAATACGTTTTGCACGTCGTCGTTGCCATCGATGGCGGCCAGAAAGGCTTCCACCTCTTCCAGGGCTTCGGCACTCAGGCTGGCCGGGTCGATCGGGTTCTTGGGCTTGTAGCCCAGCTTGGCCGACAGCACGGTGAACCCGTGGGCGGGCAGGGCGCGGCTGACCAGGTCCAGGTCGGTCGCATCAGTGATGAACAGCGTGGTGCCAGCTTCCTCGCCGGCCTCAAAGTCCTGGGCACCGGCTTCGATGGCGGCCACCTCCGCGTCGGCTCCGGCGGCTGCGGGTTCGGCTTCGATCATGCCCACATGGTCAAAGTCCCAGGACACGGAGCCCGAGGTGCCCAGCTGGCCCTTGCGGAACAGGACGCGCATTTCGGGCGCGGTGCGGTTCACGTTATCGGTCAAGCATTCCACCATGACGGCCACGCGGTGCGGGGCAAAACCTTCGTAGATCACGTGCTCAAAGTGCACCGCCTCGCTGCCGATACCGGCCCCCTTCTTGATGGCGCGGTCCACGGTGTCCTTGGGCATGGAAACCTTGCGGGCCTGTTCCAGCACCAGGCGCAGGCGCGAGTTGCCCGCCGGGTCGGCCCCGTTGCGGGCCGCCACCATGATGTCCTTGGACAGCCGCCCAAACAGTTTGCCCCTGGCATTTGCCGCGAGTTCCTTGCCCTTTGCTTTCCACTGTGCGCCCATAGTGCGTATTCCTTATAGATTGGGGGCTTGGTTATACACCCAATACCGGCGCGCTTACGCTTGGTCGGCGGTGATGGTGCGGTGGTGGACACGGGCCCACACGCTCTCGCCGTTCTTGGGCTTCTCGAACAGCACGGCGGTGCGCCCCAGGTTGCCAATGTGGCGCAGCATGGCATCCAGCACCCAGCCGTGGGTGATGGCCAGCACCCGCTGTCCGGGGTGCCGGGCACCGATGTCGGTACAGGCGCCCAAAAGCCGGTCGGCGAACTCGTCCATGGACTCTCCACCGACAAAACTGGCTGCCGGGTTGCGCCGCAGAATCTGCTGCAACAGCACCGGGTTCAGCTCGGCCAGTTCGCTCTTGGGAATGCCCTGGATGGCACCAAAGTGCCGCTCCTTGAGTCCGGCATGGCTCTGCGGTGCAGGCAAGCACAACTCGCGGGCAATGATCTCGGCAGTCTCCAGCGCACGCACCAGCGGGCTGGACCACACGGCAGAAAAGCCGGAGGCCGCAAACTGTGCCGCCATGGCGTACGCCTGTTCGCGGCCGCTGTCATTGAGGGGCACATCCAGCCAGCCCTGCAGGATGCCTTGGCGGTTCCAGTCCGTCTCGCCATGGCGGGTGAGGCAAAGGTGTGCGGGTTCCATGGCTTCATTCTGCACCACGCAATTCTTCCGTGCGATCGGGAAAACGGTGCTAATCTGTGTCCCGATACCGCAGCGCGTCTGCGGGGCATTTCGCGGAAGGAGCCACCCTTGAAACCCAAATTGCTGATTGTGGACGACAGCAACGTGTCGAGAATGATGATCCGTGGCCGCATTGCCGCCATGCAGCCGGAGTGGGAACTCTCGGAGGCGGCCAGCGGGGACGAAGCGGTGGCCCTGGTGCCCAGCCTGCGGCCGGACTTCATCACCATGGATGTGAACATGCCCGGTATCAGCGGATTTGATGCGGCACAACAAATTTTGCAGACGAATCCACAGGTCCGCATCGTCATGCTGACCGCCAACATTCAGAGCAGCAGCCGGGACAAGGCACAGCAGCTGTCGGTCAAGTTCGTCCAGAAGCCGGTGACGCAGACCTCCATGCAGCAGGCCATTGACTATTTTCTGGGTGCACCATGAAGCTCACACCGCTGGAACTGGATGCGCTGGCCGAGATCTTCAATCACGGCGTCGGACAGGCGGCCCTGGCGTTGAGCGAACTGGCCGGAGAAGAGGTTCAGCTGACTGCGCCCATGGTCGAAGAGGTGGCCAAGCGCGAAATTTCCGAGCGACTTGAAGCCCGTGGCTCCAACCGGATTTGTGCAGTGCGCCAGGCATTCACGGGATCGGTCAGTACCGAGGCGCTGCTCATGTTCCCGGTGGAGAAAAGCCTGCATCTGGTGCAATTGATGGTGGGCGACGATGTTCCCCTGGCGCATTTGAGCGAAATGGAGCAGGAATCTCTGGCCGAGATTGGCAACATAGTGCTGAATTCGGTGGTGGCCAGCGTGGCAGATCTGCTGCACATCGAGTTCGAGGGCTCACTGCCCCAGGTAGAGGCCGGGCGTGCCGGGGATGTGCTGTACACCGGTGTGGACCTGGACGATGCCGTGCTGAGCCTGCAAATCGACTTTAAAATCGCGTCCCGGCAAGTACAAGGCGATTTGGTGTTTTTGTTGGATGTGGCCTCGAGCGAGGCCCTTAAAAAGAAGATTGCCGCATTCATTGCGTCCATGGAATGACTCCATCGCTGTCCCCGTCGAACCTGCCACTGTGGCTGGATTGGGTGCTGTCGGCCACCCCGTCCGGGCTGTTGTTGCTGGACGCCCAATCGAATATCGTTTTTGCCAACAAATGGTTTTTGCTGCGTGCACGGGTCGGCATGGACGACCTCTCTGGGCGAGGCGTCGGGGAGGTGTTTCCCGTGCTGCAGGGCGGGCACTTTGAGCGGTCGCTGCGCAGCGCCATGCGTTCGGGTTTTCCGGCCCTGCTGTCGCAGTCACTGCATCCAGCGCCCTTTCCGCTGTACCCCCCGGCGGTAACGGCCTCCCCGGACAACCTGCTGCGCCAGTCCGTTCACATCGTTCCCATGGGTCCCACGGATGCCATTGCGGCTGGACAACGCTATGTCCTGATCCAGATCTCGGACGTGTCACCCACGGTGGCGCGTGAGCGTTTGCTCAAGGCCCATGCGGACCGCATGAGTGACCTGGTCCACATCGATGCCTTGACCGGGATCGGCAACCGCCGCTTCTTTGACGACTCCATGGCCGCTGAATTGCGCGCCGCCGCCCGCACCGCAACCCCGTTGGGCCTGGTCATGCTCGACATCGACCGGTTCAAGCAGTTCAATGACCGATACGGCCATCCCGCTGGCGACCGTTGCCTGCGCGCAGTGGCCGGTGTGGTGAAGTCGGTGTGTCGGCGCCCGCGTGACCTGGTGGCACGGTATGGCGGCGAGGAGCTGGCGGTCATCCTGCCAGATACCGATGGAGCGGGCGCAGCGCGCGTGGCCCATGACATTCTGCAAAAACTGCGTGACCTGGCCTTGCCCCACCAGGACAACCTGGCGCGCCCCATTGTGACGGCCAGTGCAGGGGTGCACGCAGGTGTTCCCCATGCCGGTGAATTGGCCGAAACACTGGTTGGCTACGCCGATCAGGCTTTGTATGCGGCAAAGCATGCGGGCCGTGATCGGGTGTGCTGTTTCGATGCAGCACGCCATGAGCCGGTTCCTGGATAGCGGCATCAAGGTCCTGCGGTGACTGTCTTTGCCCACAACGATCCGTCTGACCGATCCGTGGGTCGCGCGGCGCTGGAGGCGCTTTCGGGCCAGGAGGGTTCCCTCTACAGGGCCATTTTTGCGCACAGTCCCGAGGCGATGGCGTTGACCCGCGCGTGCGACAACACCATGGTGGATGTCAACCAGGAGTGGCTTCGCCTCACCGGCCACGAGCGTGAACAGGTACTGGGCCGCACGGCGGTGGAGTTTGGTCTTTGGGAGAGTGAGTCGGCGCGCGAACAGGCGCTGCGGCCGCTGTTCGCTGGTGGTGAACTGCGGGACGTGGATGTCACGTTGCGCACCCGGCAGGGGGAGTCGCGCGTGGTGTGCATGAGTGCCGTGTTGGTGACGGTGCAGTCCGAGTCCTTCATCCTCTCCTATTTGCGAGACGTGACCGCCCTGCGCATGGCCCAGGCCGCGGTGCAGTCCGGTGAGCAG
Organism: uncultured Rhodoferax sp.; assembly: GCA_964504185.1. Taxonomy (GTDB): domain Bacteria; phylum Pseudomonadota; class Gammaproteobacteria; order Burkholderiales; family Burkholderiaceae_C; genus Allorhodoferax. The sequence continues at coordinate 1,939 of CAZDDK010000088.1, read as the reverse complement.
GCGCTGGAGCGTGCCAATGAAAAGCTTCACCGCCAGATCACCTTGCACCAGATGACGGAATCCGTTGCCAAGGTGGGTTACTGGGTGGTGTATCCAGGCGACACCCTGGTGCATTTGTCCCAGGGCTATCGCGAAATTGGCCAGTTGGGAGCCGCCACACGGGTTCCGGTGGGTGAACACCTCCAGCGGGTGCTGGAGGAGGACCGGGACATCGTCAAACGCGCGCTCAAGCGCATGGACGGTGACATCGTGGAATACCGCTGGCGTCGCCCGGATGGCCACATTGTGTGGCTGCGCTCGCGCGTGCAGCGCCAGGTGGAACAAGGGGTGGTGAGGGCGGAGTTCGGCATTGTGCAGGACATCTCTGGCGAACGCGCGGCGTTGCAGGCGGCGGCGGACCAGTTGGCTGCCACCCAGCGCAGCGAGGAGCGTTTCCGCGCCCTCACGGAGCTCAGCTCGGACTGGTATTGGGAACAAGACGCGCAGTTTCGGTTTACCCGATTCGATGGGGACCACGATGCCACCCGTGCCGCACATCCGGGCAGCTATCTGGGGTTGACACGCTGGGATTCTGGTGTGCAGGGCGTGAGCCCGGCCCAGTGGGCCGAGCACCGCGCGGCGGTGCAGGCGCACGAGGTGTTTCGGGATTTCCAGATGCAGCGCACCCGCGCGGATGGCTCCCTGATGTGGGTGTCCATCAGCGGGGCACCCATTTTCGACGTGGAAGGCCGTTTTGCGGGCTACCGGGGCACCGGGCGGGAAATCAGTGCCCGCAAGCAAGCCGAGGCCGACATTGAGCGCCTGGCCTTCTATGACGCCCTGACCGGCTTGCCCAACCGGCGGCTGTTGATTGACCGGCTGTGCCAGTCCATTGCGGCCTGTGCCCGTCGCGGCTGCTATGGTGCCCTGCTGTTCATTGATTTGGACAATTTCAAGGTCCTCAACGACACGCGTGGCCACCACATGGGTGACCAGTTGCTCAAGCAAGTGGGCGCGCGCCTGTGCGCATGCGTGCGGGCCGCAGACACCGTGGCCCGGCTGGGGGGGGACGAATTCGTGGTGATGCTGGAGGAGCTGGGTACCCAGGAGTCAGAGGCCGCAGGCCAGGCCGAGGCCGTGGGCAAAAAGGTGCAGCAGGCGCTGAACCAGCCTTTTGATCTGGAAGGGGTTTTGCACCACAGCTCACCCAGCATTGGAGTGGCCCTGTTCTTCGATTTGCAGCAGAGTGTGGACGAGTTGCTGCAGCGCGCGGACCTGGCCATGTACCAGTCCAAGGCCGCCGGGCGCAACACCCTGCGTTTCTTCGATCCGGTGATGCAGGCAGCTGCCAGTGCCCGCGCGGCCATGGAAACGGACTTGCGCCGTGCGCTGGATAAGCGGGAGTTTCTCCTGCATTACCAGCCTGTGGTGGATGAAGCGAGCAAGGTGACTGGCGTGGAGGCCCTGCTGCGCTGGTGCCACCCGGTGCGCGGCATGGTGTCACCGGCCGAGTTCATTCCGGTGGCCGAGCAGGCGGGACTGATCGTGACGCTGGGCCATTGGGTGCTGCAAGCCGCGTGTGCCCAATTGGTGCAGTGGAATGGCAGCCCTGCGACACGCCAGCTCACCATTGCGGTCAATGTGAGTGCCCGCCAGTTCCGCCACCCGGAATTCACGCCCCAGTTGCTCGACCTGCTGCGCCTCAGCGGTGCCAACCCCTACCGGCTGAAGCTGGAGCTGACGGAAAGCATGCTGCTCAGCGATTTTGAAGAGGTCATCGTGAAGATGGGCGAGTTGCGGTCCATTGGCGTCAATTTCGCCCTGGATGACATTGGCACCGGTTAATCGTCCCTGTCCTATCGTAAACTATTGGCCGTGGACAAGCTCAAGATTGACCAGTCTTTTGTGCGCGACATGCTGGAGGACCCCAACGACGCGTCCATTGCCCGCACCATCATGA
>CAZDDK010000087.1:0-12111 GCA_964504185.1 uncultured Rhodoferax sp. | reverse complement strand
AGGTTGCGCTCTACCAACTGAGCTATTCCCGCGTTTCAAGCCTCAAATTATAGCGCGTTTTTTGGGGATTTTTGTAGCGCAAACAAAGTTTTCTCGACAATCAGTGCTTCATGGTGTCTTGCAATGCGGTTGACGAGGCATTGTTGGCCGGTACCACCTCCGCAATGGGTGCCGCGTCTTCCTCTGGCAGAGCGACCGGCTTGGACTCCAAGGCGAGTTCCAGCACCTTGTCAATCCAGCGCACCGGAATAATCTCCAGGCCATTCTTGACGTTGGCGGGGATTTCCTGCAAGTCCTTGGCATTTGCCTCAGGTATCAGCACGGTCTTGATCCCGCCACGCAAGGCGGCCAGCAGTTTTTCCTTCAGGCCACCAATTTCCGTCACTTCGCCACGCAGTGTGATTTCGCCGGTCATGGCCACATCGCCCCGCACAGGTATACCGGTGAGCGCAGAGACAAAGGCGGTCGTCATCGCCGCACCAGCACTCGGACCATCCTTGGGCGTTGCTCCGTCCGGCACATGAATGTGGATGTCCTTCTTTTCAAAGACTTCGTCTTTGATGCCCAGTCGGCGCGCCCGGCTGCGGACCACCGTTCTTGCGGCCTCTACCGACTCTTTCATGACATCCCCCAAGGAGCCTGTGCGAGTAATGCCCCCTTTTCCGGGGGTCAGGGCAGCTTCAATGGTCAACAGGTCCCCACCCACTTCCGTCCAGGCCAATCCCACCACCTGGCCAACCTGGTTCTGCTGCTCGGCACGGCCATAGGTATATCTGCGGACGCCGAGATAGTCATTCAGATTGTCCACCGTGACGACGACTTGCGGTTTGAGTTTCTTCAGCAACAGGCCCTTGACCACCTTGCGGCAAATCTTGGACAGCTCGCGCTCCAGCGAGCGGACACCCGCTTCGCGGGTGTAGTAACGAACAATGTCGCGCACCGCGTCTTCGGAAATCGACAGCTCGGCTGCATTGACTCCGTTGTTCTTCATCTGTTTGGGCAGCAGATACGTGATGGCAATGTTGGCTTTCTCGTCCTCGGTGTAGCCGGACAGGCGAATCACCTCCATGCGGTCCAACAAGGCGGAAGGAATGTTCATGGAATTGGAAGTTGCCACAAACATCACGTCACTGAGGTCATAGTCCACTTCAACGTAGTGGTCCCCAAACTTGTGATTCTGTTCGGGGTCCAGCACTTCCAGCAGGGCACTGCTGGGATCACCCCGGAAGTCGGTGCCCAGCTTGTCAATCTCATCCAGGAGAAACAGCGGATTGCGGGTACCCACCTTGGACAAGCTCTGCAACACCTTGCCAGGCATGGCACCGATATAGGTGCGCCGGTGGCCACGAATCTCTGCCTCGTCGCGCATCCCCCCCAGCGCCATGCGGACATACTTGCGCCCCGTCGCTTTGGCGATGGACTGGCCCAAAGAGGTTTTACCAACACCGGGGGGGCCGACGAGACACAGGATTGGGGCCTTGAGTTTGTCAACCCGCTGTTGCACCGCGAGGTACTCCAGAATACGGTCCTTCACCTTGTCCAGCCCGTAGTGGTCTTCGTTGAGAACCTCTTCCGCATGGGCCAGGTTGTGCTTGATCTTGGTCTTGGCGGTCCACGGCAAACCCACCAGCACGTCTATGTAGTTGCGCACCACAGTGGCCTCCGCAGACATGGGTGACATGAGCTTGAGCTTCTTGAGTTCGCCTTCCGCTTTCTTCAGGGCATCCTTGGGCATCTTGGCGGCCTTGATCTTCTTTTCGATCTCTTCAATGTCCGCACCTTCCTCGCCCTCACCCAGCTCCTTCTGGATGGCCTTGACCTGTTCATTCAAGTAGAAGTCTCGCTGGTTCTTCTCCATCTGGCGTTTGACACGGCCGCGGATTTTCTTATCCACGTTCAGAATGTCCACTTCACGTTCGATTTGTTCGAACAAATTCTCCAGACGCTCCTTGATTCCAGAAAGTCCCAGCACTGCCTGCTTGTTGTCTAATTTGAGCGGCAAATGGGCAGCAATCGTGTCGGCCAGACGTCCTGCATCGTCGATGCCCGATATGGAAGTCAAAATTTCAGGAGGAATCTTCTTGTTGAGTTTGACGTACTGGTCAAACTGCTGCATGACGGCGCGGCGCAACGCCTCCACCTCACTCGCCTTGCCGCGCCCTTTCTCCGCGCCCGGCACGATTGCCTCCACCGGCGTCACATTCGCCGAAAAGAACGCTTCGCCTTCTTCAATTTGGTTGACGGTCGCGCGCTGGTGTCCTTCCACGAGGACCTTGACCGTGCCGTCTGGCAATTTGAGCATCTGCAAAATGGAAGATACGCAGCCGACATCAAACATGTCGGACACCAACGGGTCGTCTTTGGCGGCGGTTTTTTGTGCCACCAGCATGATGCGCCGGTCCGTTTCCATGGCGGCTTCCAGCGCCTTGATGCTCTTGGGCCGCCCCACAAACAACGGGATCACCATGTGCGGGAACACCACCACATCGCGCAAGGGCAAGAGTGGCAGATCAATGGGCGTGGGGGGGAGCGGAGAATGACCGGACATGGGATACCTCGTAGTTACCTGTTGAATATGAACAGGAAAACCTGAATTTCAAGTGAGCCGCCATTATCGAAGCGGCCCATAGACAAAATTTCGAATGAACCTCTGCAAATACCGGTCATATCCGGTCATTGCGAAGCTCGGTCTAGGCCTTCTTGGCAATCTCGCGATACACCAACAGCGGAGGTTTACTTTCGTCGATGGTGGATTCGTCCACCACCACTTTCTCAACATTGGCCACATTGGGCAATTCGTACATGGTGTCAATCAGAGACTGCTCCAGGATAGACCGCAGTCCACGGGCACCGGTTTTGCGGGCCAACGCCTTCTTGGCGATGGCTTTCAACGCGGAGGGACGAATTTCTAACTCGGCACCCTCCATGGCCAGCAACTTGGTGTACTGTTTGACCAGTGCGTTCTTGGGCTCCGTCAAAATTTGCACCAAGGCCTCTTCGGTCAACTCCGCCAAAGCGGCCACCACCGGCATGCGCCCGACCAATTCCGGGATCAATCCAAATTTGATCAAATCCTCCGGCTCCACCTCTTTGAAGACATCGGTCAGACTGCGCTGCTGTTTGCTCTTCACCGTGGCCCCAAAGCCCATGCCCGACGCCTGGGTGCGGTTCTCAATGACTTTCTCCAGACCCGCAAACGCACCGCCACAAATGAACAAAATGTTGGTGGTGTCAATTTGCACAAAATCCTGATTGGGATGCTTGCGCCCCCCCTGAGGCGGCACGCTGGCCATGGTGCCTTCAATCAGCTTGAGCAAGGCCTGCTGAACACCCTCACCGGACACATCGCGTGTAATGGAGGGGTTGTCCGATTTGCGGGAGATCTTGTCAATTTCGTCAATGTAGACAATGCCCCGCTGCGCACGCTCGACATCGTAGTTGCAACTCTGCAGCAACTTGAGAACGATGTTCTCGACGTCCTCGCCCACGTACCCGGCTTCGGTCAGCGTGGTGGCATCCGCCATCACGAAAGGCACGTCCAACATGCGTGCCAAGGTCTGGGCAAGCAAAGTCTTGCCCGATCCGGTGGGGCCAATCAAGAGAATATTGCTCTTGGCCAGTTCGACCTCGTCCTTCTTAGCCTTGTCCTTGTGCCGCAGCCGTTTGTAGTGGTTGTACACCGCGACCGCCAGGATGCGCTTGGCAGGTTCCTGGCCAATGACGTAATTGTCGAGATTGGTCTTGATTTCCGAGGGAGTAGGCAACTCGCTCTTGGCGTCCTTGCTTTCGGTTGTTGGGGGCAATTCATCACGGATGATTTCATTGCACAGCTCAATGCATTCGTCGCACACAAACACCGACGGGCCAGCGATCAGTTTCTTGACCTCATGCTGGCTCTTGCCGCAGAAGGAGCAATACAGGGTTTTTTCGCTGGAAGAGCCTTTTTTTTCGGCCATGGGTTGCTCGCCTTTTCGGTAGATGCCGAATGATACTCAAATGAAAAGCGGTGCCTGCGCGGCCGCAAGACACCGCAAAAAGAACTGCATCCCGAAATTCAAGGACGCTTTGAAATGACCTGGTCAATCAGGCCGTAGTCCTTGGATTCGTCTGCCGACATGTAATAGTCTCGCTCGGTGTCACGGGCAATGCGTTCCAGCGACTGACCGGTGCGCTCCGCCAAAATCGTATTGAGTTGCTCACGGGTCTTCAGGATTTCCCGCGCGGCAATCTCGATCTCAGTGGCCTGGCCCTGGCTACCACCCGACGGCTGGTGGATCATGACCTTGGAGTTGGGGAGACAAAAACGCTTGCCCTTGGCACCCGCCGCCAACAAAAAAGCCCCCATGCTGGCCGCCATGCCGATGCACAGTGTGGAGACCTCGGGCTTAATGAAATTCATGGTGTCAAAAATTGCCATGCCTGCGCTGACCGACCCACCGGGCGAGTTGATATAAAAGGAAATATCCTTGTCGGGATTCTCGCTCTCCAGAAACAGCAACTGGGCCACCACCAAATTGGCCGTCTGGTCATTGACCGGACCCACCAAAAAAATCACGCGCTCCTTGAGCAGACGCGAGTAAATATCGTAGGAGCGTTCGCCCCTGCCTGACTGCTCGATAACCATGGGGACCATGCCCAAGCCTTGCGGCTCCATGGCCCCGGCCATTGCGTAATTCCTATTCATAGCGTCTCCAAAGAACTGTGTGGACTGTACAGAAAAAATCAATCCCGAATGCAAATGGGGCTTGTCGGCAGGACTGCAAGCCCTCCCCAAGCCCCATGCACCCGTTCGTCACTCGCCCGGTGGGCGAGCGTGCGATCAGCCTTGGCCCATCAATTCGTCAAACGTGATGGTTTTTTCCGTCACCTTGGCTTTGGACAACACGAACTCGGTGACGTTGTTCTCCATCACAATGCCTTCCACTTCGGCCATGCGGCGGTTGTCGCCGTAGTACCAGCGCACGACTTCAGCAGGCTTTTCGTAGCTGGCGGCCAATTCTTCAACATGGGCCTTGATCTGCTCTGGTTTGGCTTGCAAGGCATTGGAACGCACCAATTCCGCCACCACCAATCCCAGGCGAACCCGCTGCTCGGCTTGCGAACGGAAGATGTCTTCGGGAATAGGTGCCTTGTCGGCGTCTTTGATGCCCCGCTGCTTGAGATCGGCACGGGCAGCCTCGATCATGCGGTCCAGTTCGGCTTGTACGCTGGATTTTGGCAGATCCAGTTCAGCCTGGGACAGCAATGCATCCATGGCGACCTGCTTGTTGCGGCCCAGCAAACGGTATTTGACTTCGCGCTCCAGGTTCTTGCGAATATCCCCGCGCAAGCCATCCACGCTGGCATCGGCAATACCCAGCGATTTCGCCAGGGCCTCATCCACCTCGGGCAGATTGGCGGCTTCCACCTTTTTCAGGGTAACCAAGAAATCGGCGGTCTTGCCGGCCACGTCCTGGCCGTGGTAGTCCGCCGGGAACGCCAAGGGGAAAGTCTTGCTTTCGCCAAGCTTCATGCCACGCACGGCTTCCTCGAACTCCTTGAGCATCTGGCCATCGCCCACGATGAATTGGAACTCATCGGCCTTGCCACCGGCAAAAGGTTCGCCGTCAATCTTGCCTTCGAAGTCAACGCACACGCGATCGCCATCCTGCACACCCGCATCCTTGGCCCGCAGGGCAAAAGTGCGGCGCTGCTTGCGCAAAATCTCCACGGTCTTGTCAATGGCGGCGTCGGTCACTTCGGCGTGGACCTTTTCCACAGTGGCGTTGGACAGATCCGCAATCTTGACTTCAGGGAAGACTTCAAAAATGGCGTCAAACGCCATCTGGCCTTCCGGCGCACTCTCGCTCTCGGTGATACGGGGCTGACCCGCCACGCGCAGCTGCGCCTCATTGGCGGCGGAGGCAAATGCCTGGCCCACCTTGTCATTCATGACCTCATAGTGCACCGAATAACCGTAGCGCTGTGCCACCACGTTCATGGGCACCTTGCCGGGGCGAAAACCGTCCATCTTGACGGTGCGGGCCAGCTTGCGCAGACGGGAATCCACTTCAGTCTGGATTGCACCGACCGGCAGGGTCAGGGTAATCTTGCGCTCCAGCTTGTCCAGAGTTTCAACAGTAACGGCCATGATCAGTCTCCTCAACTAAAGGGTTCGGGGACAGTCTGCGTCGCACAGCGACTGCAGACTGCCCCGGATACAAAGTGGTGCGCGGGGGGGGACTCGAACCCCCACACTGTTGCCAGCGTCAGGACCTAAACCTGGTGCGTCTACCAATTTCGCCACCCGCGCAAAAAAACTAAGTGGACGGTCGGATGGGCCCGCAAAACGGTGCTTGACACCGAATCAATCGCCCTAACCATCCACTTGGAATTGGTTAACCCGCTATTTTAACCTGCAGTTGGCCTCAGGCTGTTGCTGCAACATCCCGTTTCACACGAAACCATGCGGCATACATGGCTGGCAGGGCCAAAAGTGTCAACACGGTGGCCACAATCAGGCCGCCCATGATGGACACCGCCATCGGCCCCCAAAAGACCGAGCGCGACAGTGGAATCATGGCCAGCACTGCCGCAGCAGCCGTCAGAACGATGGGGCGCAGCCGCCGCACGGCCGACTCGACGATGGCGTCCCAGGTCGGCACTCCGGCGGCGCGGTCCTGCTCGATCTGGTCAATCAAAATGACCGAATTGCGTTGAATCATCCCCATTAGGGCGATGACCCCCAACAGAGCCACAAAGCCAAACGGGCGTCCCGACACCAGCAAGGCAGCGGCTACGCCGGCGATTCCCAGCGGGCCCGTCAAAAACACCAGCATGGCGCGGCTGAAACTGTGCAACTGCAACATCAACAGCGTGAAAGTAACAAATAGCATGATGGGGATGCCCGCGACGATAGAGGCCGAGCCCTTGCTGCTTTCCTCCACCGCGCCCGCCACCTCGATGCGATAAGCGTTCATGCCCGTGGCCTTCCATGACGCCTCCAGCTCACGCAGCTTGGGCAGCAACTCGGCCGTCACGGTGGCTCCCTGCAGGCCCTCGACGATATCGCCTTGCACGGTGATGGCGTAGTCGCGCCCATCACGCCACATCACGCCCGGCTCCCAGGTGAAGGTGGGCTTGGCGATTTGCGTCAGCGCAATGGACTTGCCGCTGGCCGTGGGCAAGTAGGCATTGCCGATATCGGTGATGGCATTGCGTTCGTCCAGCGGCTGGCGCAGCACGATGTCGATCAGCTTGTCCCCCTCGCGGTACTGCCCCACGGTGGTGCCTGACAGGATGCTTTTGGATGCCTGCGCAATGGACTGGCTGGTCACACCCAGGGCGCGCGCCTTGGCCTGATCGACCTCCAGACGCATGACCTTGACCGATTCGTTCCAGTTGTCGTTGACACCGCGCATATTGCTGCTGGCGCGCAAAATCGCCTTGACCTCATCGGCACGAGCGCGCAGCACCTGCGGTTCGCCGCCCACCACGCGGAATTGCACCGGATAGGGTACCGGCGGTCCATTGGGCAGGATCTTGACGCGCGCGCGCACTTCGGGAAACTCTTGGGCCAGCAAGGCTGGCAAGCGAATGCGCAGGGGTTCGCGCAGCTTCAAATCCTTGGGCAGGATGATGAACTGCGAGACATTGCTCTGCTGGAAAATGTTGTCCAGGGGCAGGTAAAAGCGCGGCACGCCCGAGCCGACCCAGGTGGTGACGTTTTCCACATCGGCTTCCTGCATCAGCCGCGCCTCGATGCGTTTGGTGGTTTCCTCGTTGGCCACAAAGGCCGTGCCCTCGGGATACCACACGTCGAGCAAAATCTCCGGCCGCGACGAATCCGGGAAGAACTGCTGCTGCACCTTGCCCATGCCGACAATGCCCATGGCAAACATCAGGAGCGTGGCACCAATGGTGATCCAGCGGTGCTGCACGCACCAGTTCACTGTTGTGCGAAAGGTGTTGTAGAACGGTGTGTCAAACAGTTCGTGCGGTTGAGGGCCTCCCGTGTCCGCAACACCCGGCAGCGGCTGCGCCGCATGGGGTGTCACCTTGAGCAACACCGTGCCCAGGTAGGGCACGAAATAGACCGACACAATCCAGCTCAGAACGAGGGCCAGCACGGTCACGCCGAAGATGGCGAAGGTGTACTCGCCGGTGGACGAGCGTGCAATCCCGATGGGCAAAAATCCCACGGCGGTGATCAAGGTACCGGTCAACATGGGCATGGCGGTAATTTCGTAGGCGAAGGTGGCGGCACGCACCTTGTCGTAGCCCTCCTCCATTTTGCGCACCATCATCTCCACCGCAATGATGGCATCGTCCACCAACAGCCCCAGCGCGATGATGAGCGAGCCCAGCGAGATCTTGTGCAGGCCAATGCCCCAGTACTGCATGCCCAAGAAGGTGACGGCCAATACCAGCGGAATGGTGATGCCCACCACCAACCCCGGGCGCAGGTCCACGTAGTAGCGGTTGTACCAGCGGGCCGGGTTGCTGCGTTTGTGCACGCCCAGGCTGATGAAGCTTACCCCCAACACGATTACCACCGCCTCGATCAGTACGCCCACAAATTCGTTGACCGACTTGGCCACCGCCGTCGGCTGGTCCTGCACTTCCACCAGTTTGATACCGGCGGGCAAGGTCGCGCCGATCTTGCCTGTGGCAACCTTGAGCGCCTTGCCCATGGCGATGATGTCGCCCCCCTTGTTCATGGACACACCCAGCGCAATGATTTGTTGCCCCTGAAAGCGCACCTTGACCTGGGCCGGATCGACGTACCCCCGGCGGATGTCGGCAATGTCGCCCAGGCGCAGCTGGTTGCCGGTACTTCCGCGGATGGGCATGGCGCGCAAGTCCTCAATGGCCTCGAACTGACCGCCCACGCGGACCTGCAACACATCCAGCGGGGTCTGGATGGTGCCAGCGCCCTCCACGGCGTTTTGCTGGTTGAGCTGGGCCAGCACCTGGTTCATGTCCAGCCCCAGCTGGGCCAGGCGCTTCTGCGAAATCTCGATGTACAGCTTCTCATCCTGCACGCCAAACAGCTCCACCTTGTTGACGTCGCCCACCTTGAGCAACTTTTGGCGCACCTCGTCCGCGAAGGTTTTGACTTCGGCGTCCGAAAAACCGTCGGCCTGCAGCGCGTAGATCACGCCATAGACGTCACCAAACTCATCATTGAAGAAGGGGCCTTGCACGCCTCCCGGCAACGTCTGGCGCATGTCTGCGACCTTCTTGCGCACCGTGTACCAGGTATTGGCCACATCGGTGCCACGGGTGGAATCCTTCACCTGGAACAGAATGGTCGTTTCACCGGGCTTGGAGTAGCTGCGGATCTTGTCCGCGTTGGGCACCTCCTGCAGCGTGCGCTCAATCTTGTCGGTGACCTGCTCGGCCATCTGCTGGGCAGTGGCACCGGGCCAGAACGCCCGCACCACCATGATGCGGAAAACAAAGGGCGGGTCCTCGTCCTGCCCAAGCTGAAAGTAGGCGGAAGCACCCAGCACCATCAGCACAATCATCAAAAACTTGGTCAGTGGAACATGGTCCACGGCCCAACGCGACAGGTTAAACCCCTTCTCGGGGTGCAAATGCTGGTCGGTCATGGCGTGGTCACTTTCCCGATGCAGCGGAACCGGCTGCGGCAGGACTGGATATTGCTATTGAATTAATAGCATTACCATCAGTATTTACGCGGGCTACTGGCTGTTTTGGCTTATAGATACTGACCTTCTGGCCGGGTGACAGCACATGCACACCGGCGGTCACCACCTGCATGCCGGGCTGCAAACCGCTGGACACCACGGCTTCGTTGCCATCGGCCGTGGCAATCACCACGGGTTGCAGCTTGACGGTCATACTGGCGGGCTCCAGCACCCACACGGCAGAGGTCTGCCCGTCCTGGCGCAATGCACTGGTGGGCAGTTTCACGACCGCATCGCCGCTGCGGTCCAGCGCCTGCGGCACGGCCGTAACCGTGCTGCCCAGCGCAAGCGCGCTATCTGCAGGCAGGGCCACTTTCACCACGAATGTGCGGGTCACCGGATCGGCACTGGCTGCCACTTCGCGCACGCTGCCTTGGACCACACCGTGGGTGGCCCAGGCACGCACCGCCACGCCGGACCCCACGGTCACACGGGCTACCTTGTCCTCGGGCACGGAAAACACGACGTCGCGCGGGCCGTCCTGGGCAATGCGCACTACCGGCGTGCCGGCCGCCACCACCTGACCAGGCTCGGCTTCCACGGCCGTGACCACGCCCGACACGTCGGCCACCAGGGTGGTGTAGGCGGCCTGGTTGCCCTGGGCCGCGCCCTGGGCCTGGGCCTGGTCAAGCTGGGCCTGTGCGGCTTTCAAATTGGCCTCACGGCGTTCCAGCTCTGCTCCGCTAATGAAATTGCGGTCGCGCAATTCCTTGTAGCGCTTGTAGTCGGCGGCGGCCAGATCCCGGTTGGTCTGGGCGGCACTGACCTGGGCACGGGCGGCCTGGGCAGCCAGTTGGTAGTCCTGGGGATCGAGCTGCGCCAGCACGTCGCCGGCGCGCACGCGCTGCCCGGCTTCCGCCTGGCGGCGCACCATCTTGCCCCCCACCCGAAAGCCCAGACGGGATTCCACCCGCGCCCGCACCTCCCCCGCGTATTCACTGCCGGATTGCATGCTGTCTGCGCCGACCGTCATGACCTTGACGGCGCGGATGGGTTCTTCGGTGGGGGCGGGGCGGGAACAGGCGCTCAGTGCGAGCGCCGCACCGACCAGGGTCAGCGCGGCAAGGGGGTATTTGTGGGACATGGCAAAACCAGGGGTAGTGGCGGAGGGGGAAATCGTTTAATGACCAATTGGTTAGTAATTTAGTTTAAACGAGAATTCTTGTCAACCACCGACCGCGGCCCGCAGGCCGTCACTCATAGGCAATGGCCGCCTTGCCCTGGGCGGCCTGGGCCCGCCAGCCCGCCAGGGCAGCGTCGCTGGGATAAAAACGCGCGCTGTCGTCCAGCTGCAAGTCCGCAATCGCCCCCACACAGGGAGCGTTGGGGTCGTTCACCGTGCCTTCCTGCGCCCCGCCATTGCCGCCGGTCGTTGGGTCCAGCCTGCGTTGCACGGCCAGGCGCACGGCCAGGCCGCGCACCAGTTCGCCATGCTCGGTGGCCTCCTTCTGGGCGGGAAATTCGCGCACCAGGCGGGCCACGTCCGGCCCCTTGCCATCGGCGCGGGCTTCCACCGCCACGCGCAGGTATTTGCCAAAACGGCAGCGCGCCTGCTCCAGGTCCCAGATTTGCGTGACGGTGAGCTGCTTGCCGCCGGAGAAGCGGTCGTTTTGCACCTTGCCCATCACGACGATGAGGGCATCGTCCTTGAGCTGGTTCTTGTGCGCTGTCAACAGCGCCTCCTCGGCGCGTGCCTCGATCGTGGCCGACTTGTCGTCCAGCTTGAACAGCCCCAGCTTGCCGCGTTGGCCGTTGATGACGCGCAGATCGGTCACGATGCCGGCCAGCAGCTGCGGCTCGCGTGTGTCCAGCAACTCGTCCAGCTGGCGCTTGGCAAAACGGCGCACCTCCAGCGTGACCTCGTCAAATAGGTGGCCCGACAGGTAGAAGCCCACCGCCGTCTTCTCGTAGGTCAGCCGCTCCTTGATGCCCCAGGGCATGGCCTCCACCAGATCGGGCTCCTGTGTGCTGGAGCCATGGTCGTCATCCCCGCCCATGTCGAACAGGCCGTGCTGGTTGGCGTTCGCCGCAGAAGCCGCCGCAAAGTCAAAAGCCCGGTCAATCGACGCAACGAGCGACGCGCGGTTGAGCTGCAAGGTGTCAAAGGCGCCAGCCTTGATCAGTGCTTCCACGCAGCGCTTGTTCAGGCGCGAACGGTCCACGCGGCGGGCAAAGTCAAACAGGCTGGTGAACGGTCCCTCTTCGCTGGTCGGTCCCTTGCCTTCGCGCGCGGCGACGATGGCGTCAATGGCCTGTTGGCCCGTGCCTTTGACGGCACCCAGGCCGTACCGAATCTCCTTGTTGGAGATGGGTTCGAAGCGGTAGCGGCCCCGGTTGATATTGGGCGGCTCAAAGGAGAGGCCCATCTTCTCGGCGTCCTCAAACAGCACTTTCAACTTGTCGGTGTCGTCCATTTCCA
>CAZDDK010000086.1:3521-12299 GCA_964504185.1 uncultured Rhodoferax sp. | reverse complement strand
TGCGTGCAGGCGAAACACTGGGCATCGTGGGCGAATCGGGTTGTGGCAAGTCCACTTTGGCCCGCGCCCTATTAAATCTGGTGCCACTGACTGATGGCAGCCTGCGCTGGCACGGTGACGAAATGCGCGGGGCCAGCGCGCACGCCTGGCAGGGCAAGCGCAAAACGGTGCAAATGATTTTTCAGGACCCCCTGGCGTCGTTGGACCCGCGCATGACTGTGGCCCAGGTCATTGGCGAGCCCCTGCGAACCCATTGCCCGGACTTGAGTTCTGCGGAGCACCACCAGCGCGTGCTGGCCATGATGCTGCGTGTGGGCTTGACTGCCCAACAGATCAACCGCTACCCCCACGAGTTTTCGGGGGGGCAGTGCCAACGCATCGGAATTGCCAGGGCGTTAATTCTGAAGCCGCAAGTGGTGATCTGCGACGAGCCAGTTTCGGCCCTGGATGTGTCCATTCAGGCCCAGATCATCAACCTGCTCAAGGAGTTGCAGGCCGAGATGGGGCTGGCGCTGATCTTCATCGCCCACGATCTGGCAGTGGTCAAGCACATCAGCCAGCGCGTCATGGTGATGTATCTGGGGCGCGTGATGGAGGTTGCGCACAAGCACGCGCTCTATGACAGCCCCCGTCACCCCTACACCCAGGCCTTGCTGTCTGCCATTCCCGTGCCCGATCCACGCATCGAGCGCGCCAAAACCTTGCAACTGCTGCAAGGCGACTTGCCGTCGCCCATCAACCCACCGTCCGGCTGTGTGTTCCGGACGCGCTGCCCGAAGGTGATGGAGAAGTGCGGGCAACAGGTACCTCAACTGCGCGAATTGACTGCCACAACGCAATCGGCCTGCATTTTGGGTTGACAACGACGCGAGTTACCGCTCGAAGATACTCCGGTTGAATCCATGCCGCGAATCGCGGTACATGCAGTGATTTGCTGTGCACAATGTCTATTTATGTCAGTTCGTTGTACTTATGTAACAGACTGGAAACTTTTAAGGAAGTCCCGTATTTACAAAAGGCTTCCGTACTTTCTACCATTGGGTACGGAAGTCATTTTTTGCCGAGATGTGGTTCTTTCCGAAACGCATTTAGATACTCAATTGACTGATGAACTGTAGGTGGATCTGCTCCACTATCGGCCGAGGATTTACCGATCCTGAGGTTCCAGGTGTCGCAGACCGTCAAACCATTGACAGGGAGGAATGAGACTCCCGTATTTATTTGGAGATACCTTTATGGGTCGAAAAACAACCTTCAAGCGAACTGTGTTTGCCCACGCGGTGCTTTTGGCGATTGCCACAACTGTTTCTACCGGTGCTTTGGCTCAGTCCAACACAACAGGGAACATTTTTGGAACTGCAACCGCAGGAGCGACTTCTGTTGTTGTTGAAAATGTAAGCACTGGTCAGAAACGCACTGTTACGCCCGGTACTGATGGCAAGTTTCAGGCTACATCTTTACCACCTGGGCAGTATAAGGTTCAGTCCATTAAGAGCGGAGCTGTCGCTGGCACCTCGGAAGTGGATGTTTCCATCGGTCAAGGTGCAGAAGTTCGCTTTGGAGCAAGCGCGAGTCTTTCCACTGTTCAAGTGGTTGGCACCAAGGCAAGAATTGACGTTTCGTCAACCAACAATGGCGCTACCTTTTCGGCGAAACAACTTGATGCCTTGCCCGTTGCCAAGAACGTGGAATCCATTATTCAACTGGCACCCAGCACGACCCGCGCTGATTCTCGTTTTGCCGGCGGTGCCTCCTTCGGTGGCGGCGCTGCTTCCGAAAACTCGTATTACATCAACGGATTTCCCGTGGTCAATGCATTGACCGGTTTGGGAGCATCCCAGTTGCCGTTTGGGGCGATTGCCGAAGCACAAGTGATTACGGGTGGTTTTGGTGCAGAGTTTGGCCGTTCAGTCGGCGGCGTAGTTAACGTGTTGACCAAGAGTGGCGGCAACCGCTGGGAGGTCGGCGTTAGCTACTCTATTGAGCCGAACTCTCTGCGCAGCAAGGCTCAAGACTGGAATTTTGCTGATACAAGGGTATATAACGGAAACGCAACGTATAACGCAGCGACTGATAACACTTTGCGCCGTGCCCGCCAGGAAGGAACCCGAGACAAGACCACATCCAGTGCCTACGTTGGAGGACCACTGATTCAGGATAAATTGTTTTTCTTTGGTGCCTTTGAAAACCAACAGCTCAATACCGGTCGTGTCAACGTTGACCGCACCGCAACGTCACAGCTGCTCAACGGTTGGCGCGAAGAAAGCACTAACACCAAGCGCTATATGGGTAAGTTGGATTGGAACATTACCGATGAGCATCGCGTGGAGCTGATGGCCATTGGCGATACCCCTGTGCGTGAAATTGCCGACAGCGGGTTTGACTACAAAACACGTACGCGTGTTGGTGGCGTTACATCTCAACAGACCTTGACCAACATTGATGACAATGGTGGCGATCTGCGCATGGTCAAGTACACCGGCAACTGGACGCCCGAGTTGACCGTGACTGCGCTGGTGGGCGAAAACCGTTCCAAACACTTGAACGAGTTCCCGAATTACAATCCCGGCGCGGTTCTGTTTTCTACCGTATCGGATCCATCGGTTCGCGCCCCTGGCTTTACCTATTCAAACCCGCAACCTCTGACCGGCAATGTACTGCCCCCTGGCTCGGAGGACATTGTCAAATCCACACGTCTTGACCTTGAATATCAAGTCGGAAAGCATACCATTCGTTTTGGTTTGGATAAGAACGAAATCACCTCAAACGGTGCCGGTGAATTCAAGGCTGGCGGTGGTACGTGGACTTTCTTGAAAACCGATACGCCCGGAACACCGCTTGATACCGCTTCTGGAACTACTGTCCCAGGACCGGGAGCAAGTGGCGGCTTAGGTGCACAAGGTTTTTACGTTCGCAAAGACCTATTTACCGACGTGACGGCCTCGTCTGGTGTACAGGAAGCTCAGTACATTGAAGACAAATACCAAATAACCAAGGACATCTTACTCACCGCTGGTGTGCGTCGCGAGAGCTTCAAGAACATCAACGATGCGGGCAAGGTATTTCTCGACAACGCACCTCAATTGCTGCCTCGGTTCGCTGCCGCATGGGACGTGAACGGTGATGCAACCCTGAAAGTATTTGCGACCGCTGGTCGTTACTCGGTGCCAATTCCGACCCATATCGCGGTACGGGGTGCCGGTCGATCAACTTACACTGAGCAATACTTCACATATACGGGTGTGGATCCCGTCACTGGGGCACCAACTGGCTTAGTTCAACTCGGCGGCGGCCCCTTCTCTGGAAACAACGAATATGGCCAGGACAAAGTCGTTGAGACATTGGCGGCGCTGGACATGAAGCCCTCATATCAAGACGATTTCACAGTTGGCTTCGAGAAGGCGTTTTCTCCAACTTTGAATATCGGTGCCAAAGCCACTTACCGATCGCTTAAATCCACTATCGACGACTTTTGCGATGTGCGCCCATTTGAAAGGTACGCGGCGGCCAAGGGCATTACCATTACCAACCCACTGTGGGGCAACACCTGCCAGACATTTAACCCTGGGCAGGACAACACTTTCAAAGTGCAATTTGGTGCTGACTCAACCCAACTGACAACCGTGCCGTTGTCTAAGGCTGAACAAGGCTTTGACGATGTCAAGCGCACCTATACCGCTGTCGATCTGTTTGTTGAGCATCCATTAAAGAATGGTTGGTATGGCAAGCTAAACTACACATGGTCGCGTAATGAAGGCAACACTGAAGGTCAGGTTCGCTCTGACAACGGTCAGGCCGACGTAGCAGTTACTTCTGTTTGGGACTACCCTGAGTTGATGGCGGGTGCAGATGGCCGTCTGCCAAACGATCGTACGCATCAAATTAAGGCTTACGGTTTTCTGGAACTGAGCAAAGAATGGGGCGTTGGTGCCAACCTTTTGTTGGCATCGGGAAGGCCACGTTCTTGCATTGGAAGCGCGCCGTCAAACCCCAACCACTCGCCAGACTACGCTAACCAAACGTTCTACTGCCTGGGTACCGTTCGCTCAGCCAATACACTTCACCAGCGTGGCACTATTGGTAACTTGCCGACCGATAGCCGTCTGGACCTGAATGTGTCATACAAGCCAGAGTACTTCAAAGGTTTCCAATTGCGCGCAGACATTTTCAATGTATTTGACGCACAAGTAGTTCAAAATGTGGAAGAGCGCTACAACAACGGCACGCGCGTTCGCAACACCTATGAAACACCTCTGAGCCTAACAGCACCACGTTCGGTCAAACTGTCGGCCCAATACGACTATAAGTTCTAGTACTGAACTCAGTTAGGTCAACCAACCCCTCGAATTGCAAAATTCGAGGGGTTTTTTTTGCTGTCCTGACACCTATCAGCACAACCGCCCATCACCTCCACTTTGCGGCAGGCATCCAATCTGAATGGCCATTCGTCCGATTACCCGGACCGTCCGTAGCCCGGTCCTATTGGGCTCACGTTCAACGGCCCCGGATTTTTGCTCCACGCTTCATTCCCATACTCGATTGCCCTCATATAGTTACGATTCGCTTTGCTCGGTGTTACCAGCGCGCAGCGGGACTTGCACCCCTACGGGTGCACCCAAAATAAATGCCGCCTCACGGTGCGATACCAATCAGTTAAGGCACTGTCTGGCACATTTTTGATACTATTTTTTGACGTACTTGGCCGCGCACAGTTTGACGATTCAGGGGCAGGTTCCTCGTGCCTGGGAGGCAAGACAAAAAGGCGCACTTGTTCAAAGAGTGCCCCAAGGCTGCGCAAATTGTCGGAAATTGCTCCAGTGGAGCATCGCCCAAACGCTGGCGGGCCTGAATGGCAGCACTGGGGGTAGATTGAGGTGCATAGCCCAGGGTCAAATCAAGTTGCCGCACCACAAGCCCGATCGGGAGATTGCGAAACAAGACCTGCCCCATGACCAACCGTACGACATGCTCCTCGGGTAACTTGCTCCGTCGGATGGAGGCCTTGTCAGTCGCTTGCCGGGTTTGCTCAATCTAGACCAATTCACTGAGTCGGCTCAGGTCGTTCGGCACGCGGCTAAGCGTGTGGGTCAGTTCGGCTTGAAATTCCATGAAAAAGGGACGTGATTTACACGTCCCCATTTACTTCACCTCGTACCACTCAGTCTTAACTGACTGGTATTCCACCTCTCGGTGGCCCTTTCACACATACGCGCTAGCGCGTCACTCAATCTTGAACACAAACTCCTGCGTTGCCAGGATTTCCGTTGCATCTGCCGTGCACTGGTACTGCATCATGGCGGCCTTGACGGCGGCATGGAACACCCGCGGGCCGGACAGGATCGTGACCTCTTTCACTGCGCCGTCCTTGACCAGTGCCTGCGCCTTCACCACGCCTTCGGAACCATCCTGAATGGCCTTGCGGGGCATTTCAGGTGGAACCTGGGTTGGGCAAGCGACACGCAGGTCACCCCGGTTCGGTGCGGGTTTCGGCGGCGCGGGCGGTGGCGGTGGCGCAATGACAGCCGGTGCCGGCGGTGGCGCGGCGACCGATTGAATCACGGGTGCCGTCGATGTCACGGGCGGAGCCACGTCCGGCGGTGGCACAAAGGGCGGGGGCGGAGCCTCCACCTTGGGTGCCTCGGGCGGCTTGATCT
This sequence comes from uncultured Rhodoferax sp., assembly GCA_964504185.1. GTDB lineage: Bacteria > Pseudomonadota > Gammaproteobacteria > Burkholderiales > Burkholderiaceae_C > Allorhodoferax. The sequence continues at coordinate 6,645 of CAZDDK010000086.1, read as the reverse complement.
GCTTGGGCGGAGGAGGGGGCGGAGGGGGAATGATGACCTCTTGGATCACCACCGCTTCGAGTGGCTTTTTCAATGCCACCAGCGCGTTTTTCGCGGTGCCGGAGATGATGCCCCAGCCGAGCACAATGTGCAGTCCGACCACAATCGCGATGCCTTTGAAGCGCCGCGAGGGGTCCTTCGGTTTATAGACCGGATGCAAGCCTAGCGTATTCATTGGACGAACTGCTCACTTCCGACCACTGCCATCTTGGTCAAGCCTTTGCGTTTGGACGTGGACAGCACATTGGCAAACACGGCGTATTGCGATCCCTTGTTGGGGCGAATATGCACTTCCGGCTGCGCTGCCTGCTGGCTGATGGTGGCCATATTGGCCTCCAGTTCGTCGGCCGACACCGGCAGGCCCTGCCAGTACACCACGCTGTTTTCATCAATATCAATCTGGATTTTTTCCGGTTTGATGTTGTTGGTGGGTGGGGTACCAACCGGCATATCCAGGTTCACCGCGTGCAGTTGAATGGGGATGGTGATGATCAGCATCACCAGCAACACCAGCATCACGTCAATGAGTGGCGTGGTGTTGATGTCCATCATGACCTCAGGTTCGCCCGATCCTCCCGGGCTTCCTACATTCATAGACATATGGGTATTCCTTCCAAAACTGGTGCGGCCTTAGCCACCCAGCGCGGGCGGTTCAGTGATGAACGCCACTTTGACGATGCCAGCGCGCTGACAGGCGTAGAGGATCTTGCCGACACCTTCGTACCGGGAAGCCATATCTCCGCGAATCTGCACTTCAGGCTGTGGCTTCACGGTCGAGACTTTTTTCAGTTTATCGACCAGTGCTTCCACATCGGACACACGCTGGTCGTACCAAAAGATACCGCCGGAGGTGTCCACAGAAATAATGATGTTCTCTGGCTTGGTTTCCCGCACTTCGACCCGCTCTTTGGGCAGGGTCACGGGAATGGACGTGGTCACAACGGGAATGGTGATCAAGAAAATGATCAGCATCACCAGCATCACGTCCACCAGAGGGGTGGTATTGATTGCAGCGATGACGGCGTCTTCTTCGCCGTCCGCGCTGCCTACATTCATCGACATAGAGCCATCCTTCTGCGCAAACTACGCAATGTCTTAGCTCTTGGTGACAGAACCCAGCAATACGGAGTGCAAATCGCTGCCGAAGCTGCGCACGTCGTCCATCACACCCTTGTTGCGGGCCACCAGCCAGTTGTAGGCCAGCACGGCGGGCACCGCCACGGCCAGGCCGATGGCCGTCATGATCAGCGCCTCACCCACCGGGCCGGCCACCTTGTCGATGGAGGCCTGGCCGGAAATGCCGATGGCTGTCAGCGCGTGGTAGATACCCCACACAGTGCCGAACAAGCCCACGAACGGAGAAATGGAGCCCACAGTGGCCAGGAACGACAGGCCGCCCTGCATTTCACGGTTCACACGGTCCACCGAACGCTGGATGCTCATGGAAATCCAGTCATTCAAGGGGATGTGGCCCATCAGACCGCCGTGCTTCTTGGTGGCCTCCAGGCCGGAAGAGGCGATGAACTGGTAAGGGCTTTCCTTGTTCAGGGCCGCAGTGCCTTGGGCCACCGTACCGGCACCCCAGAATTTTTCAGCGGCTTCCTTGGCATAACCACCCACTTTGCGCTGCTCCAGCATCTTCACGGCCAGGATGTACCAGCTGCCCATGCTCATGATGGCCAGGATCAGCAGCACCGCCTTGGCGACTGCGTCCGAAGTCTTCCACAGGGCGGACAGGCCGTAGGGGTTGTCAGTGGCTTCGGCGGCAGGCTTGGCCGCAGCCGGGGCGGCCGGAATGGCGGCGGGGGCTTCGGTCTTCACTTCGGTGGTGGCGGGAGCGGCTGCAGCCGGTGCGGCCGTTTGCGCCATGGCCGGAGCGGTAACCCCTGCCACACCCACCAATGTCAGGCCCATGCTCAAAACCCAGGCGCGGACCAGCACTTTAAACTTTGTATGCACAATGATTTCCTTATAGAAAAGCTACTAACTGCCGTTTGAATTCCGGGTCGAAATTCGGGGCGCAGCGTACGTAAACTGCGAAAATTGAAGCCGACCATTGTAAGTTGCCTCTGGCCTACTTTCTATAGGCGTCCGTAATCCGAACTTAGCGTTTTCGCTATCAGGGTTTCTACCTAATTACGGTGGGATTCTTACAACAAACACCTGCCGAAACGGTCCTTGCACCCCGTGCCTAGAATTCCAGGCTTTTAAACCGCCACCCAGGATTTCGCGTGACCACCACCACCACCGCACCGACCGCAGACAACCCGTTATTGCAAGCCTGGGACACGCCTTACGGCCTTCCCCCCTTTGGCAGCGTGCAGCCCGCCCACTTTGCCCCCGCATTTGCCGTCGCGCTGGCGCAGCACCGCGCCGAGATCAACGCCATTGCCCATCTGGCTGAGCCACCCGATTTTGCCAACACCCTGGCGGCGCTGGACGAAAGTGGCCGCCTGCTGAGCCGAATTACTTTGCTGTTTCACAATCTCACGGCCAGCCAGACCAATTCCGAACTGCAGGCGGTGCAGCGCGACATGGCCCCGCAACTGGCGGCCCACGACAGCGCCACCTACCTGAATGAGGCCTTGTTTGCCCGGATCGAAACCCTGAAGGCGCAGCGCGACCAGCTGGCACTGGATGCGGAGCAAAACCGGCTGCTGGACCGTGTGCACCAGGATTTCACCCGCGCCGGTGCCCGCCTGGGGCCGCAGCAGCGCCAGCGCTACAGCGCCCTGGTGGGTGAACTGGCGGTCTTGTGCACCCGTTTTTCCCAGAATGTGCTGGCCGAAGAGGCTGCCTACACCCTGCAACTGGCCACCGAGGCCGACCGCGCGGGCCTGCCCGCCTTCCTGCTGGATGCCGCCCGGGCCGCAGCCCAACAACGCGGGCTGGGCGACGGGGCCTATGCCATCACCCTGTCGCCGTCGCTGGTGGAGCCCTTTCTGGCGCACTCCAGCCGCCGCGATCTGCGCGAGACCCTGTGGCGCGCCCGTGCAGCCCGCGCCGGCCAGGACGGGCCCCATGACAACCGCCCGGTGGCAGCCCAGATCCTGGCGCTGCGCCAGGAGCAGGCCGCCCTGCACGG
>CAZDDK010000086.1:0-3421 GCA_964504185.1 uncultured Rhodoferax sp. | reverse complement strand
GCCCGGTGGCAGCCCAGATCCTGGCGCTGCGCCAGGAGCAGGCCGCCCTGCACGGGTTTGCCAATTACGCCGACTACGAAATGGCCGATCGCATGGCCGCCAACAACGCCGCCGTGCTGGACCTGTTGCACCGCGTGTGGGAGCCAGCCAAGGCCCATGCCGAAACCGACCGCCAGGACCTGACCGCCATGGCGCTGGCCCTGGGCGAGCCCACGCCCATCGCCGCCTGGGACTGGCGCTACCTGTCCCACAAGGTGCGCGCGCAGCGTTTTGCGCTGGACGAGGCGGCGCTCAAATCCTACTTCTCGCTCGACGCCATGGTGGCCGCCCTGTTTGACTGCGCCCAGCGCCTGTTTGGGCTGCGGTTTGTGGAACAGCACGGCGTCACCCTGCACCACCCGGACGCCCGCCTGTGGGAGGTGCGCAACGCCGACGACACGCTGGTGGGCCTTTTCATTGGCGACAACTTTGCCCGCAGCTCCAAGCGCAGCGGGGCCTGGATGAGCGTGTTTCGCAGCCAGTCGGGCCACAACGGAGGCACCCTGCCCATCGTCATCAACAACAACAACTTTGCCAAGGCCAGCCCCACGCTGCTGAGCTTTGACGAGGTGCGCACGCTGTTCCACGAGTTTGGCCACGGCCTGCATGGGCTGCTGTCCAGCGTGCGCTATGAGCGCCTGGCCGGAACCCGCGTGCTGCGCGACTTTGTGGAGTTGCCCTCGCAACTGTTTGAAAACTGGGCCCTGGAACCCGAGGTGCTGCAGCGCCATGCGCGCCACTACCAGAGTGGCGAAGCCCTGCCCGCCGAATGGCTGGAGCGGCTCCGCCAAGCCCGCCAGTTTGACCAGGCCTGGGCCACGATCCAGTACACCGGACCGGCCCTGATCGACATGGCCCTGCACGCGCTGCCCAATGGCACGCCGGTGGACCTGGCCGCATTTGAAGCCGAGCAGTGCCGCGTGCTGGGCATTCCCCCCGACATTGGCCAGCGCCACTATCTGGCGCACTTTCAGCACCTGTTTGCCGGTGCCAGCTATGCGGCGGGCTACTACGTCTACATGTGGGCCGAGGTGCTGGAGGCCGATGCTTTTGCCGCATTCCAGGAGGCAGGCGACCCGTTTGATGCCGCCACCGCCCAGCGATTGCTGCACACCATTTACCGCAGCGGCAACACCCTGGATCCGGCCCAGGCCTATCGGGCATTTCGCGGGCGCGACCCGCAGGTGCACCCCATGCTGCGCAAACGCGGCCTGCTGCACGCCGCCCCCGAACTGCCGGTCGCCTCCTAGTTTCGAGTGTATTTGGCCTCTAGCCCGCGCAAAATGGAGCGATATTGCTATTTAAACAATAGCAATTCACTGATCACGCCGCGCTGTGCGCCAGCTTCTCGCTTTTCCAGTACACGTCGTCCCCCACGCTGCCGTCCGGGCGGTAGCGATTGAGCACCCGCGACAGCACGAACATCAAGTCCGACAGGCGGTTGAGGTACTGGCGCGGCGTGTCCTTCAGCGCATCCTGCGCACCCAGCGCCACCACGGACCGCTCAGCCCGGCGCGCCACCGTGCGGCAAATGTGGGCCTGGCTGGCGGCACGCGTCCCGGCGGGCAAAATGAACTCCTGCAGGCGGGGCAGGTCGGCGTTGTGGTCTTCCAGCGCCTGGTCCAGCACCACGAGCGCCTCGGGCTTGAGCAGCTCGAAGCCGGGGATGGACAGCTCCCCGCCCAGATTGAACAACTGGTGCTGGATTTCCACCAGCAGGCTGCGCACCGGCCCGGGCATCTCCTCGCACAGCAGCAGGCCGATGTGGGAGTTGAGCTCGTCCACATCGCCCATGGCGTGCACGCGCAGGCTGTTTTTGGAGACGCGGGTGTTGTCACCCAGGCCGGTGGTGCCGTTGTCCCCGGTGCGGGTGGCAATTTGTGAGAGGCGGTTGCCCATAGTCAGCTCCATGCAAGCACAAGAAAAATGCCCCCATCGTAAACTGATCGAATGAACACACCCACCGCCCCTTTGCACCTGTTGCCCACCGTCAACCAGCGGCCCGTGCCCGCAGCACTGATTGAGGCACTGCACGCCCGGCTGGGTGCGCGCTGCTCCACGGCGCAGGTGGTGCGTGAGCAGCACGGCCGGGACGAGTCGTCGTTTGACGTGCCACCACCCGGCGCGGTGGTGTTTGCCCACAGCACCGACGAAGTGGCGTTCGTGGTCCAGCTGGCGGCCCAGCACCGGGTGCCGGTGATTCCGTTTGGCGTGGGCACCTCGCTGGAGGGCCATCTGCTGGCCGTGCAAGGCGGCATCAGCCTGGATGTGAGCCCGATGAACCAGGTGCTGGCTATCAACGCCGAAGACCTGACCGTCACCGTGCAGCCCGGTGTGACGCGCACCCAGCTCAACGCCGCCGTCAAATCCACCGGCCTGTTCTTCCCCATCGACCCTGGTGCCGATGCCACCATTGGCGGCATGACCGCCACGCGCGCCAGCGGCACCAATGCCGTGCGCTACGGCACCATGCGCGAGAACGTGCTGGCGCTGGAAGTCGTCACCGCCGATGGCTCGGTCATCCGCACCGGCACCCACGCCAAGAAGTCCAGCGCTGGCTACGACCTGACCCGCCTGATGGTTGGCAGCGAAGGCACGCTGGGCGTGATCACCGAAATCACCGTCAAGCTGTATCCGCTGCCCGAGGCGGTGATGGCCGCCACCTGCTGCTTCTCCCGCCTGGCCGATGCGGTGAACACCACCATCCAGATCATCCAGCTGGGGGTTCCGATTGCGCGCTGCGAGCTGCTGGACTCCACCACCGTCAAGGTGGTCAACCAGCATTCCCACTTGAGCCTGCCGGAAAGCGCCATGCTGCTGATGGAGTTTCACGGCTCGCCCGCTGGTGTGCAGGAGCAGGTGGAAACCGTGCAGGCGATTGCTGCGGACAACCACGGCAGCGCATTCCAGTGGGCCGCCACGCCGGAGGAGCGCACCAAACTCTGGACCGCGCGGCACAACGCCTACTTTGCCGGCGTGCAATCGCGCCCCGGCTGCAAGGCCATCACCACCGACGCCTGCGTGCCGATCTCGCGCCTGGCCGACGCACTGCTGGACTCGGTGACCGAGGCGCAGGAGGCCGGTATCCCCTACTTCCTGGTCGGCCACGTGGGCGACGGCAACTTCCACATGGGCTACCTGATCGACCCCAACCAACCCGCCGAGCGCGAAATCGCCGAGCGCCTGAACCACCAGCTGGTGGAGCGGGCCCTCACATTGGGCGGCACCTGCACCGGCGAGCACGGCGTGGGCATCCACAAGATGGGCTTTTTGCAGGAAGAGGCCGGGGAAGGGGCCGTGGCCATGATGCGCGCCATCAAGCAGGCGCTGGACCCGCAGAACATTCTGAACCCCGGGAAGATCTTCACACGCCCTGCACGGT
>CAZDDK010000085.1:0-12409 GCA_964504185.1 uncultured Rhodoferax sp. | reverse complement strand
ACCTGAATCACGCGCGCCACGCGCTGGCCAGTCTGGAGCACCTGGTGGTGAAGGACATCTTCCTGACCGAGACCGCATGGCTGGCCGACGTGGTGCTGCCGGCCAGCGCCTGGCCCGAGAAGACCGGCACCGTCAGCAACACCGACCGCATGGTGCAACTGGGCCGCCAGGCGCTGCAGCCACCTGGCGATGCACGGGCCGACCTGTGGATACTGCAACGCATGGCAGCTGGTATGGGCCTGCCCTGGAACTACGAAAACGATAGCAAACTATCCAACAAACACGCGGGCTACCACGGTGTTGAGCTGGTATACGAGGAAATGCGCCGGGCCATGCACGGTGCCATTGGTGGCATCACCTGGGAGCGCCTGCAACACGAGGACAGCGTGACCTACCCCTGCCACAGCGCCGACGACCCCGGCCAGGCCATCTTGTTCCAGGACCACGTCAACACGCCCGATGGCCGCATCCACCTGGTACCTGCCGACATCATCCCGGCCAACGAACGCCCCGATGCCGACTACCCCTTTGTGCTCATCACCGGACGCCTGCTGGAGCACTGGCACACCGGCAGCATGACCCGGCGCAGCCAGGTGCTCGACGCCCTCGAACCCACCGCCAGCGCCAGCCTGTGCAGCGCCGACCTGCAGCGCCTGGGCGTGCGCGCCGGCGACGTCATCACCGTGCGGTCCCGGCGCGGTGCCGTCACCCTGCGCGCGCGCCAGGACGAAGGCACGCCGCCCGGCACCGTCTTCATGCCCTTCGCCTACCACGAAGCCGCCGCCAACCTGATGACCAACCCCGCGCTCGACCCCGTGGGCAAGATCCCTGAAGTGAAATATTGCGCTGTGGCTGTGCAGGCAGGGGGGACGTTGGCGGAGTCGGTCGGATACGTCTGAACTTACCGCGGTAAACGCGCGTCTTGGGAGCGGGTCCGACCGCGCACACCCCACGGATGCGCGCAGCGTAGGCTTTACGTCCAGCGCTGCAGCCCATGCGCCGCATTAGGAACCAGTACCATGTGCCCCCGACAGGAGAGATCCCATGTACATCGGTGAACTTGCCCAACGCGCCGACGCGACCCCCAAAGCCATTCGGCTGTATGAGTCTATGGGTTTGCTGGGCCGTGTGGTGCGGATCGGTGCCTACCGCGTGTATACCGACAAGCATGTGACGCAGGTGCGGCTGATCAAACAGGCGCAAGCCATGGGCTTCAGGCTGGCTGACGTGCGCGCGTCCATGGAAGGCGGCAAGGTTGAGCCCAACTGGGCCATCCTGGCCGACCTGGTGGATCAACGCCGTGTCGAGATTGCCCGGGAGATCATTCGCCTGCAGCAGGTGGACGCGCAGTTGCACGAAATCAATATCGAAATACGCGCCTGCGCCGCACTGGCTTGACTCTGCCCCTGGGGGCAGACTTATGGTGGGGTTCCTTTTCCACAGAACCCGATCTACATGCCAGCCAACAATGCTCCTCAGAACGTACTCGTCATCCTGGGCCATGCGTCCAACACCAGCTTCAGCGCTGCCATCGCCGATACCTATGCCCAAGCCGCGAAGGCAGCAGGCCACACGGTGCGGGTACTGCGCTTGGGTGAGCTGCAGTTTGACGCGCTGCTGCACGGCAGCAACCCCCACCACCAGGCGTTGGAACCCGACCTGCTGGCAGCGCAAGCCAGCATTCAGTGGGCGCAACACATTGCCTGGGTGTTTCCCGTGTGGTGGGGCAGCGTGCCCGCCTTGCTCAAGGGATTCCTGGACCGCACCCTTACCTCCGGCTGGGCGTACAAATTCCATCAGGGTTCTGCGTTCCCGGTGCCCTTGCTCACTGGGCGCACCGCACACTTGCTGGTACCCATGGACACACCGCCGTGGTACTACCGATGGGTCTACTGCATGCCCGCCATCCACCAGATGCGCAAGACCACGCTGGAGTTTTGCGGCATTCGCACGCTCAAGACCTTGATGCTCGGGCCCATCATCCACTCCACCGTAGCGCAGCGCGGAGCATGGTTGCAGAAGGCTGGGGCCTTGGCGGCCGCGCTTTAGACGGGGGTGGGTGGTTGATTGGCGCCGCCGCAACCGATCGATCGACCACCACAGCGGGACGGCGATCACAGCAAGGACAACGGGCAGCGCCTGCTGGCGCGGGACACCGGTGCCCGGCATGTGGTGGTTCCTGATTCGGGGCATTACCTGCAATTGGAACGGACAGAATGGACTGCAGGGAACACGAGTCTGGATGGCGAAACCGAGGGTGCGTTCCCTCCAACGGATGAGCGCGGCACAGGTCGTAGCGTCCAAACTGCAATTCGTCGGAAACCAAACCGTTTTGCCAGCCTCAGCCAATAGACTGCACAGCACTTCGACCGAAATAGCTGCGCCCCATTCGCGGTGCAGACCATCGCCTGGGGCCGTTTTTTCCACTCGCTGTCGTCCCAGTCAGTCGCTCATCACCATTTCCGGAGGCCTTGTGCTACGCCTATTTGCTATCTGTTTGAGTTTTTTCTTGTTTGCGCAACAAGCGCAAGCCCAGCCCTCCACCACCACAGCGCTGGCGATCCGGTTTTTGTCCATCGCTGAAGGGCAAGCCGCTTTGACACAGGGTACGCAAGCCGGGTATTTCGACACGCTGCAACTCGCCGATTTACGCGCCAAAACCGGCTTGCCGATGGTCGGTTTCACGCTTGCCCAGGCGCGCACAGAGGCTCGCTCCAAATTCGCCAACGACGTGATGGCATTTACACCCAACGAGGAGGCCATGCTGCGTGCGGTGCTGACAAGGCTCTCGCCCAAAATCGCAGCCGACTTTCCGTTAATGGCGCGCACGCCGTTCTCATTCATCAAGGCGGGCGCGGGCGTTGAAGCGGGAATTCCGCACACCCGTGGCGCGCACATCGTGTTGTCACCGCTGGAGCTGGATTCGATGGTGTGGATATACCGGCTTGGCTGGGACACCATCCTCGATCAAATGTTGGCACCGCTGCTCGTGCACGAACAAACACACGTGCTGCAACGCGCCTTCCCGGAGCGGTTCGTGTCCTTCTACACCGATGTACTAGGGTTCAAACGGCTCGACTCCGTGCCCGATCATCCGTGGCTGATGGAAAGAAGGGTCGTTAACCCGGATGCCACCGACCTGCGCTGGGCATTGCGTTTCACGCAGGCGGGGCGAACGCGCTGGATTCGCCCGGACATCCTGCTCACTGTGGTGGATCGCCCCAAAATGGTCGATGACTACCGCATGGTCGGGGTCGAACTCATCGAGCAGGATGGCGGCGCGATGCGCGTCGCGGTGGATGCGGCAGGCCGGCCCTTGACCCAGGAGTTGAAGTCGATTCAAGAATACCGAAACCAATTTCCAAACCCGACCAACATCCACCATCCCAGCGAAGTAATGGCCGACCTCATAGCCGGCTGGATCAGCGGCAACCCGGAGGGCGGAACAAAACACCCCTTGCGCGCAAAAATTGGGCCCTGGGTGCGCGCAAATCTGCAATGAGCCAGCAACAAGACGACGGATGGATGCGCGGTTCGGTTTCGTGGTGTCACCCATCTATGGCGTAGCCGCAGGCGGGCTTGGCGCGCCATCAAAGGGTTGCGCAGACGGACTCAATGGTCTGGCGCAACCAGATGATGCCCGCGTCACGATGGGCCCGTTCGTGCCAAACCAGGCTCAAAGGAAAAGGCGGGTAATTAAAAGGCAGCGGTAGCAACTCCAGCCCCAGCAAAGCCGCATAGCGCTGCGCGACGCGGGTTGGCAGCGTCAGCAAATAGTCGGAGTTCATCACAATCACCGGCGCGGCCAGCATGTGCGGAACCTGCAGCGCAATATTGAGCGCAAGACCGCTTTCTGCCATGCGGCGCTGAACCAGTTCGGGAAGCGTGTTGCCTTTCAGGGCCACCACCAGATGGGGCGCGGTGCAGAACTGCATCAACGACAGCGTGCCCTGGATGGTGGGATGTCCCTTGCGGACCAGACAGGCCAGGGTGTCTTCCAGCACCACCTCGCTGCGCAGCCCGGGGGGAATCGCATCAAAGTGCCCCCAGGCAATATCGACCGTGCCGTGGGTCAATGCATCGACCGGTACCACGCCCTCAGTGGATTCCACAACGATGCGCACCTGCGGTGCCACCTGTTGCAGGTGCTGCATGAGGGGGGGCAACACGACCAGCTCGAAGGCGTCGTTGGCGGCAATGCGAAAGGTGGTTTCGGCACGGGCCGGGTCAAAAGCAGCGGGCTTTTGCAGCGTGCGGTCGATGTCTTGGAGTATCTGGCGCAGTGGCTCGATCAGTTCTTCTGCGCGAGTGGTGAGTGTGTAGCCGCCCGCGCCGCGCACCAGCAAAGGGTCGCCCAGCCATGCACGCAGTTTGCCCACCGCGGCACTCATGGCCGGTTGGCTCATGTGCAGCCGCGCGGCAGCACGGGTGATGCTGCGCTCGCTCAGTAGCGCGTCCAGCACCACGAGCAGATTCAGGTTTTGGCGCGGTATATCCAACATTTGGATGTCTTGAATTTGTAATATCGATTTTACAAATGTCAACGCCACATTTAACCTCAGTCCATCCCACAGGGAAATGACTATCTGAATCGCTGCAATCCAGCAAACACACGCCTACGGAACAAGGACGCCCCCATGAACCACCTGAAAACACTTCGTTGCGCGGCTCGCCGCCGATGGATGGGTGGTGCGGTAGGCCTGGGCTTATTGGTCTTGCTGGGAGCCGGTGCCTTGACGCAAAGCGTGCTCACGTCCCACGAGCGCACGCTGCATGCGCCGCCTGGCAAGCTGGTGCAGGTGGGAACCCATCGCCTGCATTTGAATTGCCAAGGCAGTGGCCAACCCGTGGTGTTGCTGGACTCGGGATTAAGCGGTTGGTCGCAGGATTGGGCCTTGGTGCAGCCACAGTTAGCACGCCAAACCACGGTGTGCAGCTACGACCGTGCGGGGTACGCCTGGTCGGATGAAGCCGCCGAGCCACGCACCGGCCTGCAGGCGGTCGAGGACTTGCGCACCCTGCTTCGCGCAGCAGGCCTGCAGGGACCGATGGTGGTGGTAGGCCATTCGTGGGGCGGCATGCTGGCCCAGATGCTGGCACAAACCCACCCCGATGAAGTGGCGGGTCTGGTGCTGGTGGATGCCTTGCACCACGATCAAACCGCCAGCATGGACCCCGACACCCACGCACGTTACAGCCAGAACATGCGGCTATTGACGGGTTCTGCCACCTGGCTGGCACCGTTGGGTCTGACCCGGCTGGCCGGGATGCCGGCCTCGGTGGTGCTGGACAAGTTGCCCGCCTCCGAACAAGCTGCCGCGCGCGGTATGGCCATGCAGAGCAAAAACTACCAGGCCCTGTACACCGAGTACCTGGGTATCGACCCGGCCTTGGCAGTGGCCCGCAGCCTGCCGCCGGTTCCCACCGTGCCGACCATCGTGCTCAGCACCAACGCCCTGAGCGAGTTTCCACCGGGTTGGGATACGGACTACATGCGCCAGCACTGGATGAACGGGCAGCGTCTGCTGGCGCGGGACACGGGGGCCCGGCATGTGGTGGTTCCTGATGCGGGGCACTACCTGCAGTTGGAACGGCCAGAATTGGTGATTGCGGCGGCACAGGAGGTGCTGCAACAGGTGCGGCGCTAGGTTTTGTAAACTCCCAGGCCGTTATCAGTTTCTGCACGTGGCCGCAGGAGATGGAAGCATTCATCCGAAAGCTGCAGACACCCATTTCCTCACCTGAGTGCATTGGCCCGTTTCCATTGCTGCCACATTCATGAATTGCAACCTTGACTTCACACCCGTGGCCCACCTCATGCGGGATGAAGCCGCAGCGGGGCGTTTTGGCGGTGTGGCTCTGGTGGTGCAAGGCGATCAGGTCTTGTTGGAGCAGGCGGTGGGCTATGCCTTGCGTTGGGCCAAGCTGCCCATAGACCGTGACACACGCTTTAGCCTGGCCAGCACCAGCAAGCTGTTTACGGTGGTGGCCATCGGTCAATTGTTGGAGTCCGGGCGGCTGGCGCTGGGCAACCCGATCACCCAATACCTGCCCGAGTACGCCCATCGACCGGGGTGGTCTGACGTCACCGTTTCCCATCTGTTGTCGCACACCAGCGGATTTGGCTCGTACTGGGGGCCAGCATTTGACGCCAAGCGAACGGCGCTGCTCACGGTGCAGGACCACTTTACCCTGTTTGAACAAACGCCTTTGGCTTTTGCGCCCGGCACGCAGTTTGAATACAGCAACGCAGGTTTCATCGTGCTCGGGGCCATCATCGAACGCGTCAGCGGTAAAGACTACTTTGGCTTCATACAGCAGCACATCTTCGACCCCGCAGGCATGCGGGACTCGGGATATTTTGAGACCGATGCCGATACGCCCAACCTGGCGGTCGGCTACACCTACCGACGCCTGGGCGATGACCCTGAACGCGGTGCGGCCCGCACGAGTACCCACCTGACGCCTTTCAAAGGCAGCCCCGCCGGTGACGCCGTCAGCACGGCGCCCGATATGGTGCGCTTTGCGCAGGCGCTGCTGAACGGAACGATCCTGCAGCGCACAACCTGGGATGCGTTTCGTGTACCTCGCAACAGCATGGTTGCGCCACCAGGCCTGCCCGCCATGCAGCTGGGCCTGGGCTTCATGGTGATTGAAGGCAACCAATGCACCGCCATCGGGCATACCGGGGGAACGGCGGGAGCCACCACATTCCTGTTGATGGAACCCCAGAGTGGCCTGATCGCCGTGTTGCTCACCAACGTCGATCGCATGCAATACGGCCCCGTCAGCCGCCTGCTGATGCGGACTTGGATTGACGACCGGTTCGTTTGACTGAATACGGTGTGCCAAACCATGATCTCGCTGGACACTCCCTCCCACCGGTTTCACCTGCGCGCAGCCGCAGTCATCTGCCGCGACAACGCGGTGCTGCTGCACCGCAAGCAAACGGACGACTTCTGGGCCCTGCCGGGCGGGCGGGTTGCACCCGGCGAGGATGCGGCGCAGACCGTAGCACGGGAGATGCGCGAAGAGCTGGGACTGGCGGTGCAAATAGGTCCCCTGCGCCTGCTGGTAGAGAACTTCTTCTCGCACGCGGGCAAGGCGCACCATGAGATGGGTCTTTACTTCCAGGTTGCGCTTGCCGCCCACGCCCTACCGACCACCGCCGAGGCATTTGCTGGCAAGGAAACCGGCCTGATTTTTCGCTGGTTTGCGATCCCAGAACTGGCGCATACCGATGTACGGCCCAGCTTCTTGAAAACACATCTGACCCAGGAAGCGTGGGCTTTTCAGCATGTCGTTCATAGGAGCGAATCCACGCCCAATCCGGCAGCGCTCGTTGGACGAAACCCGCTTTGACGGATAGAAACAAATAGTTGGAATACACCCCGAGGGACTGCAGTAGGCGTTTTCCAACCATCGCTGCCTTACTGCCCCTCAGGCGGCTGCCACAGTTCCACCTTGTTGCCTTCCGGGTCCATGACCCAGCCGAAGTGCCCGAATTCCGATGACTCGGCTTTCTCCAGCACCTGGCACCCTTCGTCGCGCAAGGCCTGCAGCAAGGCGGCCAGGTTTTCGACCCGGTAGTTCACCATGAAGGGCGATGCGCTGGGCGCAATCAGGTTGTCGCTGGCAGCGCCAACAGACCAAATCGTGCTGCCCTTGACCGCGTGACCAGCCGCATCCGACCAGGCAAATGCGCAGCCACCCCAGGCCTGCACATCAATGCCCAGGTGCCGCTGGTACCAGGCCCGAAGCGCCACGGGGTCTTTGGCGTTGAAAAAAATACCCCCGATGCCGGTAACGCGCCGCATAGTTCCCTCCAAACGTGCCAGATGCACGGGGCATTCTGACCCAAAAGCGACTGCGTGCAGCACGACACCCTGGTCACACGAAATGTTCGGGGGTTTGCCCGCGTCCCGGGATTGCAATGGATCAACGGGCACGATGCCTAACCGCAGACACCCCTACTGGGGAGGCGTACGCAAATCACCCCCCAGGGCCTGCCACAGGAAGCTGAGTTCCAGTGCACCCAGGTAGGCGCGCTGGCCGTTGTCGGCCGCACCGCCGTGCCCGCCTTCGATGTTCTCGTAATAGAACACGCCCTCGTGCCCCTGCTCCAGCATGCGCGCCGCCATTTTGCGGGCGTGGGCCGGGTGCACGCGGTCGTCGCGGGTAGAGGTAGTGAACAGTACCTTGGGGTAACGCACGCCAGGGCGGACATTGTGGTAAGGGCTGTACGGGCGTATCCACTCCCATTCGCGTGCGACATCGGGGTTGCCGTATTCGGCCATCCAACTATTGCCCGCCAACAGCGTGTGGTAGCGCTGCATGTCCAAGAGCGGCACGCTGCACAGCACGGCGGCAAAGAGTTCCGGGCGCTGCAGCATGACTGCCCCCACCAGCAGACCGCCGTTGCTGCCCCCCGAGATGCCCAGGTGCCGGGAGCTGGTGATCTTGCGGGCAATCACGTCCTCTGCCACGGCGGCAAAGTCGTCGTAGCTGCGTTGCTTGTTGGCCTTGGTGGCAGCCGTGTGCCAGGCAGGGCCAAATTCGCCGCCACCGCGGATATTGGCCATCACCAGCACGCCGCCGGTGTTGTGCCAGGCGGCACCGTACTTGGCGTAGTAGCCGGGCAGTTGGGACACCTGAAACCCACCGTAGCCGTACAAGATGGTGGGGTTCTTGCTGTCTGCTTGCGCCCCACGCGGCCAGACCACGAAATACGGAATCCGGGTGCCGTCCTTGCTGGTGGCAAAGTGCTGTTCGGTGCGCATGCCGGTGCTGTCAAACAGGCGCGCACGCGTCTTGAGCGGCTCACGCACATCGCTTCCGGCCTGGCCCAGGTACAGGCTGTCCGGCGTCAGGAAATCGGCATAGTTCAGCAGGTAATGGTGGGCCAGCGGATCGTCGGGCACAAAGGCGTCGTGCAGGCTTTGTACGCCCAAGCGCCCCAGCGCAGGGGTTTCCACCAGGCGCTTGATCCAGTGACCGTCCTGGTGGTGCAGTTCCTCCACGCGGCCGACCACGTTGTCCATCACGCTCAGCAACACGTGGTCGCGCGTAAAGCGCAAGCCGTTGCGGGCAATGGAACGGGTGGCCGTGGGCTCGAACAACACGTCGTAGACGGGTTTTCCTTGCACCAGCGCCTCAAACTGCGTGGCCAGAAGGCTCCCGGCCCTGTAGGTCTTGTCACCCACCGTATAGCTGCTGCGCAATTGCAAAAAAGCCCATTGCCTGTGCCATTTCAGGTCGGCATCGGCCGGCTTGTCCAGGCGAATGCGCTGCGTGCCACGCAACAGGTACATCTCGCTGGTAAAGAAGTCCGGGCTGGCACCTACCACGTTGCGCTCGAACCCCGGCGTGCGATCCACATCGGCAAAGACGGAAACGTCCGTCTCGCGTGCGGCAAACAGTTCGCGGGCATCGCCCAGGGGTGTGCCACGCTTCCATTCCTTGACCACACGGGCATAGCCGCTTTTGGTGAGCGAGCCGGGACCAAAATGGGTTGCCACCCACACGGTGTCGGCATCTCGCCAGTGCACGCTGGACTTGGCTTCGGGCAATTGGAAACCGCCCTCGACGAACTGGCGCGAGGTCAGGTCAAACTCCCGCACCACCACGGCATCTGCGCCGCCGCGCGAAAGCGACAGCAGACAGCGCCGGTAGAGAGGTGCCAGGCAGGTGGCACCGCTCCACACCCAGCTCACGCCCTCGGCCTTGCCCAGGGCGTCCAGGTCCAGCAGGATGTCCCAGGGGACGTCGGCCTTGCGATACTGCTCCAGCGTGGTGCGCCGCCACAGGCCTCGGGGGTTGCGGGCATCCTTCCATGTGTTGTACACATGCTCGCCCATGCGCGAGATGGTGGGAATCTCTTCGCGGCTGTTCAAAACGGCCTGCAGTTGCTCCCGGCGCTGGGCAAATCCAGGCGCGGCCTCCACCAGGGCCTGTGTCTGGGCGTTGCGCTCCTTCACCCAGGCCATGGCACGCGCGCTGTCCACCTCTTCCAGCCAGAGATACGGGTCGGATGCGGCGGGGGGTGTTTGGGCGATTGCCGGCGCAAGGGAGGCCCAGCACGCCAAGGGCAACAGATGGCGCACGGCACGGGAAACGAATGGGTGCATGAAGACTCTCGCAAATGTAGGACCCCGGATCATAAGGACCCAAATGATTGCCCGATAACGATGCACGCCAGGCGGGTAGACTGCGTTCCATGGCTGCGAATGCAAATCAAATGAACATTACCGGACTCATACTCGCGGGCGGGCGCGGATCCCGCATGGGCACTATCGACAAGGGCCTGGTGCCGTTGGCTGGCAAGCCCATGGTGGCGCATGTGATGGAGCGGCTGGCACCCCAGGTGGACACGCTGATGATCAACGCCAACCAGAACCAGGGTACCTACGCCACCTATGGCTGTCCCGTCTGGCCCGACGCCCTGCCCGACTATGCCGGGCCGCTGGCCGGCCTGCAAACCGGGCTGATGCATTGCGACACGCCCTATCTCGTCACTGCACCCTGCGATTCACCTTTTTTGCCCACCGATCTGGTGGCGCGCCTGGCCCAGGCCCTGCAGGGGCAGGACGCGGACCTGGCCGTGGCCGTCACCGGTGAGGGCGACGCGCGCCAACCACATCCCGTGTTCTGCCTGGCCAAGGCCAGCCTGCTGCCCCACCTGACGGCCTTTCTGGACGGTGGGGGGCGCAAGGTGGACCGCTGGTACGCCACGCTGCGTGTCGCGGAAGTTCCCTTCGCGGACGAGTCCGCCTTTCGCAACATCAATACCCTGGCCGAGCTGCGCGAGCACGACACCGGCATCGCACCATGAACCAGCCCACCCTCAGCCAACTGGCAGCCAGCCTGGACGGCTACAACCCCGATGCGGTGTCCGTTGCGCAGGCGCAGCGCATCATTCAGGACTATGTCCAACCCCTTCATGGTTTGGAGCTGGTCCCTGTCCGCGAGGCCCTGGGCCGGGTGCTGGCCACCGACGTGATCTCCCCCATCAGCGTGCCCGCCCACGATAACTCGGCCATGGACGGATTTGCCTTCAACGGCAGCGACCTGCAGGCGGGGGCGGCCACCCCGCTGACCGTGGTGGGCACCGCTTTTGCGGGGCGCAGCTTTGATGGAACCGTAGGCGCGGGCCAATGCGTGCGCATCATGACCGGTGCCGTCATGCCTGCCCTGTGCGACACGGTAGTGCCGCAGGAGCAGACGCAGACCAGCGGCGACACCTGCATCTCCATTCCAGCCGACACCCTCCAGATCGGTGAGAACCGGCGCAAACGCGGCGAAGACCTGATGCAAGGCCAGCCCGCACTGCTGCGGGGCCGCGTGTTGCGCCCTGCCGACCTGGGGCTGCTGGCCTCGCTGGGTATTGCCGAAGTGGTGGTGCAGCGCCGGCTCAAGGTCGCGTTTTTTTCCACCGGCGACGAGCTGCGCTCCCTGGGTGAGCCACTGGACCCGGGCTGTATTTACGACTCCAACCGCTACACCTTGCTGGGCATGCTGACGCGCCTGGGCTGCGAGCTGATCGACATGGGTGTGGTCAAGGATGATGCCGACTCGCTGGAGGCGGCCTTGCGCCACGCCTGCGAACACGCCGACGCCATCATCACCTCCGGCGGCGTCTCGGTGGGCGAGGCCGATTACACCAAACCCATCATGGCCAAGCTGGGTGACGTGAGCTTTTGGAAGATCGGCATGCGCCCGGGTCGCCCACTGGCCTTTGGCACCATCACCTCCAATGACAAAAAGGCTTACCTGTTTGGCCTGCCGGGCAACCCGGTGGCGGTGATGGTCACGTTCTACTTCTTTGCCCGCGGCGCGCTCTTGCGCATGATGGGCGCGCGCGAAGCCGCCCTGCCCCAGTTGCGTGCCACGTCACTCGGCGACATTCGCAAAAAGCCGGGCCGCACCGAATACCAGCGCGGCATCCTGTCCACCGACGCAGCGGGCAACCCCGTGGTGCGCACCACCGGTTCGCAGGGTTCGGGCGTTCTGCGCAGCATGTCGGATGCCAATTGCATGGTGGTGCTGCACCACCAGCGGGGTTCGGTGCGCGCCGGGGAGGCGGTGGATGTGGTGCTGTTTGACGGACTCATTTAGCGCACAGCAGGGGCGGACAACCCCATCAACAGAGAAATAGCCTTCTAGCCCGCGTATTTACTCCCTTTGTAGCTATATTTTTTATAGTAAGCGCCTCCCATAAAAAAAAGGGCGGTGCCGCTTGCGCAGCCCGCCCCTTGGGGATTTCCCCGATTAGAGCACTTCAAACACCCCAGCAGCCCCCATGCCGCCGCCAATGCACATCGTGACGCACACGCGCTTGGCACCACGGCGCTTGCCTTCGATGAGGGCGTGGCCGGTCAGGCGCTGGCCGCTCATGCCGAAGGGGTGGCCC
>CAZDDK010000084.1:0-12557 GCA_964504185.1 uncultured Rhodoferax sp. | reverse complement strand
CCACCCAATACCCGCCACGGGCCGTGGAGCACTCGCCCACTCAACATTAAAAAAGGCCACTAGCCCGCGTATTTACTAGCACTATAGCTATATATTTTATAGCATCCAAAATAGAACCTCTCCACGAATACCCGTCAACCGGGCTTCGCGCTGTGGCGCATCGGCGGGTATCGAACCGCCCCTCCGGGCCAAAAATGCACCCTGCCCTGGTCACTAGAATCCGTCGGCTTTCACAACCAACCAGGGATTCAGAATCATGACCATCAAACTTCGCCACGCCGCCATTGCCGCACTGTTTGTGACCACCGTTGCCAGCAGCGCAGACCTGGGCAAAATGTTCGGTGCCGCCGCCGACGTAGCCAAAGCGGCAACCGTGAGTGACCAGGACATCATCGAGGCATCCCGCCAGATGATGGTGTACGAGGACAAGCAGAACAAACTCGCGCCCAGCGGGGACAAATACGCCAAGCGCCTGGCAGCGCTGACCGCCAAGCACACCAAGGAAGATGGGCTGACTCTGAACTTCAAGGTCTACCTCTCCCCCACCGTGAATGCCTTTGCCACTCCGGACGGCAGCGTGCGCGTGTACTCCGGGTTGATGGACCTGATGAATGACGACGAACTGCGCGGCATCATCGGCCACGAAATCGGCCACGCCAAGCTGGGGCACTCGGCTGCGGCCATGAAGACCGCCTACCTCGCCTCCGCAGCCCGCAAGGCCGCGGCGTCCTCCGACAGCGCAGTGGGTGCCATTGCCTCCTCCGAACTGGGTGGCATGTTTGAGTCGGTGCTGAATGCGCAGTTCTCGCAGTCGCAGGAAACGGATTCGGACGACTACGGCATGACCTTCATGAAAACCCACAAGTACAAGGCCGCCGCCATGGAGTCCGCGTTTCGCAAGATTGCCGCTTTGGAGAACGGCGGAGACCACAGCGTCATGTCCAGCCATCCCGACTCGTCCGCGCGCGCCGATCGCATGAAGCAAAAGGCCGACGCAAAATAAGGCACCATCCGTCGGTTGCCCGCGCCCCGGGCAACGCTATCATGGCCCTCTGGCGGCGCATGCCATCGCATTCCCCTGCGCTCGCCAAGAAGGGACGGCCATGGTGTCTGTACGTTCGCTGGTTGGCGGTGTCACACTCTTCCTGCTGAGCCTGTGGTTGCAGGTGCCCGCAGGAGCCGCACAGACCGTGCGGGTGGGTGTCTACCAGAATAGCCCCAAAGTGGCCCTGTCCGACGCCGGACGGGCCGAGGGCATCTTCATCGACGTGATCGAAAGCGTGGCAGCACGCGAGGGCTGGACCCTGGAGTACGTACCAGGAACCTGGGCCGAGGGGCTGGAGCGGCTGGAGCAGGGCCGAATCGACCTCATGCCCGACGTGGCGCGCACTGCCGAACGCGAAGCACAGTACGGCTTTCACGACGAACCGGTACTGGCCAGCTGGAACCAGGTCTACACCCGCAAGGGCAGCGGCGTGCGCACCCTGCTCGATCTGGAGGGCAAACACGTGGCCGTGCTGGCCGGTTCGGTGCAGGAGCGCCAACTGTCCCAAATGGCAGCCAGCTTCAGCCTGGTACTGGAGTGGGTGCCCAAACCCGACTTTGACGCCGCCTTCGCGGCCGTCCAACGCGGTGAGGCCGACGCAGTGGTCACCAACCGCTTTTTTGGCGTGCGCAACGCGGCGCGCTACGGATTGGAGGACACGGCCATCATCTTCAGCCCATCCAAACTGTTCTTCGCCACCCCCAAGGGTCCGCACGCCCCGCTGCTGGCTGCCATCGACCAGCATTTGCTGGAGCTGAAAAAGAATTCGGATTCCGTGTACTACCGCTCCCTGCGGCGCTGGTCGGTGGATGAAGTGCGTACCGCCACGCCATCCTGGCTGGAGCCCATGCTGGTGGTGGGCATCGCGGTGCTGGTGGCGGGCGTGGGGTGGGTCGTCCTGCTGCGCCGCCAGGTGGCCGCCGCCACACGCGAAGTGCACCAACGCAACGAGGAAATCCTGGTCATCAACCGCACCCTGCGGGCCACGGGGTCACGCCGCGAGCTGAGCGCCGTACTGGACGAGGCCACCAAGGGGGCCTTGGCCCTGACTGGTTTTGACGGCGGCGTGCTGTGCCTGCGCGATGCGCAGCACGGCACCCTGGAAGTGGGGGCGCGCATCGACGCCCTGCTCCCCACCGACCGTGCCGCTGACGGCGGCCCCCTGTGCGACGCGGGTTGCCCGGCCATGCTGAGCACCCTGGCCAGCGGCCAGCGCCATGTGGTACTGGCGGCGGGCGCGCCCGGAACGCCGCAGGCCTGCGGCAACGTGCACGACGCCAGCGTGCGCTGGAATGCGTACTTTCCGCTGGTGGTGCAGGAGCGCACCATCGGCATCCTGTGCCTGTTCTCACGCCAAGCCCAGTCGCCTGATCCCCACCTGCTGGAGTTGGTGGAAGACCTGTGTGGTCCGGTGGCGCTGGCCATGGAGAACGCGCGGCTGTACGAACAGGCGCAAAACCACACCCGCGAACTGGAGCGGCGGGTGCACACACGCACCGCCCAAATCGCCGAAATCAGCGAGTTTCTGCAGGCCATCATCGACCACATCGCCAATCCCATCTTCTACAAAGGTGCCGACTTGCGGTTTCGCGGATGCAACCTGGCCTACGAGCGCGCTTTTGGGGTCAAACGCGCGGACTTTCTGGGCAAGACCGTGCTGGACCTGGAGTACTTGCCACAGGACGACCGCGCAAAATTTCAGGCGGAGGATGCAGCCGTGCTGGCCAGCGCCACTACCGTGCAGCGCGAGGCCGCCATGCCCTTTGCGGACGGCAAATTGCGCCAAACCCTGTACTCGGTCGCCGGCTTTCGCGATGCCTCGGGGGCCGGAGCGGGGGTGGTGGGAGTGATCGTGGACATTACCCCGATCAAGGAGGCGCAGGCCGCCCTCAGCGCCGCTGCCCAGGAACTCAAGGTGGCCAAAGAAGCGGCTGAGGCGGCCGACCGCATTAAGTCCGCCTTCCTGGCCACCATGAGCCACGAACTGCGCACCCCACTCAACTCCATCATCGGATTCACGGGCATCGTGCTGCAGGAGTTGGCAGGGCCGCTGAACACCGAACAGGCCAAACAACTGGGCATGGTGCGCGACAGCGCCCGCCACCTGCTGGCACTGATCAACGACGTGCTCGACATTTCCAAGATCGAGGCGGGCGAGCTGAAGGTGGGCCGTGCGCCATTTGACCTGGTTGCATCGGTCCAAAAAGTGGCGGCCATCGTCGCCCCGCTGGCGGACAAGAAGCACCTGGCACTGCAGGTGGACATTGGGGACACCCTGGGCACCATGGTCAGCGATGCCCGCCGGGTGGAGCAGGTCTTGCTCAATCTGCTGAGCAATGCCATCAAGTTCACCGAAAAGGGCGCAGTGCACCTGCGCGTGCGGCAGGTGGACGACTACCTTCCCATCGGCGGCACCCACCGGGTGGCAGCCGCGCGCATCGAAGTGCAGGACTCCGGCATGGGCATTCGCGCGGAAGACCTTTCCCTGCTGTTCACCCCGTTTCGCCAGCTTGACTCGGAGCTCTCCCGCAAGCATGATGGAACGGGCCTGGGGCTGGCCATTTGCCGGCGCCTGGCGGAACTGATGGGGGGCCAGATTCACGCCAGCAGTGTCTGGGGCCAGGGCAGTGTGTTCACCGTGACACTGCCACTGGAAGCACCCCACCCCGCGGAGCACGCATGAACAAACGCATTTTGCTGATTGAAGACAACGCGCAAAACCGTTACCTGGCCAGCTTTCTCATGGAAGCACGGGGCTGGGAGATGGTGCACGCAGAAGATGGCCCCACCGGCGTGGACCTTGCCGCCACGGCGCAGCCTGCGCTAATTCTGCTCGACATCCAGCTCCCCGGCATGGATGGCTATGCCGTGGCCCGGGCCCTGCGCGCCAACCCCGCGCTGGCGGGCGTTCCCATCGTGGCCGTCACCTCGTACGCCATGGCCGGTGACCGCGAGCGCTGCCTGGGTGCCGGTTGCAACGGCTACATCGAAAAGCCCATTGACCCGCAAACCTTTGCCGTGGAAGTCGAGCAATTCATCGAAGGGTCCGCCTGATGTTGGTGCTGATCGTCGATGACCGCGAGGACAACCGCTACCTGCTGCGCGCCCTGATGCAGGGCCACGGGCATGCGGTGGATGAAGCCCCCCATGGTGAACGCGCGCTGGAGTTGGCCCATGCCCGCGCCCCCGATCTCGTGGTGTGCGACCTCTTGATGCCGGTCATGGACGGCTACACCCTGTTGCGGCACTGGAAGGCTGACCCCGCGTTGTCGCACATTCCCTTCATCGTCTACACCGCCACCTACACCGAGCCCCAGGATGAGCGGCTGGCACTGGACATGGGAGCCGACGCCTTCTTGGTCAAACCCGCCGAGCCCGATGCATTCATGGCCTGCGTGGGCCGCGTGATGGCCCGTGCGCAGCGTTTGCATGCCACACGTGCACCGACGGTATCGGCCGACACCCAGCTCAAGCTATACAGCGAGGTGCTGGTGCACAAACTGGAAAAGCGCAGCACCGAGCTGGAGCAGCGGGTGCAGGAGCTCGATGCTGCGCAGCACCGCATCGTTCGCCTCAACCGCCTGTACGCTGCCTTGAGCGAAACCAACCAGGCCATCGTCCATACCCCCGACCGCAATCAGCTATTTGACCGCCTGTGCCAAATTGCGGTGGAGCGCGGCGGCCTTTGCATGGCCTGGGTGGGCATGCGCGACCCCATTCACCAGCATCTGGTCCCCGTGGCACGCTGCGGGGTCGAACCCGACTGGTTCACCCGGTTGGCCCCCCTGGGGGCGGACGGGATGGCACGCATTCCGGCAGAAATTGCGTTGCTGCAGAACGCGCACTATTTGTGCAACGACCTGGCGAGCGATCCTGCTCTGGCTGCCATACATGCCGACCTGCAGCGCTACGGCCTGGCCGCCGCCGCCAGCTTTCCCCTGCGTTGTGGTGGCGTGGTGGTCGGAACGGTGTCCCTGTTCGCGGCGGAAACCGGCTTCTTCGACAAGGAACTCTTGACGCTGGTGACCGAAATGGTTGGAGACGTGTGCTTCGCACTGGACAATTTTGAAAAAGACACCCAGCGCCGTCAGGCCATGGAGCAGCTGCGGGCCAGCGAAGAGGCCTCGCGCCTGAACAGCAGCGCGGTGGCAGCCTCGGCCAACGGCATCATGATCACCGCTGCAGGCCCCGGCGGTACGCGCCTGACCTATGTAAACCCCGCGTTTGAGCGCATCACCGGCTACCGCGCCGACGAATTGATGGGCCGCGACCCCGATTTGTTGATGGGCGAGGACCGGGATCAAATGGGCATGCAGGACATTGCGGCGGCCATGCGCGAGCAGCGCCAGGGCAGTGCGGTGCTGCGCAACTACCGCAAAGACGGGTCCCTGTTCTGGAATGACCTCTCCATTGCGCCTGTCTGTGACGACCAGGGACGCACCACCCATTTCGTGGGCATCGTCAACGACATCACCGAACGCAAGCGCTACGAGGAGCAGCTCGAGCGCCAGCACAACACCGATGCGCTGACCGGGCTGGCCAGCCGCAACCGGCTGCAGGAACGCACGGCACTGGCCATTGCCTTTGCGCAGCGGCACCAGCGCTGCGTGGCCCTGCTGTTTCTGGATCTGGACCACTTCAACCGCATCAACGACAGCCTGGGCCACGCCTTTGGCGATGCAGTCTTGCGCACCGTGGGTGAACGGCTTGCCACCGATCTGCGCGAGCGCGATACCGCCGCCCGCTTCAGCGGCGACGACTTTGTGGTGGTGCTCTCCGACCTGGCCAGCCCGCAGGACGTGCCCCTGGTGGCCGACAAAATCCTGCGCGACGTGGCACGCCCCATCACCGTGGGCGAGCGCGAAGTGACGCTCTCCGCCAGCATTGGCGTGAGCATGTACCCGCAAGACGCCGCCGACTGCGACACCTTGCTGCGCAACGCCGATGCCGCCATGTACCGTGCCAAGGGCGGCGGGCGCAACGCCTTTTGTTTCTACACCGCCGACCTCAACACCCAGGCCCTGCACAAGCTCGAGCTGGAGGCACAACTGCGCCGCGCCCTGGAGCGCAACGAGCTGCTGCTGCACTACCAGCCCCTGCTGCATCTGGCCAGCAACCGCGTCACCGATGTGGAGGCCCTGATCCGCTGGCACCGGGACGACGGCAGCCTGGTGTCTCCGTTGGACTTCATTCCCCTGGCCGAAGAAACCGGTCTGATTGTTTCCATTGGCCAATGGGTGCTGCGCACCGCCTGCGCGCAAGCACGCCAGTGGGCGCGTGAGGGACTGCAACTGCGCGTGGCTGTCAACCTGTCGGCGCGCCAGTTCCGGGACGAGCAACTGGTCCAAACCGTGCACCAAACCCTGCTGGACTGCGAACTGCCCGCCCAGCAGCTCAAACTGGAGATCACCGAAAGCACGGTGATGGACAACGCCGAGCGCGCCACCCACACACTGGCGGCGCTCAAGGCGCTGGGCGTTGGCGTGTCGGTGGACGACTTTGGCACCGGCTACTCCTCACTGGCCTATCTGCGCCGCTTCCCGATTGACCAGCTCAAGATCGATCGCTCGTTTGTGATCGAAATGCTGCAGTACCCCGACAGCGCGGCGATCGTCAACAGCATCATTGGACTGGCCCGCAGCCTGCGCCTGCAAACGGTGGGCGAAGGGGTGGAAACCCAGGCACAGCGCGATTTTTTGCAGGCAGCAGGTTGCGACTTGCTGCAAGGCTACCTTTTCAGCCGCCCGCTTCCCGCCGATGCGCTGCTGGAGCGGGTGCGCCAGCACCATACCGAGCTGATCTGATACACGGCATCATTGGAAACCGGAAGGAGATAAAGTGAAAGTTCAACGTATCCTACTTTGCACAACCCTGCTCATAGCAGGAGCCGCAATCGCGCAAGATGCTGCCGTCACCAAAGACGAATTCGACCTGCTTGTGAGCAAACCCTTCAAAGCAACCCACATGAAGAAGGGTGGATTTGTGGTGGAAGTCCATCTCAAACCCGATGGTTCCGCAATCGCCAGCCAAGGCCAAAGCGACACGGGCACTTGGCGCAGAAATGGCGATGCCGGATATTGCGTACGTTGGAGCAAGCAGCCGGTAGATGATCGCTGCGTCAACTTTGTCAAGCGCGATGGCAAGCTGGCAGCTACGGCACCGAGCGGCGAAGTGACTTGGTGGGTGGAAAGTCGCTGATTGCCTGCATCCAAAAATGGCGGTGGACCTTGGCTACACTGCCGCGCATGAACATTTTGAACCCGTTATTGCGCAGCGTCAGCCTCGCTGCAACCGTCACGTTGCTCGCCGCAGGTACTGCGGGTGCTGCGCCCCCCATACCCAAACTCGTGGTTTTTCTGGTCGTGGACGGCTTGCCCATGCGCCAAGTCATGGGCTACCGCGAACAGTTTGCCAGCGATGGTTTCAACCGCTTCTTGCAGCGTGGCACCGTGTTTACCAACGCCCACTATGGCCACAGCTACACGGTAACCGGTGCGGGCCACGCCACCATGCTCAGCGGGGCCTATTCGCACCGCAGCGGCATCATTGGCAACGAATGGCGCGACCCCCACACCGGCGCGCCGGTGTACTGCACTCAGGACGACGCCCACACCTATATCGGCCACAAGACCGCACCGCTGGCGGGCACCAGCCCCAAGAACCTGCGCGCCGAAACCGTGGGCGACGTGCTGCGCCGGGCGACGCCTGCGTCCAAGGTGATCGGCATCTCGGCCAAGGACCGGGGGGCGATTCTGCCCGCAGGCCACAGCGGAGTGGCCTACATGTACATGGCCGAGACGGGCCAGTTTGCCTCCAGCACCTACTACATGCAGACGCACCCCCAATGGGTGCAGGCATTCAACGCGGCCAAGCCTGCAGACGCCTATTTCAAGAAGACCTGGGCACCACTGCTTGCGGACGCGGCCTACCAGCGCTCCGCCCCCGACGCCCAGCCCTGGCACCGCATGGATGGCAACACGCCTCAATTGCCCGCCGTGATTGGCGAGAGCAGCGACGCCCCAGGTCCGCGCTTCTATGGCAACCTGATCGGCACCCCCTTCAGCGACCAGCTCACCCTGGACTTTGCGCGCGCAGCCCTTGCGGGCGAAGCACTCGGGCGCGGGCCGCAGACCGACATCTTGTCGGTAAGCCTGTCGGGCCACGACTATGTGAACCATGCATTTGGCCCGGAATCGCGCATCTCGCACGACCACACGCTGCACCTGGACCGCAGCCTGCAAGCCTTCTTTGCCGACCTGGACCAACGCGTCGGCAAGGACCAGTATGTGGCCGTGCTGACCGCTGACCACGGTTTTCTGGACACGCCGGAGTGGTCCCAGTCCCAGGGGCGCGCCGGTGGGCGACTCAACCCCGGGACCACGCTGGCCCACCTGAACACGGGCTTGTCCGCCAAGTTTGGCGATGCCAAGTGGGCCATCGGCTTTTCGGCAGCGGGCATCTTGCTGGACAGCCGCGTCATGGCCGCCAAGGGCGTGGACAGCGCGGCGGTTGAGGCCGAGGCCCAGGCACTGCTGCTGCAGGTGGGCGGCGTGGCTGCCGTATTCACCCGCGCCCAACTGGCCAGCACCGCACCTACCGAAACGCCCTACCTGGCCGCATCGCGCAAGTCGTGGTTTGCCGAGCGCTCCCCGCAATTGCATGTGGTGCTGCAACCCGGCTGGATGCTCAGCAGCTTCCGCACGGGCACTACGCACGGCTCACCCCACCCCTATGACACCCACGTGCCCATCCTGTTCTACGGACCGCGCTGGGTGGGCACAGGCCTGGAGGAGACCCGGGTGGAAGTGGCCGACATAGCCCCCACGCTGTCGCGCCTGCTGGACATTGCGGTGCCGACCCAGGCGCAGGGGACGGTGTTGCCTTTGTTCAAGCCGGTACCCGCCGCCACCTCAACACTTCGGTGAGCAGAACTTGTCCAGGCCATGGCGGGACCACAATTGCTGCAGCACGCCAGCGGCTCGCATTCGGGTTAACAGCTTGTCAATGTCTTCGGCGCTGGGGCGTGTGCCCTTTTTCACCAGTGCAGTGTGGGCGTAGTACTGGTCATAGCGATCGGAGACCAACAAACGCTCGGCCGCCTGGGGGTTGTCCTTGAGGTACCCGGCCAAATAGGATTTGGTGACGACGGCAATGTCGCCCCGCCCCTGCAGCAAGTTGCGCAGGCTGATGTCCCCGTCCGGGCTGTATGTCACCTGGTAGGACTGGCGCAGTACGTCGGGGTCCGCCACATGGTTGGCAAAGCCATAGTGGTAGCCGGTCACGAGCAACAGTTGCTTGTCACTGAGGGACTCAAAGTACGCCTGCGTGCGCTGCGGTGCGCTGCGCGCCACGTAGACCTCGCCATCTCCCGCCAAATACACCCGGGTGGCTTCCACGTCGCGCGCATCCCAGCCCCACTTGATGTTCTCGAAGAATATGACCTGAAACGCGCCACGCTCCATGTCCCGATAGCGCCGGTTGGCTGACGTCTGAACCAGTTGAAACACATACTCGGTCTGAAAGCGGTTCATGGCCTCGACCAGCTCCTGGGTAATCCCCCCGGTGCGTGTTGAAAACGGCAGGAAAGGGTACACACCGACCGGCACGCGCTCGGCAGCACGCGCCAGCCCCATGGTCAATACCAAGCCCACAATGAACACCCAGCGCTTCATGAAAAAGCCTCTCCATTCCCGGACCGACACCAGTTTTGTGTGACAACGTACCATATTCCCACCTTGAAAGGAACCCACCCCTATGACGACCTTCCCTGCGTTCTTTGAACAGGTACCGGGCATCACACTATACGACCCCCTGGCCGATCTGCTGGGTGCGGCCCAGGGTGGCCTGGTGCACTACGGCTATGCCGATGCCGTGCGCCTGGCAGGGCACTCCTGCCCCACGGTGGCCAGCGCCTACTGGCTGGGGGTGCGGGCGCTGCGGGCCCTGTATGGCGAAGCCGTGCCCCAACGCGGTGCAGTGGCTGTGGAGCTGCGCGGCTCCCAGTCCGAAGGCACCACCGGTGTAGTGGCCAGTGTATTGGGGCTGCTGACCGGCGCGGCCAGTGAGGGCGGATTTGCCGGACTGGGGGGACAGTTTGTGCGCCGGGGGCTGCTGCGGTTCAACGCGCCCATTGCAACCGAGCTGCGCTTCACCCGCTGCGATACCGGGCAGTCTGTGCTGGCGCAAGTCCATTTGCAGGATGTGGCTGGCAACCCGAAGACACGCCACCTGATGCCCCTGTGCCTGACCGGCCAGGCCAGCGCCGAGGAACGCACCGAGTTTGGCCAACTCTGGCAAGACAGAGTCCGGCGCATCCTGCTGGAACACGCCCACGACGACGCGGTGTTCAGCATCCAAGCCGAAGAAACAAACACTGCGCGTTGAGCGAAACGCTGCCGGCCAATTCGCAACCGCCGCACCAAAACGGGCGGTCGTTCCGGGGCGGTACGCCATTCTGGAGTGCCGCCTCTATCGGCTGTCACACAATCGTCACTAAAATATAGGGTTTACCCGAATACTCCTTGCCACACTGATTACCCCTTCAGCGCGGGTGCCATGGTGTTCGGGGCATCCCCCTCAACCCCCTCAGTATTCGGAGCCAATCCCATGCAACGTCGCCAATTTGTCTCGATCGCCGCCGCCTTGGCCGCACCCGCCTTTATTCGCAACGCCCATGCCGAAGAGGGTGGCCTTACCGGAAAAACCGTCTCGATTGGCTGCTCCGCCGCACTGAGCGGGCCTCTGGCCGGCTTCGGCTCCGACCTGCGCCAGGGGGCGGAAGCCGCCATCGGGCAGATCAACGCCCGTGGCGGCGTGCACGGTCGTGGCTTGCAACTCAACATGGTGGATGACGCCTACCAACCCCAGCGCACCACGGAAAACGTCAAGCAGATGCTCGACCAGGGCACGGCTTTTGCCTTGCTCTCCTGCGTGGGCACACCCAACAACACCGCCATCCTGCCACTGGTGGAGGAAGCCGGCATTCCCTACGTCGCCCCCCTGACCGGTGCGTCGTCGCTGCGCAAGGGATTGCGCAACGTTTTCCACGTGCGCGCCAGCTACACCGACGAGGTCAAACGCCTGGTACAGCGTCTGGTGGGCATGGGCGTCAAGGAGGTGGGCATCATCTTCCTGGACAACCCCTATGGCCGCGAGTTGCTGGAGGATGCCACCCGCGCACTGGCGGCCATAGGCGGCCATGCCACCGTGCAGGCAGGACTGGCCACCGACGGAAAAAACCTGGATGCGGTTTTGGGCCAAGTGGGCAATGCGCGCCCATCTGCTGTGCTGCTGGCCACGGCAGGTTCTGCCACCGTGCCGTTGGTACGTGGCCTCAAGAGAACCCTGCCCAACGTGCTGATGGCCGGAGTCAGCGCCACGCTCACCAGCGAAGGCTTTCGCCAACTGGGTGAGGTCGGCACCGGCCTGGCGGTGACCATGGTCATGCCCGACCCGAACAAGGGCAAAACTGCGGTGGTGCGGGACTACCAAGCCGCCATGAAGGCGCGCGGCCAGCAGGAATTCAACCTGGGCAGCCTGGAAGGCTATGTGAACATGCGCGTGCTGGCCGAAGGCCTGGAGCGCGCGGGCAACGCCCCCACTCGGGCCAAACTGCGCAGCGCGCTGGCGGGAATTCGTAGCTGGGACATGGGCGGGTTTGTCGTGGACTACAGCCATCACACCCCGTTTGTCGGATCGCGCTACATCGATTTGGCCGTTCTGGGATCGAACGGAAAATTCCTGGCCTGACCGCGCCACACCGTGCGAGGCGGCTACAACGCCGCCCGCACAATACGCGCCGCATCCACCCCGAAGTAGCCCCGCCCCTCGGGCACATAGGCGCGGATGCTTTCAGGCACGGCCACCACGTAGTCGGTGGCGGCGCTGATGGGTCTTGCCTATGTCGGCGTTGGAACAGTTGCGTGGCGCAACCTCATCGTCCTGGCAGCCATTGGCACTGCTCCTGCTGGCAATGCGCGCCAGCGCACGGAGTGGATCGCGTGAACGCAGCCAAATACCGGGCTGCACCATGGATGCCCATCCGAGCAAAACGGTCAAATCGAAGCATCTGACCCTTGTAATTTCTAAAGATGCACAATATTTGCATCTTTAGAAATTACTCCGCCGCGCTTGCGAACACCACAAAGAGGCAGACCATGCAAACCACCGAACAAGCCCCCGCCCTGAACCTGGCTCTGGACGGCCCCTACCGGCATGGTTTTGTGACCGACATCGAATCCGACACCTTACCACCCGGGCTAAATGAAGACACCGTGCGCGCCATTTCGCGCAAGAAGCGGGAGCCCAACTTTTTGTTGGAGTGGCGTCTGAAAGCCCTGGCCTTGTGGCAAACGCTGGAGCCGCCGCAATGGACCTCACTGCGCATCAACCCGATCGACTTTCAGGCCCTGCGCTACTACTCGGCACCCAAGTCGCTGAAGAACGCGCCCAAGAGCCTGGCCGAGGTGGACCCCAAGCTGCTGGAGACTTATGAAAAGCTGGGCGAGCCGCT
>CAZDDK010000083.1:0-12573 GCA_964504185.1 uncultured Rhodoferax sp. | reverse complement strand
GTCCGGGTTCTACGACGGGCTGATTGCGTTTCTCGATCGCGCGTGGGCGGAAGGCTGGGTTCTGGCCCAGCCCTCCAAGGCGAAGACCGGAAAGAAAGTGGCCGTGGTGGGTTCCGGCCCCGCCGGCATGGCGGCGGCTCAGCAGCTGGCCCGCGTGGGGCATGAGGTGACCCTGTTCGAAAAGAACGACCGCATCGGTGGCCTGCTGCGCTACGGAATCCCCGACTTCAAAATGGAAAAGTCGCATATCGACCGCCGCGTGGACCAGCTGGTCAAGGAAGGCGTCACGATTCGCACCGGAGTACTGGTGGGTGAGATGCCGAAATCGGGGCCAGGCTCCAAGGTCACCAACTGGGCCAAGGAAAACATTTCCGCCGCCCAACTGCACAAGGACTTTGACGCCGTGCTGCTGACTGGTGGCTCCGAGCAATCGCGCGATCTGCCCGTGCCCGGTCGTGATCTGGACGGGGTTCATTTCGCCATGGAGTTTCTGCCCCAGCAGAACAAGGTCAATGCTGGCGACAAACTCAAGGGCCAGTTGCGCGCCGATGGCAAGCACGTCATCGTCATTGGTGGCGGCGACACCGGCTCCGACTGTGTGGGCACCAGCAACCGCCACGGCGCGGCCAGCGTGACCCAGTTCGAGGTCATGCCCCAGCCCCCGGTCGAAGAAAACCGCCCCATGACCTGGCCCTACTGGCCGATCAAGCTGCGCACCAGTTCCAGCCACGACGAAGGTTGCTCCCGGGAGTTCGCCATTTCCACCAAGGAATTCATGGGTGAAAAGGGCAAGGTTACGGGGCTCAAAACCGTGCGCGTCGAATGGAAAGACGGCAAGATGGTCGAAGTCGCCGGCTCCGAGCAAGTGCTCAAGGCCGATTTGGTGCTGCTGGCCATGGGCTTCGTGAACCCGGTGGCCACCATTCTGGAAGGCTTTGGTGTCGAAAAAGACGCGCGCGGCAATGCCCGGGCGAGCACCGACTTCATCGGCGGCTACGCGACCAACGTGCCCAAGGTGTTTGCCGCCGGTGACATCCGCCGTGGCCAGAGCCTGGTGGTCTGGGCCATCCGCGAAGGCCGCCAGGCCGCCCGCGCGGTAGACGAGTACCTGATGGGTGCCAGCGACTTGCCGCGTTGACCATGTGCTGGGCGCTGCCCGGCGGCGGCGCGCTCAATATGCCGGCAAATACAGTGGATACAGCATGGACTCTTCGCGGTGAATGCGCTCCACCAATACCTTGCCCACGGCGGCAAGGTCTTCGCCGAACGTACGCAACAACTCGGTTTGGGTTTCCAGTTCGCGGTACTTGGCCAGAAAGCTCAGCACGGTCTTCCCGATGCCATCCATTTCCCGGCGGAATTCGTGAATCAGCGCGTGGCTGACCGGGTCTTGCACCAGGGCGTGTTCCAGATACACATACAGGCGCACATTTTCGGTGAGTAGATGGTCCTGTATCGCGCTGCGAAACGCATCCAGGTGCTGTACCACGGCACTCAAATTCTTCGCTGCGAGGGCTTCGTGGACCTGGCCCATGATGCGCAGCAGATTTTGGTGGTCTCCTACCAATTGGGTCACCAGCTCCGGGTGGTAGCCAATGTGGGTTCCCGGTGCCGATACCTGCCTTGCTGGGGGGGGTGGTGCCTGCTTCGCGGGCTTCGCTGACTCCACATTGCGGGATTCCTTCTTGCCGAACAAAAAATCTAGAAACACGATTGATCTCCTGAGAATGACATGGGTGCTGCACTGCAGCTTTGGGTGGGTGCCGGTGCGGTCAGACCTTTAGGTTTTCGTACAGCAGCGTCAATTCGTCGGCAAGCGCCAAGATGTTTTCACTCGCCGTTGCCACATGCCTGGCCCCGGTAGGGTGGTAGGTGCTCATCTTTTCCGGCGTGAATGCCGCCACCATAAACCCCCATTGTTCTTGCAGCATGGTTAGTCGGTTGCGGATGGCATCATCGTTTTTTGGGAAGATTCGGAGTGTTTCCAGCGCCTCGGCAAATTCGCTGCGCGCTTTGTCGAATGCCGCCTTTTCAGGTCTTTCCGCCACGCCCCATGCGGCGTAGAAATAGTGGCGCGCCACCTTCTGGGACAGCATTCTTTGTCGCCCCGCCAAGCTGACCATTTTTGCGATCTCGGTCCCTACGGCGCTTTCAAACATGCGGGTCATTCTGTCTGCCTCGGCCAACATGTCGTCGCCCAGCTTGGCAATCGTCGCCGCATCCCCTTTGTTGGGTGCGATGGAGACCATGTCCCGCAATACGGCCCACGCTTTTTCAACCGTGGCGAGAGACGCTTTGGTGGCATCGTCGGTAGCGGTGTTGCGCAGATCCACCAAGTTGCCATTCGCAGTCATGGCCGAGCGGCTCAAGACATTCATGGACTCCTTGGGCATCACCTCTAGACCCAGTTGCGCGTAGGCCTTTACGATGCGCTGCGACAGCATGCGCAATTGACCGGACTTGTTGATTGTCTGGCGTGCAGTCAGGATTGCGCTGTTTACCGGGAAGGCGGGCAAGCCCGCCGTGAGGGCAGTGCCGCTGATGAACAAAAAGCGGCGGCGTAAGAAATGCATGGCAAATGAACCCCTGATATTTGACCCGCGATGGGGCCGAAATTGTCTGGCAGGGGCCGGGCCAGTCGGACGTGCGACATGCAGCGCTTTTCTACCCGAAGCGCCTTGTCGTGGCCCATTGTATATTTGCAGGAAGGGGATCGGCGCAACAATTGTCCACCCCAATTCCCGCAGCACTCGCGGTTGGCGAGGCATCTGCTTTCTGTACTGGGCAGTCAGGTGGTTTTCATGGTCTATTTGTTTTGCAACAGTGCTGACCGTTGGTCAGCGCGCTACTCCCGATGGGTCGGCATGGTGGGGCTGATGGGCCTTGCCTGTGTTGGCATGGCGCGGGCGGCCTCGCCTTCGGATGGATCGGCGCAGGTGGCGCAGCGACCACACGCGCTGGAACAGCGCCTGAACACGTTGGCAGATCGGTATTTTCGCGACCTGCAGTTGCTGGACCCCATGTATGGGACAGAAACGACGGGGGAAGAGCGATTTCTCGACAAGCTGGCAATCACCATCGCACCGCAATCGATCGCCAAGCAGCGTGCGTTGATGCTGCGTGTGCAACGGCAGCTGCGATCGATGGATGTCCGTCGTCTGCCAGCCGACGCCCAAACCACCTACCGTGTGTTGCAGCGGCGGCTCTCACTGGGTCTGCAGGGCATGCGGTTTCCCTCTGAATTGCTGCCTATCGACCAATACGGGGGGCTGCCCGCGCAGATGGCGCAGTTTGCGACGGGGCAGAGTCTTCAACCCTTTGAGACCCCTGCGCACTACGATGCATTTCTGAGCCGATTGGCGCGCTTGCCTGCCTGGAACGATCAGGCCATTGCGAACATGCATCGGGGGATGGCCCTTGGCATCACCCAGCCCCGTGAACTGGTGGAGCGCACCATTGAAACCTTGCGCCCGCTGGTAGAAACTGCGCCCGAGAGTCACATGTTTGCGGTTGCGCTCAACCATTTCCCGGCAGCACTTGATGCTGCCACCCAGCAGCGCCTGCGTGATGCCTACAGGCGCGAGATTGCGCAGCACCAACTTCCCTCGCTTCGCAAACTTTCGCGCTTTCTGGCGCAGGAATACCTGCCCCGCGCCCGCACCAAGGCTGGCTTATCGGCACTGCCCCACGGTGCTGCCTGGTACTCCTATCGGTTGCGAGAAAGCACAACCACAGAACTCAGCGCAGACGCCATTCACCAAATGGGTTTGGCCGAAGTGGCCCGCATCCGCGCAGAGATTCTTCGCATTCAGCAACAAGTCGGCGAGACAGGTGATCTGGGTGACTTCATGCGCGACTGGGGTCGGCGCCCGGCTATGCGCCCATTCAAGACTGAACGCGAAATCTTGGATGCCTATATGGCACTCAATCGAAAAATTGAGGCCGGGTTGCCCACTTTGTTCGCTAGTCAGCCCCGGTCTCTGCTCGATATCCGTTTGGAGCCCGAAGTCACCAAAGCGACCGCGTCAGACCATTACTCCGGCCCCAGTGCAGACGGCAAGCGTCCGGGCATTTTCTGGGCGGTGATCCATAAACCTGAGGAGTATTCGACGACTTCGATGACCTCTTTGCTCTTGCATGAGGGACAGCCCGGTCACCACTTCCACGTGGCGCGCCAACAGGAAATGCCACTGCCATTGCTGCGCCGCTATGACTGGATCAATGCCTACGGTGAAGGCTGGGCGCTCTATGCGGAGACCCTGGGTCACGAGCTGGGCCTGTACCGCAATGACCCCGACGCCCTGATGGGGCATCTCCAAATGGAATTGCACCGGGCTGTACGCCTGGTGACCGATACCGGGCTGCACGCCAAGGGTTGGACGCGCGAGCAATCCATTCGCTACATGGTTACTGAAGAGGGACAAGAGCCGGATGAGGCACGTCGTAGCACGGAGCGCTACATGGCGTGGCCTGGGCAAGCGGTGAGCTACAAGATTGGTGCCCTGAAAATCCGCGAACTGCGCGACCGCGCACAGAAGATGCAGGGTGAGCGCTTTAGCCTGCCTTTGTTTCACGAAAAGGTGCTAGAAGAAGGCAGTCTTCCACTTGACGAGTTGGAGAAAAAGATTGATCGCTGGTTGGCGCGTTCGCAACGGGACACGCACTGAATGCGCTGCGTCGTGCAGCCCCCTGTTACGTAGCAGATACAAGGGTTAACGCGGATACCGTATCATCCAGAAGCCGGAAATCGACCGGCTTTTGCTTTTTTATGGCCCCGAACCCGTCTTCATCCCTCGTCGAACTGCGCAACCTGACCTTTGGGTACGGTGAGCGCATCATTCTGGACGATGTGTCGCTGGTTGTGCCGCGTGGCAAGGTGACGGCGCTGATGGGAGCCTCGGGCGGAGGCAAAACCACCATTCTGCGCTTGATCGGGGGACAGAATCGGGCGCAAAAAGGCCAGATGCTGTTTGACGGCCAGGACGTGACACCCATGAACCAGTCCCAGGTCTACGGTGTCCGGCGGCGCATGGGCATGCTCTATCAGTTTGGTGCCCTGTTTGCGGACCTGAGCGTGTTTGACAACGTGGCCTTTCCGCTGCGTGAGCACACTACTCTGTCCGAGGACATGATTCGGGACATCGTCCTCATGAAACTCAATGCGGTGGGTTTGCGGGCTGCATGCGACCAGATGCCCAATGGACTTTCCGGAGGCATGGCGCGGCGGGTGGCGCTGGCCCGCGCGATTGCGCTGGACCCCGAACTGGTGATGTACGACGAGCCGTTTACCGGCATCGACCCGATTTCGGTGGGCACCTCGGCACAGCTCATCCGCACGCTCAACGACACCATGGGGTTGACCAGCCTGTTTGTTTCGCATGAGTTGGAGCAAACCTTTGCCATTGCCGACCACGTCATCATCCTGGCCAATGGCAAACTTGCGGCACAAGGCACCCCACAGCAGGTGCTGCACAGCACCGATCCGCTGGTGTACCAGTATGTGAATGCATTGTCGGAAGGGCCGGTCCGCTTCCACTACCCCGCCGCCGCTGTGGACGAGGACTTTGGCGTCGCCCGCGCTGCAGGTGCGCAAAAATTCGGAGTGCCTCGATGACCTGGTACAAACCTGCCGATGTCGGATTTGCCACGCGCGCAAAGCTGGCCGACCTGGGCTACGGCGCGCGGCTGTTTTTCCGGCTGTTGCTGGCGGTGGTTCCGACCTTTCGCCGCTTTGGCCTGGTGCGGGACCAGATGCACTTTCTGGGCAATTACTCCCTTGCCATCATTGCCGTATCGGGCTTGTTTGTGGGTTTTGTGTTTGGCCTGCAGGGCTACTACACGTTGCAGCGCTATGGGTCCTCCGAGGCGCTGGGCCTGCTGGTCACGTTGAGCCTGGTGCGCGAACTGGGTCCGGTGGTCACGGCGCTGTTGTTTGCCGGGCGTGCCGGTACGTCCTTGACCGCAGAAATCGGGCTGATGAAGGCGGGCGAGCAGATCAGCGTCATGGAAATGATGGCGGTGGACCCGATCCAGCGGGTATTGGCCCCCCGTTTTTGGGCAGGCGTGGTGGCCATGCCGCTGCTGGCTGCCGTGTTCAGCGCCATGGGCGTCATTGGTGGCTGGGTGGTGGGTGTGTTGATGATTGGCGTGGACGCCGGCTCGTTTTGGAGCCAGATACAGGGGGGCGTCGATGTCTGGCAGGACGTGGGCAATGGGGTTATCAAAAGCCTGGTGTTTGGATTGACCGTGACCTTCATTGCCGTTTTTCAGGGTTTTGAGGCGCAGGCGACACCCGAGGGGGTTGCCAGTGCCACCACCCGTACCGTGGTGGTGGCCTCGCTGGCGGTGCTGGGCCTGGATTTCATCCTGACCGCCCTGATGTTTACCATTTGAGTGGATCGCGCGACAGACCGGCGCGCCGCGTTGTCCTCAACTGATTGGAAAGAAAAGTATGCAGCGTTCGAAGAATGATGTGTGGGTGGGAATGTTCGTGATCATCGGGGCGGTTGCCATTTTGTTTCTGGCGCTGCAGTCGGCCAACTTGCTGTCGCTCAGTTTCCAGTCCACCTACCGGGTGTCGGCCAAGTTTGACAACGTGGGGGGGCTCAAGCCCAAGGCGGCTGTGCGCAGCGGGGGCGTGGTGGTGGGGCGGGTGGAAACGCTCACGTTTGATGACAAGACCTTTCAGGCGCGTGTGATACTGGCACTGGAAAGCCGCTATGCCTTTCCCAAGGACAGCTCGTTGAAAATTCTCACCAGCGGACTGCTGGGGGAGCAATACATTGGCATTGAAGCCGGTGCGGCGGACACCAACCTGGCCGCTGGAGATGTCATCGGTGCAACCCAGTCAGCCGTTGTGCTGGAAAATCTCATCAGCCAGTTCCTCTACAGCAAGGCGGCCGAAGGTGCCGACGCCGGTTCGGAGAAGAAATGAACATCCCAGTCTCGCCGTTTGCCCGCAGGCAACCGACTTTCCAGCGCAAGCGGCCTGCCCGTTTGGCGCATACCCTGGTGTTGGGTACCGTGGTGCTGTTGCAGGCCTGTGCAACTGTTGCCAATCCGGATCCACGGGATCCCATGGAGTCGTGGAATCGCGGTGTCTTTCAGTTCAATGACGCGGTGGACCGGGCGGTGGTCAAACCGGTTGCCACAGCGTACCGGGATGTGCTGCCCCCTTGGCTGCGCGCCGGGGTGAATAATTTCTTTGGAAATCTGGAGGACCTCTGGTCTGGTGTGAACAATGCGCTGCAATTGCGTGGGCAGGACACGGCTGATAGTTTTGGGCGCGTGCTGATCAACACGACCATGGGGCTGGGTGGCGTGCTGGATGTGGCCAGCGAAATGAATATGGAGCGCCATCCGGCCAATTTCGGCCTGACCTTGGGGCGTTGGGGCGTGGGACCGGGCCCCTTCGTGGTGCTTCCCTTTCTGGGGTCGTCCACGTTGCGGGACACAGTGGCCTTGTCGGTCGATATTCCGGCCAACCCGGTGCGCCGGGTCGAGGACGATGCCACGCGCAACGGCCTGACCGTGCTCAATCTTGTGGACACGCGCGCCACCTACCTAAAGGCGGGCGAAGTGGTGGAGGGTGCCGCGCTGGACAAATACAGCTTCACGCGTGACGCATTCTTGCAGCGCCGGCGCAATCTGGTGTACGACGGCAATCCGCCGGAAGAAGACTTTGCGCCCGAGCCTGCCCAGACGCGGTAAGCCACCCAAACTGGGACTTTTTTTCAGGGGAATGGAATGATGAATACCAAGCGGACTTTCTTGGGCCAGCTGTTGGCGGCTTCGGCCACGCTGGCGCTTGCCCTGTGTGCAACCACCGCGCACGCGCAGGACGAGGCACCGGATGCGTTGATCAAGCGTTTGTCGACGGACGTGCTGGATACGATCAAAAGCGACAAGGCCATCCGTGGCGGTGACACGGCCAAGGTGGTTGCCCTGGTCGACTCGCGCATCATGCCCAACGTCAACTTTCAGCGCATGACGGCTTCGGCCGTTGGCCCTGCCTGGCGCAATGCGACACCCGAGCAGCAAAAGCGCCTGCAGGAAGAGTTCAAGATCCTGTTGGTGCGCACCTATGCAGGTGCCCTGGCCCAGGTCACCGACCAGACCATCACCATGAAGCCGCTGCGTGCCGCACCGGAAGACAAGGAGGTGCTGGTACGCTCGGAAATTAAGGGTGGCGGCGACACGATCCAGCTGGACTACCGCCTTGAAAAGACCCCGGGGCAGGGCGCTGGCTGGCGAATCTACAACCTCAACGTGCTGGGGGTGTGGCTGGTCGAAACCTACCGCAGCCAGTTTGCACAGGAGATCAATGCCAAGGGGGTGGACGGCTTGATTTCTACCCTGACCGAGCGCAACAAGGCCAACGGCAAGAAGGCCTGAGGTGCTGAGTCTCCCCGTTGAATTGACCCACGGGCAAGCGACCGCCTGCCTGGCGCAACTGGTCGCCGGCGTGGCGCAAGAGCCCATTGGCGTGGTGGTGGATGCGGCTGCTTTGCAACGGTTTGATTCGTCGGCATTGGCGGTTTTGCTGGCTTTGCGCCGCAGCTGCATCGAGGCGGACAAAACGCTCGAGGTACGGGACATGCCCACCCACTTGGCGGATTTGGCGACCCTGTACGGGATTGAGGGGCTGCTGCCCCGCGCCTGAGCCATGGCCGCCTAAAATGGCGGTCTTCCATGTCAGCCATTTCCTTTCAGTCCGTTTCCAAATCCTATCCATCGCCACGCGACCCCCATGGGGCCACGTTCCTGGCGCTGGACCGAGTGCAGCTGGACATCGAAGAGGGCGAGTTCTTTGGCCTGCTCGGCCCCAACGGGGCGGGCAAAACCACGTTGATCAGCATTTTGGCCGGTCTGACACGGGCCACCAGCGGCCGGGTGCGTGTGCACGGACTGGACGTGCAAGCAGACTACGCCCAGGCGCGGCGCACGCTGGGCATCGTGCCGCAAGAGCTGGTGTTTGACCCCTTTTTCAATGTGCGCGAGGCATTGCGCTTCCAGTCCGGCTATTTCGGCA
Organism: uncultured Rhodoferax sp.; assembly: GCA_964504185.1. GTDB lineage: Bacteria > Pseudomonadota > Gammaproteobacteria > Burkholderiales > Burkholderiaceae_C > Allorhodoferax. The sequence continues at coordinate 3,542 of CAZDDK010000083.1, read as the reverse complement.
TCAAGAACAACGATGCCTGGATTGACGAGCTGCTGGGAAGCCTGGGGCTGGCCGACAAGGCTGGGGCCAATATGCGCCAGCTCTCCGGTGGCATGAAGCGGCGCATGCTGGTGGCCCAGGCGCTGGTCCACAGGCCGCCGGTCATTGTGCTGGACGAACCCACGGCCGGTGTGGACGTGGAGTTGCGCCAGACCCTGTGGCAGTTCATTGCGTCTCTGAACAAGCAGGGGCACACCGTGTTGTTGACCACGCACTATCTGGAGGAAGCCGAAGCCCTGTGTGGGCGCATTGCCATGCTCAAAGCCGGGCGCATTGTGGCGCTGGACCGCACCAGTGACTTGCTCAAGGCCGCGTCGGGCAATGTGCTGCGCTTCAAGACCACGGGCGAACTGCCTGCCGCGCTGGCTGCACGTGCGCGGGTGACCGGCAGTGTGGTGCAGCTGCCTGCCCACAACGCACTGGAAATCGAGCAGTACCTGGCAGCCGTGCGTGAGTCGGGCCTGGTGGTGGAAAACGTGGAAATGCGCAAGGCCGATCTGGAAGATGTATTCATCGACATCATGGGCCGCAATACCCCCGCAGCGTTGGAGGTGGCAACGACATGACGGGTTCGAAAGCACTTTTCTACAAAGAGGTCTTGCGCTTCTGGAAGGTGGGTTTTCAGACGGTCGCCGCGCCCGTGCTCACTGCCATGATGTACCTGCTGATCTTTGGCCATGTGCTGGAGGACCACGTCAAGGTATACGACCGCATTGGCTACACCGCATTTTTGATACCAGGCCTGGTGATGATGAGCGTGTTGCAAAACGCCTTTGCCAACAGTTCCTCGTCCCTGATTCAGAGCAAGATCATGGGCAATCTGGTGTTTTTGCTGCTGACCCCGTTGTCGCATCGGAGCTGGTTTGTGGCGTACGTGGGTTCCAGCATCGTGCGCGGCCTGGTGGTCGGGCTGGGGGTGCTGCTGGTGGCGGCCTGGATGGCCCCCTTGGGCTATGCCGCTCCGGTGTGGATTGTGGTCTTTGCCTTGCTGGGGGCTGCGCTGATGGGTGCCTTGGGGCTGATTGCCGGTCTGTGGGCCGAAAAATTTGACCAGCTGGCAGCATTCCAGAACTTCGTCATCATGCCCATGACGTTTCTCAGCGGTGTGTTTTATTCCATTCAGTCGCTGCCCGCCTTTTGGCAGGGCGCGAGCCACTTCAACCCGTTTTTTTACATGATCGACGGATTCCGCTACGGCTTTTTTGGGGTGAGCGATGCCTCACCCTGGTTGAGCCTTGGCATTGTGGGCACCGCGCTGGCCTGTGTCAGCCTGGTGGCCCTGCATTTGCTGCGGACCGGATACAAAATTCGCAGCTAACTATCGGACACACCATGAATGCTGAAGACATCCAAGCCCTGATCGCCGGCCAGATTGCCTGCGACGTCTGCCACGTGGACGGCGATGGCCGCCACTGGTATGCCACCGTCGTTTCCGCCACGTTTGAAGGCATGCGCCCCATTGCACGCCACCAGCGTGTATACGCCACCATGGGCACACGCATGAAAACCGACGAGGTTCACGCTCTGTCCATCAAGGCCTTTACCCCCGCTGAATGGGCGGCCCAAACCGCCTGATGCCCACGGACTGACACGATGGACAAGTTACTGATCCGCGGCGGACGCGCTTTGCACGGCACGGTGCAGATTTCCGGGGCCAAGAATGCAGCCCTGCCCGAGCTGTGTGCCGCCCTGTTGAGTGCTGAACCGGTGACGCTGCGCAACGTGCCACACCTGCAAGATGTGGCCACCATGCTCAAGCTCATCCGCAACATGGGGGTGCAGGTGGAGCAGGGCGCGGACGGCACGGTCACCATCAACGCCGGCACGCTCACCACACCGGAAGCGCCGTACGAACTGGTCAAGACCATGCGTGCGTCGGTGTTGGCCCTGGGCCCGTTGTTGGCCCGTTTTGGCGAGGCGACGGTGTCTCTGCCCGGTGGCTGCGCCATCGGGTCGCGTCCGGTGGACCAGCACCTCAAGGGGCTGGCCGCCATGGGTGCCGAGATCGTGGTGGAGCACGGCTACATGATCGCCAAGCTGCCCAAGGGGCGCACGCGCCTGCACGGCGCACGCGTCACCACCGACATGGTGACCGTGACCGGCACCGAGAATTTTTTGATGGCTGCCGCGCTGGCCGAGGGCGAGACCATTCTGGAAAATGCGGCGCAAGAGCCCGAGATTTCCGATCTGGCGGACATGCTCATTCGCATGGGTGCGCAGATCGAAGGCCACGGCGGCCGCCGTATCCGCATCCAGGGCGTACCCACCCTGCAGGGTTGCACCCACACGGTGGTGGCCGACCGGATTGAAGCAGGCACCTTCCTGTGCGCGGTGGCCGCCGCCGGTGGTGATGTGGTGCTCACCCACGGACGCCTGGATCACCTGGAAGCGGTGGTCGAAAAGCTGCGCGACGCCGGGGCCACTGTTACCGCCGTGGCGGGCGGCGTTCGCATCCAGTCGCAGGGCAGACTCAAGGCGCAGAGCTTTCGCACCACGGAGTACCCTGGCTTTCCGACCGACATGCAGGCCCAGTTCATGGCGCTCAACTGCGTGTCGCATGGCAGCAGCATGGTCACCGAGACCATTTTTGAGAATCGCTTCATGCACGTCAACGAGCTGGTGCGCCTGGGTGCCAGCATTCATATTGACGGCAAGGTGGCGGTGATCGAGGGGGTGGAGACGCTCTCCGGTGCCACCGTCATGGCCACGGATTTGCGCGCCTCCGCCAGCCTGGTGATCGCCGGCCTGGTGGCCGACGGCGAAACGGTGGTGGACCGCATTTACCATCTGGACCGTGGCTACGACCAGATGGAAACCAAGCTGCGCGGCATCGGTGCCGACATCGAAAGAATCAAGTAAATGGCCCCCACGCCATGGGAAAACACATGATCACTCTTGCCCTGTCCAAAGGCCGCATCTTCGAAGAAACCGTGCCGCTGCTCAAAGCTGCTGGCATCGAGGTGCTGGACGATCCCGAAAAGTCCCGCAAACTGATTCTGGACACCAACCTGCCCGATGTGCGGGTGCTGGTGGTGCGCGCCACTGACGTGCCGACCTATGTGCAATACGGTGGAGCCGATCTGGGCATTACCGGCAAGGACACGCTGCTGGAGCACGGCAGTGATGGCCTTTACCAGCCGCTGGACCTGCAGATTGCCAAGTGCCGCATCAGCGTGGCGGTGCGCTCCGACTACGACTACGCCAGTGCCGTCAAGCAGGGTTCACGCCTGACCGTGGCCACCAAGTACGTGGCCATTGCCCGCGAGTTCTTCGCCACCAAGGGCGTGCACGTGGACCTGATCAAACTCTACGGCAGCATGGAGCTGGCACCCCTGGTGGGCATGGCGGACGCCATCGTCGATCTGGTATCCACCGGCAACACGCTCAAGGCCAATCACCTGGTGGAAGTCGAGCAGATCATGGACATCAGCTCGCGCCTGGTGGTCAACCAGGCCGCACTGAAACTCAAGCGCGAACCCATCCGCAAAATCATCGATGCCTTT
>CAZDDK010000082.1:10283-12729 GCA_964504185.1 uncultured Rhodoferax sp. | reverse complement strand
CGGCCACTGGCGGCGCGGCCGGTGCCGAGGCGGGGGCCGCTGCGGTGTCGGTGGCGACGGGGCTGGCGGGCAGAGCGTCTGCCACAGGCGGCTTGGCTTCAGGCTTTTTGGCCGTTGGCGGGTTGTCGGCCTTGGCACGGGGCTTGCCATTGGGGTCCGTGCGCTTGGGCTGTTCTGCAAAGAACTTGATCCAGCGGTACACATTGTCCGACTGCCGCTGTGATCGTTCTTGTGCTTGCTCGGTTTTGGATGGCGTCTGGGCTCCCACCGGCAAAACAGCTGTCACCAAGAGGCTGACGGCACACCACATCCACGCAGTGGCGCAGGGGCGGCGGAGGGGGGGGCACGCCGTGGAGGAAGAAGAAAGAGTCGGCAGCATATCCTGTGAGGGCAAGCAGGTAACGGGGTAAGGAGTTCAGCGCAGCGACCGCTGCGCGCGGTAGTATCGCGGCAAAGTGCCTCCATCCGCATGGGGGCTTACCCGACCAAACCCCTACACTATTTCAGGAGATTCCCCCATGCCCATCACCAAATCCTCGCGCGACCTCGTCGATGAAGCCATGGAAGAAGTTCGTACCTACCCCGTGGCCGACGTGGTGGCCCGCCTGAACGATCCCAAGACCCAGCTCGTGGACATCCGCGACATCCGTGAACTCAATGACGGCACGGTGGTCGGTGCGTTTCACGCGCCGCGCGGCATGCTCGAGTTCTGGGTCGATCCCGGCTCGCCCTACTACAAACCCATCTTTGGCGATGAGGCCAAGGAGTACATCCTGTTCTGTGGGGCCGGTTGGCGCAGCGCGCTGACCGTAAAAGCCCTGCAGGACATGGGCATGACCAACGTGGCCCATATCGAAGGTGGCTACACCGAATGGGTCCGGCACGGCGGGCCCACCGAGACGCTGGAAGCGCAAAAAGCCCGCCGCGCTGCGGCCAAGGACTGAGTGCCAGTTGGTGTGGAACCGGGTTCCTTGCTTGCAGGACGACACGTGCTCAAAAAACCTCGTTGCGGGCTGGCGGTCGATGACGCCAGGGTTTGCGGCAGATGGTAGATGCTGCGACGTGATTTTTTGAACGGGGCGTTGCTGGGCGCAGGCCTGCACGGGCTGGGCACAGCGCGGGCCGAAACCCCCTATCCCCCCGCGCTTGGCGGGCTGCGCGGCAGCCATCCCGGCTCGATGGACTTGGCTCACGAGCGCGCCTGGTTGGGCACCACCGACGTGCCCACACCTGAATCGACCGAGCAGTACGACCTGGTGGTGGTGGGCGCAGGCATCAGCGGGCTGGCCACGGCCTACTACTACCAGCGTGCGCTGGGCAAGGACGCGCGCATCCTCATTCTGGACAACCACGACGACTTTGGCGGCCACGCGCGGCGCAACGAATTCACGGTGCAGGGGCGGCGCATCCTGAGCTATGGCGGCACCCAATCGCTGGACACGCCCGAGAACTACAGCGCGGTGGCCAAGGGCCTGATGCGCGAGCTGGGGGTGGACCTGGTGACACTGCGCCGCGCCTACGACCTGGACTACTTCCGTCGCCACCGCCTGGGGCTGGGCATGTTCTACGACGCCGACACCTTTGGGCGCGACGTGTTGTTGCCCAGCAGCCTGCCCACCCTGAACCACCCCAGCTTCTACGCGCGCCACTACGTACCCGGCATCGGCGTGCCGAGCGCCTTCGCCCAGACCCTGGACAAGGCACCGTTGAACGCGGCCCAGCGCTCCCAATTGCAAGCGGTGCTGAAGGGTCAGTGCCGCGCCACGCGCCTCGATTTCGACGATGATTCCCTGCGCTACGTGGACGTGCTGCGCCAAGCCTACGGGGTGCAGGACGATGCGCTGCTGACCCTGCTGTCCCTGGCCATGGGAGAGGACAGCGCGCTGGGTGGCAGCACCGTGTCGTGGGAGGCGGCGCGCGACGGCGGCCTGCTCGGTACCCTGCCGGGGCGGCGCGTGCGGGCGCAGGCCGAAAGCCTGCCCGTCAACGACGACGATGAGGACCTGGACGGCTACTTTTTCCATTTCCCCGACGGCAACGCCACCGTGGCGCGGCTGTTGGCGCAGCGCCTGGTGCCGGGATTGGCGCGCGTGGCCAGCCCCGCCCAGTGTGTGGATGCACGGTTTGACTACGCCCAGCTCGACAGTCCGCAAAACCCGGTGCGCATTCGCCTGGGCAGTACGGCGGTGCAGGTGAGCAACCAGGGCCAGGGCACGCGGGTGGTGTATGGCATCCGAGGGCGCTACGCGGCGGCACTGGCACCGCATACCGTGATGGCGGGCTGGAGCATGGCCCATGCGCACATCGTGCAGGGACTGTCAGCACGCCAAAAGGCCGCCATGCGCGCCAACCTCAAGCTGCCCTTCGTTTATGCCCAGGTGGTGCTGCGGCGTTGGCACGCGCTGCAGCGGGCGGGCATTGCGGTGGCCTACGCGCCGGGGGCCTA
>CAZDDK010000082.1:949-10183 GCA_964504185.1 uncultured Rhodoferax sp. | reverse complement strand
GCGCACCGCCTGTCGGCGCGTGCGCTGGGGCGCATCCACATGGCCGGGGCCGACAGCACCGGGCGCGCGTATACCGATGCCGCCATCGATGCCGCCTGGCGTGTGGTGGGAGAGATGCGTGTGACCCGCAGCTAGCAGGGGGGCTGGTTGAGGAGCCTTGGCGCGGCCACGGCGCGCAGGCAGAACGCCTGGATGGCGTCGATCAGCGGTCCTACCTGGGGCGGTGTCTGGCCGGGTTGAGGCCAGGACAGTGGCCCCACCATGGATTCTGCAATCACTCCCACCAAGGCGGCGGCGCTGACGCTGGGCGTCTGGGTCGCGAATTCTCCGCTCTGAATGCCATCGGTCAGCAGCTCCTCAAACACCGTGGCGTAGGCCCTGCGGTAGAGCAGGCGCTGTTCATCCACCAGGGTGTCCACCGGTTCGGCAATCAGCGCAAATGCCAGGCGTGGGTTGCGCAAAGCGCGCAAGGCAAACGCTTCCACGGCCAAGCGCAGGCGCTGGCTGGCCGTGCCTGGCCCCAAGGCGTTTTCGCGCACCACGGCGACCTCGCGTTCGGTGGCAAGGCGGAACACCTCCGCGCAAAGATGGGCCTTGGACTCAAAGTGCTTGTACACCGCGCCGGTCGCAATGCCTGCCTGTGCAGCCACGCTCACCACCGTGAGCGCGCCAAAGCCACCGGCGCTGACTAGATCCAGCGCGGCATCCAGCACGCGCTGGCGCACTTCGGCCTTGCGGGCCTGGGTCTTCTCGGTGGGACGGTATGCCATGGCTGTGCAGTGGTTTCGGGCAGGGGCTAGGCGCAACAGGAGCGAGGAAAACGCTATTGTATTGATAGCCCCACCCGCCATATCGACGGGGCCTGAGGTGGCAATCGATGTGGTGGACAGGACGGGGGGCTGTTGCGCTTGTTGACAGCGTACGGCCCGATGTGGTGTACTGCGTTCAATAAAGTGAATCGCAATTCATTTGTTGTTTGATCGGTGCACCGTTTCCGTGACACCACCACCGACGCGCCAGGAGATCCCCATGCTGCAAACCACCACCCCGGCCACCGCCTTGGCTGCCTCGATCGGTCACCTGGCCGAAACCCACGTCGTGCAAAACCAGCCACCCCCCTTGCGTGACACCAACCTCTATGCCCAGGACGCCGCCCTGCGCGAGGCGGTGGCGCGCGAGGGCGCGGGCTGGGCGCAAGCGGATTTGCAGGCTTTTGGCGCGCGCGCCGGATCGGCCGAACTGATCGAACTGGGCTTCCAGGCCAACGAGAACAAGCCCGTGCTCTACACGCACGACAACTATGGCCACCGCATCGACGAGGTCCGTTTCCACCCGGCTTACCACCAGTTGATGAAAATTTCGCTGGAAAACGGCCTGCATGCTGCCCATTGGCGGCAACCGGGGCCGGGCGCGCATGTGGCGCGGGCCGCCAAGTTCTATCTGCAGGCCCAGGTGGAGGCGGCGCATGGCTGTCCGGTGACCATGACCTCGGCCGTGGTGCCGGCTTTGCAGCAGCAGCCGGATCTGGCGGCGCAGTGGCTGCCCAAGATCACCGCGCTGGGCTATGACCACCGCAACATTCCCATGGAGCAAAAGTCGGCCATCACGGTCGGCATGGCGATGACGGAGAAACAGGGCGGCTCCGACGTGCGGGCCAACACCGTGCACGCCCATGCCCTGGCTGGATCGGGCGGCCCCGGCCAGGCGTATGAGCTGGTGGGCCACAAGTATTTCGTCTCGGCCCCCATGTGCGACGCCTTTCTGGTGCTGGCGCAGACCGAGAGCGGCCTGTCCTGCTTCTGGCTGCCGCGCTGGCACCCGGATGGCACCAAGAACCCGATGCAGATCCAGCGCCTCAAAAACAAGATGGGCAACGTGGCCAATGCCTCCTGCGAAACCGAGTTGCGCGGTGCCTGGGCGCAGATGGTGGGTGCCGAGGGCCGTGGCGTAGCCACGATTTTGAACATGGTGGCGATGACGCGCTTTGACTGCATGGTCGGCTCCAGCAGCGGCATGCGCCAGGCCGTAGCCCAGGCGCTGCACCACTGCAACTACCGTTGGGCCTTTGGCAAACGCCTGGTCGAACAACCGTTGATGCAAAACGTGCTGGCCGATTTGGTCGTCGAACACGAGGCCGCGCTGGCGCTGACCCTGCGCATGGGCCGGGCACTAGACGCAGGCCCTGCAAACGAGCCGGAGAAGCTGCTGGTGCGGGTGGGTACCGCCGTCGGCAAATACTGGATTTGCAAGCGCGCCCCGGCCCATGCATTTGAGGCAATGGAGTGCATTGGCGGCAGCGGCGTGATGGAGGACTGCATCATGCCGCGTCTGTTCCGCGAATCGCCAATCAATTCCATCTGGGAGGGCAGTGGCAATGTCCAGTGCCTTGACATGCTGCGCGCCATGGGCCGCAACCCCGGCTCGTTGGATGCCTACATGGCCGAGGTGCAATCCGCAACCGGCGCAGACCGGCGGCTGGACCGGTACGTGGTCAATTTGGGACGCGAACTCAAGGATTCCGAGCACATCGAGTACCGGGCACGCCGTGTGGTGGAAAAGATGGCCTTGGCGTTGCAGGGCTCGCTACTGGTGCGCCATGGCGATGCCGCCGTAGCCGATGCGTTTTGCGCGTCCCGTCTGGAGGGCGATACCAGTGGGCTGACCTTTGGCACCCTGCCGCGCGGCTTGGACTGCAAGGCCATCATCGAACGGGCGATGCCCAGACTGACGTAGCTGGCGTGGTGCCGCAATCGCGCCTCAGTCGCCGCCGCCAAACAGGGCATTGAAATTTTTGGCGGCATCCGGGGGAGTGCCGGGGAACATCGGCGTGCCCTTGGGATACTCCTCGGCGATCCGGTCTTCCCAGTAGGTGGTGGGATTCGGTGCACTGCACAGACGCCGATATACCTCCGCCGGAACGTGCTTGTACGCCAGGACGGTCTTGCTGTCCCAGTGCAGGTCCAATTGCTGCGATGCCGGGTCGTAGTCGGCCTTGAGGATGCGTCCGCTGGTGAAGGTCTTGGTCTGCATGTCGGCTCCTCTCGGTTGGCAGTTAACCGATCAACCATTGGCGCAGTCCCTCGGGCATGGGCAGGGATTTCTGCTTCGGAAAATCCAGCCACACCATGGTCGCGCCGCCATTGGCGTACACGCTGCCGCCCGTGTCATCGGAGCGCAGCAGTTCGTGATACAAATCGAACGATGAGCGGCCAATGGCACCGACATGGCTTTTGACCAGCACTTCGCCTGGGTATTCCAGTTGCCGGATGAAGTTGCAGAAGACGTTGGCGATCACAAAGCCTTCTCCCACCGGGTTGACCGCAAATCCGCTGCCTTCCATGAGCTGGATGCGGGCGCATTCCATGTAGCGCAGGTAGATGGTGTTGTTGACGTGGCCCATGGCGTCCATGTCGCCCCAACGGATGGGGACGAGCATGGTGTGGATCAAGCGCTTGTCTGCGGGGACTTCCAGTTTCATGGATGCTCTCAGTGTGTGTAAAAGGGCGTTACCAGCACTGTATACCGGCGCGCGCACGCCGTCGTCCACACTGCGGGCCTCCCTGCTGGGTTTGGGCGACACTGCAACCTGGTTTCTTCAAAAAGGGCGGCTCATGTTGGCAGGTGTGGCGTTTGCGTTGGCGGCGGGGATTATGTGGGGGCTGGTATTTGTTGGGCCTTTGCTGCTACCGGAGTACCCGGCGGCGCTGCAGGCGTTTGGGCGCTACCTTGCGTTTGGTTTGATTGCGGTACCGCTGGCGTGGCTGGACCGCTCCGAGCTGGCACGCATGACGCGTGCCGACTGGATCGAGGCACTCAAGCTCGCCGCCATTGGCAATGTGCTGTACTACCTGTGCCTGGCCAGCGCCATCCAGCGCGCCGGTGGGCCGCTTCCGACCATGATCATCGGGACGCTGCCGGTGGTCATTTCGATCGGTGCCAACCTGCTGAACCACCAGCGCGACGGGCGCTTGCCGTGGGGGCGGCTGGCACCTTGCCTGGCCACGATTCTGGCGGGCATCGCCTGTGTGAACCACGTCGAGATGGCGGTCTTAAGCAGTGACCCCCACGCAGATACCGCGCGCTACGCCAGTGGTGCGGTATTGGCAATGATCGCCGTGGCCTGCTGGACCTGGTACCCGCTGCGCAACGCCAATTGGTTACGCGACCACCCGGGCCGCAAACCACGCGCCTGGGCGACGGCCCAGGGGCTGGCAACCCTGCCACTGGCTCTGGTTGGCTATGCGGCGTTTTGGGGGTGGACCGCTGCCACAGGAGACGCCTTTCCCATGCCTTTTGGCCCACGACCCTTGGCCTTTCTGGGGCTGATGCTGGCCATCGGGCTGTTCGCATCCTGGCTGGGCACCCATTGCTGGAACGAGGCCAGCCAGCGCCTGCCCACTGCGTTGGTTGGCCAGCTGATCGTGTTCGAGACCTTGGCGGCGCTGACGTATGCCTACCTGCTGCGCCAGGAGTGGCCCCAGCCGCTCACGCTGGCGGGCGTGGCCCTCCTGCTGGTGGGCGTGGCCTGGGCGGTGCGCATCAAACCGCAGCACGCCGTTGTGCCTGAAGCGCACCTGTGACGCTGGAGGGGTCAGGGTCGCGTGTCGGGTGCCGGTGTTGTCGGTACGCCTTGGTCAAGTGCGGCCTGGTGTTGCACCGCAAGCGCACGCTGGAAGGCGGGGCGCTGCTGAAGGCGCGCCCAGTAGGCCGCTACGGAGGGCGGGAACTGCGCATCCAGGCCCAGGTGGGTGGCCAGTTGCAGGGCGTAGGCTACTGCGATGTCGGCAGCAGTGAAACGCCCGGCGCAGAGGTAGTCCTGCTGCTGCACCGCCGTGTCCACGGCGCGCAGGCGGGCCAGGAACCAGCGGCTGTAGTCTTGTGCCACCTGGGGCTGCTGGCGCTCGGCCGACTCGAAATGCGTGTAGCGCAGCACCAGGGTCTGTGGAAAAGTGAGGGTGGCGTCGCTCATGTGCAGCCAGTTGAGGTAGGCACCATGGGCCGCATCCTCGGGGGGCACATCCAGCACTCCCCGGCTGTGTCGTGCGGCCAGGTACTGGCAGATGGCGGCGGACTCCGTCATGCGTGTCTCGCCCTCCACCAGCAGGGGCACGGTGCCCAGCGGGTTCTCATGCAGGTAGCTGCGTGCCAGGGCGCGCGGCGGGAAAGGCAGCATCTTCAATGCGTAGGGCAGACCCAGTTCTTCCAGCATCCACAGGGGTCGGAAGGAGCGGGCGCTGACGCAGTGGTAGAGAGTGATCATGGAGATGAGTGTATGAAAGCGCGCACAGCGCATGTTCTCGCTGCTACATTTCCGGGCAAATCAAGTTGGAAATTCTCATGCGCCTTGTGCTCATTTGTTTGTGGTGGTCGTTGTTTGCTTCTTCGGCAAACGCGCTGGTGATTGGCGTCTACGAGCTCTCGCCGCATATGGTGGTGGAGGGGCAGCGCGAGCCCACAGGTGCCGTGGTTGACTTCGCGAAAGAGGTCTTGGGCAAGAGCGATGAGTTCGGCCCTCTCGAATGGCGTGCGTCCAATTTCGCGCGAACCCTGCATGAACTGGAGGCCGGGCGGCTGGACATGGTCTTTCTGGTAGCCAAGAATGAAAAGCGCAGCCAGGTATTTCGCTACAGCAAAGCCGCGCTCTTCGAAACCCGGTCGGCGATTCTGACGCTCAAAGGCATGCCGCCAGGGGAATTGACGAGCCTGGACCAGCTCAAGGGCATGCGCATCGGGCACGCCAACGGCTCCATCATTCCGCCTTACTTTGCTTCGTTGAATATCGAGTTTGAGAACCTGACGGGTGATGACTACTTTCAGAGGGGTCTCAAAATGGTGCAGCACAAACGCCACGATGCCTATTTCGCGCCCACCCTGACCAATGCGCAATACCTGCTCAAGCGCATGCATGCGGCTGACCAGTTTGCGGTATTGGCCCTTCCGGTGGAAGTTCTGGGCTTGTATGTGGTGTACAGCAAGGCGTTGGACGAAAAATTGGCGGCGCGCATCGATGGGCAGCTGATGTCCAACTTGGGGCGCTACAAGGCGTTGCTGTCTCCCTATATCCGCTAGCTGTAGCTGCCAATGCGGATCATCAAAGTCACAAGGGTTGCGGTTGGCATGGCGTGCCTAGCGGCAAGTCTGCTGATGGGGTGTGGTGGCGATGGCTCCTCGGACAGTCTGAGTGGAGTCCCATCGGAGCAGCCATCTGGCAGCTGTGCCGTGTCCGAGCAAAAGAAGGCCTTGCGGGACTACATGCAAACCGCCTATCTGTGGTCGGATCTTGCCCCACTGCCAACGCCCGAGGCGTATGGTAGCTTGGAGCAGTATTTCCCAGCGTTGCTGTTTACGGGGTCTGCCACGCTGCCGGCGGACCGCTGGAGTTACCTGTCCGACACGGACCAATACAACCAGTTTTTCCAGGAGGGGCAGACCAGGGGCTACGGCCTCTCTGTGAATGGACTGGAAGGGCGGCTCCCGCTGCGAATCCGCTATGTCGAACCCCAGTCTCCGGCTGCCGGAGCGGGCTTGCAGCGTGGTGATGTGATCGCGTCCATCAATGGCGTTCATGCGGCCGCGCTGTTGGCAAGCGGAGACTTCTCGGCACTCGTTGCAGGCAAGGAAGGCGACTCGGTTGTGCTCACGGTCGAGAATGCATCGGGTGTGCGCACTGTGGTCGTGACCGCTGCGACGTATGCCTTACAACCGGTGGCGGCGAGTGGCATTTTGACAGGCCGCAACGGACGCCCGGTGGGCTATGTGTCGCTCAAGGACTTCATTGCACAGGCAGAGGCTCCGCTGGAGGAGGCCATTGGGCATGTGCGTGCGGCGGGTGCCACCGATCTCATCGTGGACCTGCGATACAACGGTGGCGGGCGCATATCGACCGCGAACAAGCTGGCATCCCTCATTGCCGGTAGTGCGCACGATGGCAAAGTGTTCGTGCGCCTTCAGCACAATGTCAAAGTCCGCTATCTGGATGCGGAGTACACCCTGGCGTCCAGCGCCCCGGGGTTTTCGCGGGTCGTCATCCTGACCGGTTCCCGAACCTGCTCGGCAAGCGAGTTGCTGGCCAATGGGTTGACGCCGTATCTGGAGGTAGTGACGCTGGGTTCCCAGACCTGCGGCAAGCCCTTTGGTTTTCGGCCAGTAGAGTCGTGTGGAAAGACGATCAGCGCGGTCAATTTCGAGTCCTTCAACGCAAAGGGAGAGGGGCGCTATTACCAAGGACTGTCGCCCGCATGTTCGTTCCAGGACGACTTTATTGGCCCCTTGGGTGTACCCCAGGAGGCCCTGACCGCAGCGGCACTGTCGCGCCTGGATACGGGTGTGTGCCCCCGGGTAGCACTTTCCGCTGGGTTCGATAGGCGCGCGCCTGCGGTGCGGCCTGTAGGCGGGGAGGCAGGAGAGTTCCGAGGGATGCGTGCAGACTAGGCGTTTCCCGCTTGGGGGGCATGCTTGCGAAACTCCGCCGGTGACTTGCCGGTCCAGCCCTTGAAGGCGCGGATAAAGCTTTTTTCGTTCTGAAAGCCAGCAGCCTCTGCCACCTGCTTGATAGGTCGTGTGGTGCGGTGCAGTAGTTCCACCGCGCGCATCTGGCGCACCTCGTCTTTCAGGCCCTGGAGCGAGGCACCTTCTTCCTTCAGTTGGCGGTGCAGGGTGCGTGGCGAGACGTGGAGCAGGGCAGCCAGCGCCTGCGCGCTGTGAGCCTGCAGCGCGTGGGTGGCCAAGGCCTGGCGTACTCGCTGCACCAGCAGACGGTCGCGCCGGTATTGCAGCACCGTGAGGGGCAAGGCGTGCTGCAGCATTTGGCGCAGGGCGTTTTCGTCGCGGCGCAGCGGCAGTGCCAGGTACTGCGCGTCGAAACGGAGGCAGGCAGCGTCGGCGGAAAACGTGGTGGGGCCGGAGAACAGAATGGCGTAGGCGCTTGCATGTGCCGGTGCTTCAAAAGGAAACTGCGCCCCCAGCAGTGCGATGCGTGAATCCACCAACCAGCAGGCCAAACCGTGGATATTTCGCAGCACGGACACCAGGCAGAATTCGCGCATCAGCTCGGGGGTGTGCGTGGAAAACTCCTTGATGCGGATCGTCGCCACATCGCCCGTCACGCTCAGATCCAGCGCAATGTCGGGCGCAATCAGCCCATGGTGGCGGCACCAGCGCTTGAGTGCCACACCCAGTGTGGGTGCCGAAATGGACGCGCGCGCCAACATGCCATAGCTGCCCCATGGCAGACGCCGGCTGAACCAACCCAGGGCTTCGTCGTCCAGTTCCCGCATGGCTGCGTCCGAGATGTGCTCCATCTGCCACGCGGTGATGCGAGCGTCCGCTATTGCAACCTGCTCTGCTGCAATCTGTGCCCGCGCGAGGGCCTTTGACGGGTCCGCGCCGACACGGTGGTACGCGTAAATAATTGCGCGGACAAAGGCCATGGGTGTTGCTGCGACGGGTTTCTGTGTGACCATGTCCAAGTGTGCCAAATCCAACGAGTTGGCGCAATTTGCAACCTCACTGACGACCCATACCGATCGGGAACGGCAGAGAATAGGGCCAACCTTGCCTCAGTAAGCCCTTTCCATTTCCACCGGAAACAGCCCATGCCCATTCTCGAAACCCAGCTCAACGCCCGCTCTTCCGATTTCCAGTCCAACGCCGCCGCCATGCGTGCCCTGGTGGCTGACCTCAATTCCCAGATCGACAAAGCGGCTTTAGGCGGTGGCGAGTCCGCCCGCGCCAAGCACACCGCTCGTGGCAAGTTGCTGCCGCGCGAGCGTGTGCACAACCTGCTGGACCCCGGCACCCCCTTCCTGGAAATCGCGCCCCTGGCGGCCATGGGCATCTACAAGGACCCCGATGGCAGCGACGCCGCGCCCAGCGCGGGGGTGGTGGCCGGTATTGGTCGGGTGAGCGGCGTGGACTGCATGATCGTGTGCAACGATGCCACCGTCAAAGGCGGTTCTTACTTTCCGCTCACGGTCAAGAAGCATTTGCGGGCCCAGGAAATCGCCGCGCAAAACCGCTTGACCTGCGTCTACCTGGTGGACTCGGGTGGTGCTAATTTGCCCACGCAAGACGAGGTGTTTCCCGACCGTGAGCACTTTGGCCGCATTTTTTACAACCAGGCCAATATGAGCGCCCAAGGCGTTGCCCAGATTGCGGTGGTTATGGGTTCGTGCACGGCGGGCGGTGCCTATGTGCCAGCCATGTCGGACGAGACCATCATCGTCAAGAACCAGG
>CAZDDK010000082.1:0-939 GCA_964504185.1 uncultured Rhodoferax sp. | reverse complement strand
CTTCCTGGGCGGCCCACCCCTGGTGAAGGCCGCCACGGGTGAGGTGGTAAGCGCCGAAGACCAGGGCGGTGGCGACGTGCATACGCGGCTTTCCGGCGTGGCAGACCATCTGGCGCAAAACGACTTGCACGCGCTTTCCATTGCCCGCACCGCCATTGCCAATTTGAACAGGAAGAAGCCGCAAGCCCCCGCATTAAAAGCTCCTGTTGCTCCTAAATTTGCAGCAGACGAGCTTTACGGCATCATTCCCACGGACACCCGCAAGCCCTTTGATGTGCGCGAAATCATTGCCCGCATCGTCGACGCCAGCGAATTCCATGAGTTCAAGCCGCGTTTCGGAACCACCCTGGTCACCGGCTTTGCCCACATCGAAGGCATGCCGGTGGGCATCATCGCCAACAACGGCATTCTGTTCAGCGAGTCGGCCCTCAAGGGCGCGCACTTCATCGAGTTGTGCTGCCAGCGCAAGATTCCGCTCATCTTCTTGCAGAACATCACCGGCTTCATGGTCGGGCGCAAGTACGAAAACGAGGGCATCGCCCGCAACGGTGCCAAGATGGTCACCGCCGTCGCCACCGCCAATGTGCCCAAGTTCACCATCATCATCGGTGGCAGTTTTGGCGCCGGTAACTACGGCATGTGCGGGCGCGCCTACAGCCCGCGCTTCTTGTGGATGTGGCCCAACGCGCGCGTCAGCGTCATGGGTGGCGAGCAGGCTGCCAGCGTGTTGGCTACGGTGCGCCGCGATGGCATCGAGGCCAAGGGCGGCAGTTGGAGCATGGAAGAAGAAGAGGCGTTCAAGACCCCCATCCGACGCCAGTACGAAACGCAGGGCCATCCCTACTACGCCACCGCCCGCTTGTGGGACGACGGCATCATCGACCCTGCCGATACGCGCCGTGTGCTGGCACTCGGGTTGAGCGCAGCGCTGAACGCGCC
>CAZDDK010000081.1:0-12734 GCA_964504185.1 uncultured Rhodoferax sp. | reverse complement strand
GCGCTGCACCAGCGCCTGGAATTGCTGGTCAACCTGCCCCAAGAGAAGTTGGAGCATGCCATGCTGCAAACCACCGCCCGCGCCTTGGCGAAGGACTGAGGCCATGCGTGTCAGTCAACAAGCAGTCGCATCCGAGTGCATGGGAACGGCCATGCTCCTGGCAACCGTCGTGGGCTCCGGCATCATGGGTGAGCGGCTGGCTGGCGGCAATGTCGCGGTTGCGCTGCTTGCCAATACCCTGGCTACCGGTGCCGCATTGATCGCGCTGATTGCATGCTTTGGCCCCCGCTCTGGCGCACACTTTAACCCGCTGGTCACGTTGACCGAGCTTGCGCTCAAGCGCCTTGACGGGGTGACTGCCTGTGTGTATTTGATGGCCCAGCTTCTGGGCGCGATTGCGGGTGTGGCGGCGGCGCACTATATGTTTGAATTGCCCCTGCTCATGGAGTCAACCCACACACGTACAGGCCCCAACCAGTGGTGGAGCGAAGTGGTGGCTTCTTTCGGCTTGCTGACGGTCATTCTGAATGTGGCCAAGACGCGCCCGGACTTTGTGCCGGTAGCCGTGGGGTCTTACATCACCGCAGCCTACTGGTTTACCGCGTCCACATCGTTTGCCAACCCGGCTGTCACCGTTGCCCGCGCGCTGACCGACACCTTCTCCGGCATTCGGCCCACCGATGTACCGGGTTTTGTCCTGGCGCAAATCGTGGGAGCCGGATTGGCGGTGGCATTTTTCACCTGGCTCGAATCCGACAAACCTGAACAGCACCATGTCTGACATTACGATCTACCACAACCCCGCCTGCGGAACCTCCCGCAACACACTGGCCCTGATCCGCAACAGCGGTGCCGAGCCTGAGGTGATTGAATACTTGAAGACACCGCCCAGCAAGCAACGTTTGCAACAGCTTCTGAAGGCCATGGGCATGGGAGCGCGAGACCTGTTGCGTGAAAAGGGAACGCCCTATGAGGAGTTGGGCCTGGCGGACCCCAAATGGACCGACGACCAGTTGGTGGATTTCATGGTGCAGCACCCCATTTTGATGAACCGTCCGGTGGTTCTGACCCCCCTGGGTGCCAAGTTGTGCCGCCCCAGCGAGCTGGTTTTGGACATATTGCCGCAGCCTCAACTTGGGGCCTTCTCGAAGGAAGATGGCGAAGTGGTTGTTACTGCACAAGGCCAACGAGTTTGACACGGCGCGCGTGCACCATGCGCACGGCGCGGTTGCGTACTTCAGGGGCGGTGATTCGATTTCTTCTCCCGCTCTACGGAACCACAAACACCGCCGTGCTGCGTGGTGGCACGGTAAAGCTACCAGCCGGACGGTCGTAGTGCGCCTGGGTGCGCACCGATGCATCACCCGCCGTTGCGCTTGCCTGCACCGGGTGCAAGCGGTAGGCCTTGTCCGCCTCTTCGGGCAGGGTCAGGGTGTGGGCCGTTTTGTCCACGTTGACCAGGTACAGCATTTCGGCAAACCCGGCACCGGGGTAGCCCCGGCCTTGCAAATGCCCTGCCAGCACCGCCGGGTTCTGCTCGGGGCCGGTGTTGGGGAAGGTGAGGCGTTGGCGGATGTCGGCGGCCGTGCGCAGGCGCAGCAGCGTGGAACTGGCGCGAATGGCCAGCAGGTCGCGCGACACGTCGCGCGCAAAGGCGATGTCGGCAGGCGTGGGCCGTAGCGCGGGGTTGGCCAGCAGCGGTTGCATCAGCGGCCAGCTCTGGGCGTTGTCGGCGCGAGGTGGCAGTCCGGTGCCGAAGTGGTTGGTCTGGTAGTTCCAGTCCAGGCGGTTGAACCAGTCGCCCGAGTCAAAGCTGTTGCGGTCCATGGACTTGGAGCGCAGCACGTCGATGCCGGCGTGCAAATACGCCACGCCCTGGCTCAGTGCGGTCACGGCCACGCCCAGCATTTGCACCCGCGCCCGGTCTGCGGTGGATGTGCCCACCGGCAGCTTGAAGGCGTTGGTATCAAACAGGGTCTGGTTGTCGTGGTTTTCTACATAGTTCACCACTTCGCCGGGTTCGCTGGCGTAGCCTGCGGGTTGCCCCGCGTAGTCGATCTGGTCCAGGGTTTTGCGCTCGCCGGTAAAGGTCTGCATGGCATAGCTGCGGATGGACCCGGCCAGACCCACGCGCACCATGTCCGCAGCGCGCAGCAGGTCATCCGGCGTGGCCTGGGAGAGGGTGTTGCGGTCGTACACCAGCCCGTTGATGTAGCCCTGGTTGCGAATCTGTGCGTCCCCGTTGTCAGCGGCGCTTCCGCCGCGCAGGGCGTCGCGCGCGCGGTCGCTGAAGGTGCCAATGCCGCTGCCGCCCAGCGACAGCTGCGATGCCTGCACAAAGCGTGCGCCGTTGGCCACTTCGCCAAAGTTCCAGCCTTCGCCCATCAGGTGAATGGGGCGGCCGGCAGCCCGATTCACCCGGCGTTGCAAGGCCTCCATCACCGCGCGGGGCTGGTGCGCCATCAAATCAAACCGGAAGGAGTCGATGCGGTAGTGCCGGGCCCACAGTGCCACCGAGTCGATCATGAGTTTGCCCATCATCGTGTTCTCGGTGGCGGTGTTCTCGCAGCAGGTGGAGCGCTCCACCGCGCCGTTCGCGTTGAGCCGGTGGTAGTAGCCGGGCACGATGCGGTCCAGCACCGACTGGGGGTGCTGACCCGAGGCACTGGTGTGGTTGTAGACCACGTCCATGCCCACGCGCAGGCCGGTGGCGTGCAGGGCCATGACCATTTGGCGCAGCTCGACGATGCGCTTGGCGCCATCGGCGGGGTCGCTGGCGTAGCTGCCTTCGGGGGCGCTGAAGTGCAGGGGGTCGTAACCCCAGTTGAAGCAGTCCTGGGCGGTTGTGGCGCTGGTGGCGGCCTGGGGCGCTTCGTCGTCGCCCCGCGTGGGCGGGGCAATGGTCGGGGTGCTGCAGCCGTGTTCTGGCACCGAGGCAATGTCGAAGATAGGCAGCAGATGCACGTCGGTGATGCCCGCAGCGGACAAGGCTTGCAGGTGGCGCATGCCGTTGGATTGTGTGGCGGTGAAAGCCAGGTATTTGCCGCGCTGCGTGGGCGGCACCGTTTGGTCGCCAATGGAGAAGTCGCGCACGTGCAGCTCGTACACCGCCATGTCCACGGAGGCTTGTACGCGGGCGGGTGTCTGGTGCTGCCGCCAGCCTGCGGGTTGCAGGTGCAAGGCGTTCAGGTCGGCGATGTAGCTGCGCCGGGAATCGGTGTTCAGGCTGATGGCATAGGGGTCGGTCACCCGGTTGCGCACCACGCCGACACCGGGCACGAACACGTCCACCAGGTAGCTGTAGTAGCCGCCGCTGAGGTTGCCGGTGAGGTGGCCATGCCAACTGCCGGTGGTGGGGTCGCGCTGCAGGGCCTGGGCCTGCGTGGCAGCAGCCGTGCTGCTGGCAAAGACGCACAGGCTCACCGAACGGGCGGTGGGGGCCCACAGCCTGAAGCGGGTGCGGTGTAGGCCAGGGGTGGCTCCCAGGTCCTGTAAATCGGCTGCCTTGGCGTATAGGGCGTCCAGCGCGCCCGCTAGCTGGATGGCGCTGGCCCGCTGCACCTTCCCGTGGGCGTCCTCCTGTACCAGCAGGACCTGCTGGCGCAGCAGGGCGGGCACGCGGTGGCGGTCGCGCGGGCGTACCGCCAGGGTGATGCCGGGCTGTACATAGGCAAAGCGCCGGGCTGCGGCAGTGGGGGTGCCCTGGTGCAGCAACTCCAGCGCCAGTGCGCCGTCGGCCCCTATGACTGGGGCACCGACTGGGGCCTGCAGTTGCCCGTGCGCTGCGTGGTAGAGCCGGAAACGTCCATCGCCCGCTACACCTGGCCATTGCACCAGGCTTGCGGTGAGCCACACCGCTTGCGCCTGAACCGGGGGGTGGGCGGCGGCGGTGGGGCTTGCGTGCAGCGCGGCCTGGGACTCGGCG
Source organism: uncultured Rhodoferax sp. (assembly GCA_964504185.1). GTDB lineage: Bacteria > Pseudomonadota > Gammaproteobacteria > Burkholderiales > Burkholderiaceae_C > Allorhodoferax. The sequence continues at coordinate 8,809 of CAZDDK010000081.1, read as the reverse complement.
GCATTGCAGGCGTCCAACAGCCCCGCAGGGGCGGGGCTGGTCGGAGCTGCCAGGCTGGGCAGGAGAGACAGACCCAACCAGACGGCCACCAGTGCCCTGAATGGGGCGCGGTGCGGGTGCGTCCATCTCAGGAGTAACGAGGTAAATTCAAGTAGTATCATTACAAAAATAGCTGCAAATGCGCGTAAACAGGCGTGTTTTCGGATAAATCCTGGACTTTAGTGTAAGTAGTATTAGTACAAATCGCCATGCATTTTCAAAAAATTCGCCATCCTGACAATTTCCGGTTTGCCACCGCGCTGGTGGGCGACGCCCTGGCGATGGGGGCGTCCACCGTGCAGCTTCGTCTGCGCGATCTGGGCGAAGACGTGTTTCATGTGGAGTTGGGAGACCTGGCCCGTTGGCCGCTGGATGCGCGCACCCTGCCGATGCACGAAGACGCGATGGCACCCGGCACGTCGCGTTTTCGGCTGAAACTGTCCGAGACCGGCAATCTGACGCTGGCCAACCCGGGCGGGCAGACCGTGCTCACGGGTCTGGAAGGTGCGTGCCTGGGCGTGTGTGGCAGCTCCTGGATGCTGCAGTTTGCGCGCGATGCCGGTATGCGCTTCTTTGGCCAGGGCGAGAAGGTCACCGGGCTGGAAAAGAGCGGCAAGCGCAGCAATTTCTGGAACGCCGATGTCTGGGCCGACCATGCCATGTCCACCATCGAGCACGGCCAGGCCGACCCGCAGTACGCCTCCATTCCCTACTTGCTGGTGCGCAGCGGCGCGCATTGGATCGGCCTGTTGGTGGACAACCCCGGTGCCGTGTTCATGGATACCGGCTCCAACTGGTTCTTTTTTGGCAAGGACGGCCAGGACGCACCACCGAGCTTCTGGCTGGGCGCACCGCACGGCGTGCCTGCGCTGTATGTGATTGCTGGTAACAGCGTGCAGTCGGTCACCGAGCGGCTGCAGCGCCTGGTGGGCACCACGCCCCTGCCACCGGTGTGGGCGCTGGGCCACCACCAAAGCCGCTGGGGCTACGCTGGCATGCAGCAGCTGCGCCGCCTGGACCAGGCCTTTGCCGACCAGGCCTTCCCCAACGACGGGCTGTGGTTGGACATCGACTACATGGACGACTACAAGGTCTTCACCACCGATCCGGCCCACTTTGAAAACCTGCGCGAAGACCTGCAGAGCCTGCAGGCGCGGGGGCGGCGCATCGTGCCCATTCTGGACCCCGGGGTCAAAGTGCAGAGCGGTTTTGCCGTGGCCGAGAGCGGCCGGGCTGCCGACATCTTCTGCCAGAACCCCGAGGGCCAGCCCTATGTGGGCTTTGTCTGGCCGGGGCGCACCTGGTTTCCCGATTTTTCGTTGCCGCAGGCGCGCGACTGGTGGGCCAGCTATGCAAAGGCCTTTCGCGCCAGCGGCTTTGACGGTGCCTGGCTGGACATGAACGACCCCAGCACCGGCGCTGCCGATCTGGACGACATGCTGTTCCAAAAGGGGCAATGGCCGCACTGGGCCTACCACAACCAGTATGCGCTGGGCATGGCGCAAGCCACCCGCGCGGGCTTCCTGGCGGCCCAGCCCGATGAGCGCCCCTTCCTGCTGACCCGCAGCGCCAGCACTGGCATGAGCCGATTCGCTGCGGTGTGGACCGGCGACAACCACAGCAATTGGCACCACCTGCGCACCGCCATTCACTGCAGCCTGAACCTGGCCCTGTCGGGCGTGCCCTTCAACGGGCCGGACGTGCCGGGTTTTGGCGGGCACGCCGACAAGGACCTGGCCGTGGCCTGGTACAAGGCGGGTTGCCTGTTTCCCTTTTTGCGCAACCACGCCTGCGCGGGCACCGCCGACCAGGAGCCCTGGGCCTTTGGAGCCGAGGCGCTGGACACCATCCGCCACCATGTGCGCCTGCGCTACAAGCTGCTGCCCTACCTGGTGCAGCTGTGGGTGGCGCAGGAGGCGCAGGGTGCTGCCGTGATGCGGCCCTTGTTCTACGACTTTGCCGACACCGATGGGCTGGAGCTGGACCGCGTGGACGACCAGTTCCTGATCGGACCGGCCATCCTGCAAGCGCCGGTGCTCCAGCCTAGTACGCAACAGCGCAGCGTGGTACTGCCGGGGCAATGCCGCTGGCTGGATGCGGCCACCGGGCAGTTTGTCGGCGGGGGGCGCATGGTCCACGCCACCAGCAGCCCCCAGGCCACACCCATCTACCTGCGCGAAGGCAGCCTGATCCCCATGCAGCCGGGCTGGCCGCAGCAACCCGGCGTGGACCTGGCCGACATCGAGCTGCACGCCATCCTGGGGCCGGATTGCGCCGGGGTTGCGGTGCAGGACTACGTGGCCGACGATGGCCTGACCCTGGCCCACCAGCGCGGCGTGCGTTCGCACTGGCGCTTTGAGATGTACCGCACGGGGGCGACCCTGGTCGTGTCGGTGCGCACGCTGGCGCGTGGCCACGGCGGGCTGCGCGTGCGTGTGGTGGGATACGGCGGCATTCACACCGTGCGCCTGGGGGTGGACGACGCCCCCGCGCAGAACCACGCCGCCACGCCCGCGCCCTGGACCCTGTCGGGGACCGCGCTGGCCGCCACCGCCATGGCCGTCCCTGTTTGTCTGTAGCAGATCGTTATCAGGTCCCCCAAAAGTCTTCTATGCCGAATTGGCACTTAGCCCGCGTAAAATAAGGAAATATAGCTATCAAAGTGATAGCGTAACGACGAGGCATTCATGGAATTCGACGCGATGGTCTTGGGTGCCGGCATGGTGGGCGTGTCGGTGGCGCTGCACCTGCAGCAGCGCGGCTGGAACGTGGCGCTGGTGGACCGCAAGGCACCGGGGCTGGAAACCTCGTTTGGCAATGCCGGGCTGATCCAGTGCGAGGCGGTATACCCCTACGCGTTCCCGCGTGACTGGGGACAGATCCTGCACTACGCCACCAACCGTGCGCTGGATGTGCGCTACCACTGGAGCGCCCTGTCGCAGGAGGCCCCGTTTCTGGCGCGCTACTGGTATCACTCCCAGCCCCAGCGGCACGCGCAGATTGCCCAGGCCTGGTCGGGGCTGATCGCCCGCAGCCAGGCGGAACACCATGCACTGTTGCAACACCTGCCCGATGCGCCGCCGGTGCGCGATACCGGCTGGCTCAAGTTGTTTCGCAGCGCCAAGAAGTTTGACGAGGAAGTGCGCCACGCCCAGCGCTGCCAGCATGAGTTCGGGGTGGCGTTTGAGGCGCTGGATGCTGCCGCCTTGCGCCAGCGCGAGCCCGCCCTGCAAGCCGCCCTGGCCGGTGCCGTGCACTACACCCAGGCCTGGTCGGTGGACGACCCCGGTGCGCTGGTGCAGGCCTATGCACGGCTGTTTGTCCATCGGGGTGGCCAGGTGCTGCACGGAGATGCCGCCACGTTGCAACCGGGGTGGCGGGTGGGGACTGAAAAGGGCGATGTCCGCGCGCGTGCAGCCGTGCTGGCGCTGGGGCCTTGGTCGGATACGCTGTGTCGGCGTCTGGGCTACGCGGTGCCCATGGGCCACAAGCGCGGGTACCACCGGCATTACGCCAACGCCACGCCTACGCCTTTGCAGCGCCCGGTGCTGGATGCCGAGCGCGGTTACGTACTCGCGCCCATGGCGCGTGGCGTGCGCCTGACTACCGGTGCGGAGTTGGGCGCGGTGGACACGCCGCAAACACCCGTGCAGCTGCAGCGCGTGGAGCCTATCGCGCGGGGGTTGGTTGCACTGGGGGACGCGGTGGATGCCCAGCCCTGGATGGGCGCGCGCCCCTGCCTTCCCGACATGCTGCCGGTGATTGGTGCGGCACCGCGCCATCCGGGCCTATGGTGTGCGTTTGGCCATGGGCACCAGGGTTTTACCCTGGGACCGGTCACCGGGCGGCTGTTGGCCGAGATGATGGTGGGGGCTCCCACGGTGGTTGCACCGGAGCCATTTCGGCTGGAGCGGTTTTAGGGTAAAGCACCGGGATAGCCGGTGATTGCGGCTTTCATCGGCGCTTTGGCTGGTCGGGATTCGCGCACCATGGCATGCACATCTGATAGCCACCACCCTCCTGCCACACCTCACCATGGGCATTCGTGAAAGCATCTGGAACCTGTTGGTCCGCAACAAGGACGTCGCGCCCACCGCCGTGCTGGAACAGGTGCGCGAGTGCATGCTGGACGTGGTGGACCGTTTGGGCGACGAACGCCACGTGGGACTTGGGGTGCGCATTGAATTGGCGCGCGATCTGACCACACTGTGGTACCTGCGACCCGACGTGATGCACATGGTGGCGTCTGCCAAAGGAGAGATTGCGGCACGCAGTTGCCTGCAACAGGTGACGGCAGAATTTGGTCACTACCACCTGGCAGGTTCGCGCACCTCGGCGCGAACACATATGGGCAACAGACTCCACTAAAGTGGAGCGGGCGATGGGAATCGAACCCACGTTATTTGCTTGGGAAGCAAGAGTCCTACCATTGAACGACGCCCGCGAAGCCTGCATTCTAGCCCGTTGATCGGGCCGCCACGCTGGAGTTAGGCACTCAGCAGTTGCGACAAGGCGGCCCGGCTCACGGGTTTGGCTACTGCGCCCAGGAAGGTAAACCGGCGCAGGTTGGCGATCAGGGATGCGGCGTGCAAGACTTCTTTCTCCTGCCCCGAAATGATGGCCAAAGCGCCGCTGAAACCGGCCTGTGCCAGCGACTCCATGAGCTTGAAGCCGTCGTGCCCCGGCAGGGACAGGTCCAGAAAGACCAGATGGTAGTGTTGGGCGCGTGCCGCGATCTCGGTCGCTGCCGCCTTGCCGTCCTGCATGCCGTGGATATGGCGGTATCCCAGGGCCTGCAACTGCTCGGTCAGCAATTCAATTTGGAAACCGTCGTCGTCAACCAGCAGAACGTTGACAGCATCCCGGGGCAGTTGGGTGTAACTCATAATTCAACCACCTGTTCTTGCATGTGGGCGTTGTCGTTGACGCGGGTCAGCCATTGCGCCAGGGACGGGTAGTCCTGTGGCGGATGGGCCAGCAACTCGGCCATTCGGCGCATGTCGGTGAGGGTGCCATCCAGTATTTGGGATATCCGGTCCTGGAACTGCATGGACACCAGAAGCTGCTCCACCTCCTTGCGCACGACCAGGCTGCGGTCACGCACGCGCTCTGACGCAGCACCCATTTGCTGAACGTGTCCCAGTACATCGGCCACTAGTTCGCCCGACAGTTTGACGGTCTCTTCGTCTTGCTTGGTGGACGCACGGGCCGCCACCAGCGTGCTGTCCATGGCCTGTAGCACCCGGGTCACGCTGTCGCCAATGCTTTGGCCGGTGGCGGCGGAACGTTGAGAGAGCTGGCGAACCTCCGCTGCCACGACCGCGAATCCGCGTCCCGATTCGCCCGCGCGTGCCGCCTCAATGGCAGCGTTCAAGGCCAGCAGATTGGTTTGCGCCGCAATGCTGCGCACTTGTTCCGCCATGGCCTTGAGTTCGTGGGTTTGCTCAGTGAGCTGTGAAATGCGTACCAGCAATTGATCCTTGCTCTGGACAATGGATTGCAGGGACTGAACGACCGGTTGCAGCTCCCGCTCGCACAGCGTCAGCAACTCAATGGAGTCGTTGCGCGCGGCGGCACCGCCCAGTGGCACCCCGATGCCGGCCTGCTCAAATTGGTCCAGCACATTGGAAAAACTGTCGGTGAGTTGCAGCGTGGCGTCTTCGGCTTGCTGCTTGACGATGCCGATGTGGTTTGACCAGGTAGGCAGCACTTCGCCCACGAGCTGCAGGCCTTGGTCGCTGTGGTTTGGCAGGGCATTGCCGGGCGCGGGCGCATTGGAGGCACCGGGACCTAGCCAGAGGAAGCAGGATGCAAAAAGTCCCAGACTCGTCAGGACGGACACCCACAAAAGGGTGGCCAGCATGGACGGTGGCACAAACAGGCTCAAAAGGCCCACGGTGCCAGCCAAGGCACCTCCTCCTAGGGCAATCCTCCGGACTTGCCGATGACGCTGTACTTCCAGTTGCATAGGGTATAAGCAGGAATGTGAAACAGGCGCTATATTTTTTTTGGGCCATCGTACTACGTTTTGTCCATTCAACCGATATCTCCTGAAAACTGATGGCCTTCGATCTTCACTCCCTTTTGCTGGGTGCCGCATGGAGCAGTGCCCTGTGCGTGGTGGTGTGCTGCCTTATCTGGCACCAGCATCGGGACCGCATGAAGGGTGTTGGCCGTTGGCTCGGGCATTTTGCGTTCCAGTTCTTCGGCATGGTGCTGTTGCTGGCCAGCCCCTATGTGCCCGAATGGCGGCTGGCGGTTGCGGGCAGCGTATGCATGGTTGGGGGCTTGTACCTGTTGCATGCCGGGTGTGACCGGTTCTTTGGTTTGCAGCATGCAAACCGCGCGGGATCGGGGGTGGCGCTGTTTTTTGTGGCGGCGCAGGTCTTCTTCACCACGATGGAAGACCAGGAGCAGTACCGCAATATCGCGGTCTCACTCGCGTCGGCGTTTTTTGGGCTGTCCATGGCCTTGTCGGCGTACCGCGCTCGCGGGCAGGAGAAGAACCACGGTGTTCTGGTGTTGTTCATGGGGATCATGCTGGCGTTTGCGGAGTTCAACGCGTTGCAGGGCCTGGCCGATGTGTTGTTGCCAGTGATTCACTTCGGACCAAATGCGGGTCGTGCCGCCGCCGTGGCACAGGTGCTGGTGTTCCAGCTGTTCAGTCTGGCCGTGCTGATGAACCTGATGATGTTGGTCAATCAGCGATTGGTTGCCAGCCTGCAACGGGAGCTGCAAGACAAAGACCAGGCACTTGCGGCGCTGCATGATGCGCAGCTGTCATTGAAGGAATCCCAGCGCCAGACGCAGGATGCGTTGCGCAGCCGGGGTGAGTTTGTGGCGCGCATGAGCCACGAATTGCTCACCCCCATCAATGCCGTGCTGGGAATGGCGTATCTCGGTCTGAACGCCCAGCCCAGCGCCCGGGTGGCAGACTATCTGCAGAAAATTCGGCAGGCCGGTGGGCACTTGATGGGTGTGGTGAACGATGTGCTCAATTTTTCGGTCATCGACTCGGGCAAGCTGCATCTCGAACCGAGCGATTTTGAGCTCATCCAGGTTCTAAACAACGCGGTGCAACTGGCGCAGGAGCGGGCCCATGTGCGGGGCCTTGAGTTGCACCGGGAACTGGACCGAGGCTTGCCACGCTATGTGCACGGAGATGCGCTGTGCATTGGCCGGATCATCATCAATTTTCTTGACAACGCGATCAAGTTTACCGAGCAGGGGCATGTGATTCTGCGGGTCACCAATAGGGGGGCGGTGGCGGGCCAGACGGGCATGGTGCGGCTGCGTGTGGAGGTGTCTGACACCGGTGTGGGTTTGACTCCAGAGCAAACCGGTCGCCTGTTTACCTCGTTCGAGCAGGCTGACACCTCCAACAGCCGCCGCTATGGTGGCACGGGTCTGGGCCTGGTCATCTCCAAGCAGCTGGCCGAATTGATGGGTGGAGCGGTGGGCGTGGACAGCGAATTCGGCTTGGGCAGCACGTTCTGGTGCGAATTGCCCTTGCGGGAAGTTGCGCGCCTGGAAACCAGTGAGGAGTTCGCGCAGCCCGAGCACGCCGTGCAGACCCACCGTCTGACTGGGCTGCAGGTGCTGGTGGTGGATGACAGCGTCTTTAACCTGGAGGTCACGCGCGGCATGCTGGAGCAGGCGGGTGCCCAGGTCATTACCGCGACGGACGGTGAGCAGGGATTGAATTTCATGCGGGCAGTGGCGTTCGATTGTGTTCTGATGGACATGCAGATGCCGGTCATGGATGGCCTGACCGCCACCCGCTTGATTCGCCAGGACCCCGCATTGGCCAGTACCTTGGTGATTGGCCTGACCGCCAACACCTACCGGGAACACCGCCTTCAATGCCTGGAAGCGGGCATGAACACGGTGTTGTCCAAAGCCATTGAACCCGCCCAGCTGGTGTCCACCATCGTCGAGTTTTTGGTGCGATTGGAGCGCCTGAGCGATTCGTGCGCGCACCCAGGTGTGACGGAACCACCCGCGTCCGGGCAGTTGTCACCGCAAGAGGAATGGTCGCCCGATGAGTTGGAGAAATTTGTCGGTTCAAACGCCAACATTCAGCGCCGCCTGCTGGAACGCTACCTGTCGGAGGCCCAACGGCTGTGCGAAACCTTGAACACCCAGCAAACGGCTTGTGACTGGAAGGGGATGGGGGACAGCGCCCATACCCTGAAATCATCGTCCAAGGCCGTGGGGGCCCAGCCGTTGGCGCAACTCTGCCAGGCGCTCGAAGAAGCGGGACGCCAGGAGGATGCCGTGCGGTGTTCGCCCTTGCACGGCGAGATACAGGCCAGCTTTTCCCGGGTCAAGGTACTGATCAGCGCCAAGCTGCAGGGTGCCGCCGCGCAGGCGTGAATCCGTCCTCGGTGCGTACAGCGGGTGGTGGCCCTTGGTTTACTTCAAGATGTCCCCAATGCAGAGGTATTTCACCTCCACATAGTCGTCCATGCCGAAGTGGCTGCCCTCGCGGCCCAGGCCGGACTGCTTCACGCCGCCGAAGGGCACGTGTTCGGTCGCCAAAATGCCGACGTTGATGCCCACCATGCCGTACTCCAGCGCCTCACCCACACGGTAGATGCGCCCGATGTCGCGGCTGTAGAAGTAGCTGGCCAAGCCGAACTCGGTGGCGTTGGCCGCATCGATGGCTTCCTGCTCGGTGGCGAACTTGAACACCGGGGCGAAGGGGCCCAAGGTTTCCTCGCGGGCGCAGAGCATGTCGGCGGATGCGTTGGCGACCACCGTGGGCTCG
>CAZDDK010000080.1:0-13100 GCA_964504185.1 uncultured Rhodoferax sp. | reverse complement strand
AGATGGTCCAGCGCCTCGTTGGTCCGGCTCATCGGGAAGTGCTCCACCTGCGGCGCAATGCCGTGGCGGGCGCAGAACTCCATCATCTGGGTCAGCACCACCGGGGACGGCGTGGGCGAGGCCGAGATGCTGCGCTGCCAGGACAAGAGGCCGCCGGTCCTGACCTTCATGGCCTCCGTCACCACCCCTACCATGTGCATGCGTCCCTTGGGTGCCAGGGTGCCGATCAGCGCATCCCACTCCAGACTGGCACCCACGGTGACCAGCAGAAAGTCCAGCGTGCCGGCTATCGCCTTGAGCGCCTTCACATCGACGCTGCTCACCGTGTGGTGCGCGCCCAGCAGCAAGGCCTCGTCGCGTTTGGAGGGTGTGGAGGTGAAGGCCGTTACCTCGCAGCCCCAGGCGCGGGCGAACTTGACCGCCAGATGGCCCAGGCCGCCAATGCCCACCACGCCAACCCGATCGGTGGGCTTGATGCCATGGATCACGAACGGCAAAAAGGCCGTGCCGCCGCCGCACATCAGCGGCCCGGCACTGGACGGGTCCAGCCCTGCGGGAATCGGCAAAGCCCAGCCCCAGTGGGCGCGCACGCGGTCGGCAAAACCGCCGTGGCGGCCGATGATGGTGGGTTGGCGCTTGGCGCACAGGTTTTGCTCGCCGCCCATGCAGAAATGACAGTGGCAGCAGCTCTGGCTGTGCCAGCCCAGGCCCACGCGCTGGCCGACGGCACGGCCCTTGGCCTGGTCACCCACCGCAACGATGGTGCCAATCACCTCGTGGCCGGGCACCAGGGGGTAGGTGGCCGCAAACCACTCGCTGTCCACCATGGCCAGGTCGGAATGGCACACGCCGCAGTACTCCACCGCAATCTCCACGTCTTCGGGCTGCAGGGCTCCGGGGTCATAGTCCATGCGCTCCAGCGCGCTGCCGGCCGCCTTGGCGGCCCAGGTACGGAACAGTGTCATGTCGGGTTTCCTTGAAAGAAGGGAACAAGCGTACTGTTTTTCGAGTCGCCCTGCCCTCTGTGCGTGTAACGGCTGTGACAGGCCTGCTGCTGGCCAGCGCATAATTCAGCGCGGCATTCGTTTTGCCCCTTTAATCACGAGAAGAGTTTTTCACTATGCACCGCGTCGCCATCAGCAGCACTGGCCTGTTTACCCCGCCCGAAGTCATCACCAACGAGGAGTTGGTTGCCGCCTTCAACGCCTATGCCCAACAGGAAAACACCAAGTACGCCGACGAGATTGCTGCAGGCAGGCGCGCCGCCATCACCGATTCCAGCGTCGAGTTCATCGAGAAGGCCTCCGGCATCAAGCGCCGCTACGTGATGAACAAATCCGGCGTGCTCGACCCCCGGCGCATGCGCCCCGAATTCAAGTCCCGCCCGGACTCCGAGCTCTCGCTGATGGCCGAAATCGCCGTCAAGGCCGCGCAGGACGCGCTCAACAGCGCGGGCAAGACCGCCGCCGATGTGGACGGCGTGATCTGTGCTGCCGCGAATATGCAGCGCGCCTATCCCGCCATGGGCGTGGAGATCCAGACCGCCCTGGGCATCAATGGCTACGCGTTTGACATGAACGTGGCCTGCTCGTCGGCCACCTTTGGCCTGGAGATGGCGGTCAACGCGGTGCGCACCGGCACCGCCCGCGCCATCCTGGTCGTCAACCCGGAGATCACCTCCTGCCACCTGGCCTGGCAGGACCGCGACTGCCACTTCATCTTTGGCGATGTGTGCACCGCCATCCTCGTGGAGCGGCTGGACCTGGCACCGGCCGGCGCGTTTGAGATCCTGGGCACGCGGCTGCAGACCACGTTTTCCAACGCCATTCGCAACAACGCGGGCTTTATGTCGCGCGCCGAGGACCGCGACCCCGAAGACCGCGACCAGCTCTTCCGCCAGGAAGGTCGGCGGGTGTTCAAGGAGGTGTGCCCCATGGCGGCCGAGCACATGGCCAGCCACCTGGCCGCGCACGAACTGGCTCCGACCGGCGTGCGCCGGTTCTGGCTGCACCAGGCCAATCTGTCCATGAACCAGTTCATCACCCGCAAGCTGCTGGGGCGCGACGCGACGCTGGACGAGGCACCGGTGATTCTGGACGAGTTCGCCAACACCGCCTCGGCCGGCTCCATCATCGCCTTTCACCGCCACAAGGCCGACTTCAAGACCGGTGACACTGGTGTCATCTGCTCCTTTGGCGCGGGCTACTCGATCGGCAGCGCCGTACTGCGCCGACTCTAGGGCGGCGCGCGCTTGAGGCGAATTTCCTCGACCCGGGCGGTTCCCACGGGCACCGTCTTGGCACTGCTGGGTTCGCGCTTGAAGCCGGCCAGTTCGTGGAAGCGCAGGGCGCGGTCGTTGGACAAGGCGATCCAGAGGGTGACGTGGGTGCAGCCTTCTTCCAGCAGGCCCTCGCGGGCGGCATCCCACAGCGCCAGGCCCACGCCTTGGCTGAGGTGGCTTTGCGCCACATAGATGGCCCAGATCTCGCCCATGGTCTGGGGCGTGCCCTTGTCGCGTGAACGATCGAACCCCACAAAGCCCACGATTTTGTCGCCGTCCAGGGCCACATGCACCTGGGGTTCGGCGTATTCGATGGCTTCGCGCCAGTAGGACGGCGGCTTCTCCAGGGCGGAAACGGGAACCGGGGCATTGGGCACGGCGGCCTTGAAGGCGTCGCACACCGAGGCATTGTGAAGCTCGGCGATGGCTTTGGCATCGCGCAGGGTGGCGGGGCGAACCGTGATGGTAGTCGTGGTAGACATGTCTGAACGCTATCTCGAGGCAAAAAGTGAAAAGGGCCCAATTGTCGCGCAAACACCGCAGAAACCCTTAGCTGCGGTTTGCACGTCACTTAGGGTCAGCACCATTGCCGCTCCTGCACTGCAACTTGAGAATGGCGCGCACCCTCTATGGACGACCCATGACAGCCCCCATTACCGTATCTGCCGACGACTTGCCGCTGCAATGCCTGTTCCGCTGGGAACGCGAAAGCGCCCAGCGCACCTACCTGTTCCAACCAATGGGCGGCGGGGCGGTGCAGGCCATCAGCTGGCAGCAGGCCGCCGACCAGGCGCGCCGCATCGCCGCCTGGCTGCAAGCCCAGGGCTGGCCTGCGGGCAGCCGGGTGGCCATCATCGGCAAGAACAGCGCGCACTGGATTCTGGCCGACCTGGCCATCCAGATGGCGGGACACATCTCGGTGCCGATCTATCCCACGTTCAACGCCGAGGCGGTGTCCTACATCCTGCGGCACAGCGAATCCAGGGCCTGCTTTATCGGCAAGATGGACGACACCGCCAACCTGCAAAGCGGCCTGCCGGTGGACCTGCCCCTGGTGGCGTTGCCGCTGGCCCCCCCGCTGCCCGCGCTGGGCTGGGACCATTTGCTGGCCGCAACACCGCCCCTGCAGAATCCGGTCCTGGCGCACATGGATGCGGTCTGCACCATCATCTACACATCCGGCACCACCGGAAAACCCAAGGGTGTGGTGCACACCTACCGCTCCATGGCCTGGGGTGTGAGCAGCGCCACACGCCGGGTGCGCATGGATGCCCGTGACCGCTACATCTCCTACCTGCCGCTGGCGCACGTGGCCGAGCGCATGCTGATCGAACAGGCCTCGCTGCGCTACGGCGGGCAGGTGTTCTTTGCCGAATCGCTGGACACCTTTGTGCAGGACCTGCAGCGCGCGCGGCCCACCATCTTCTTCTCGGTGCCACGCCTGTGGGTCAAGTTCCAGCACGGGGTGCACACCAAGCTGCCGGCCCAGAAGCTCCAGCTGCTGATGGCGCTGCCGCTGATCGGCGGCCTGGTGCGCCGCAAGATCCTCAAGGGCCTGGGCCTGGACCAGTGCCGCCTGGCCGCCGGGGGGGCCGCGCCCATGCCGGCCGACGTGCTGCAGTGGTACCGCGCGCTGGGGCTGGACCTGATCGAGGTCTATGGCATGACCGAGAACTGCGGCGTGTCCCACTCCACCCTGCCCGGCTCCCTGTTGACCGGCTCGGTGGGCCTGACCTATGACGAGGTGGAAAGCCGCATCGACCCCGCCACCGGGGAGATCCAGATGCGCAGCGCCGCGCTGATGCAGGGCTACTACAAGGAGCCGCAGGCCAGCGCCGACGCGATGACCGCTGACGGCTGGCTGCGCACCGGCGACAAGGGGCAAATCGATGCACAGGGTTTCTTGCGCATCACGGGCCGGGTGAAAGACATCTTCAAGACCAGCAAGGGCAAGTATGTGGCCCCCGCACCGATTGAAGACCTGCTGGTGCTGCACCCCGACATCGAGGCCTGCGCCGTGGCCGGTGCCAACTTGACGCAACCACTGGGCCTGGTGATGCTGTCGCAGGACGCCATTCGCCGGATTGCGTCGGCGAGCGAGCGCCAGGCGCTGACGCAGGCGCTGCTCGAGCACCTGAACACCCTCAACGCCCGCCTGGAGCCACACGAGCGGCTGAGCTGCCTGGCCGTCATCTCCCAGACCTGGACCCCGGAGAACGGCTTCGTCACCCCGACCTTCAAGGTCAAGCGCGGCCGCATTGAAGAAGCCTACGCGGACCAATTTGCGGCGTGGTCTGCCAGCACGGACCGCGTGGTGTGGGAGTCTGCCTGAGTCATTGTGCAAATTGCTACGAATTTCATAGCATTAAATTCAATATTTACGCGGGCTACAGGTGTTTTTTATTCCTAACTTATAGCCCCATCTGCCAGTGCACCACCTCCACTACGGCGCGTGCGTACACCTGCTGCACACCCCACTTGGCACCCAGGTACAGCAGTGCTGCAACCATCAGGCGCGCATGGCCCGCGCGGCCCTGCACGCAAAAGAACTGGCGCATGGCCAGCCACACCACCATGGCCTGCAGGGCACCCACTGGGTAGGGTGTCCAGCGCTTGTGCCATTGCAGATGGGGCACTTCGTTCCAGACCAGCAAGGGCAACTGGTTCACGAGCTGCAACACCAGGCACAGCGTGTGGGCGCAGGCGGCCAGCACCAGCAGCTCGGTGGCGTTGTAACCCAGGTGGCCGCGAAACATGAGCCAGGCCGCCAGGTAGATGGCCACGATGCCCAGGGAGAACGACCACTTGGAATACTCCCGCACCAGGGCAAACATGCGCACCAGCACCTCGTTGTCCGAGGGCGGTGCCAGGTACTGCGTGTAGCCCAGCAGCAGCACCAACAAGCCAATCAGCACCAGCAACAGCGCCAACGGTTGCATGACCCCGGCGCGTTGCCCCAGCACATACGCGCGGGCGTAGCCGCCGGGCTGGCGCACCAGCAGCCACAACGAGCGCACCAGAGCGCTGTCAAACAACCGCAGTCGGCTCCAGGCCTCGGTGCGCACGGTGGAAACGCCCAGCCGCGTGGCCCTGCGCTGTCCGCAGGCCGCGCAAAAAGGCCCCGTCAGCGTGGCACCGCAGTTCAGGCATGCTGCGCTATCAAAATAGGCTGGCGTCAGTGCGTTGCGGTCACCGGATTGCCGACCGGGCAAAGTGTCTGCTCCTGCTGGGTGGCACATGCGGTGTGTCGTAGAGTCCATGTCATGCAAAGTCCCTCAGATGGGGGGTGTGGGGTTCTTCCGGCAGGTGCTGTATCAGCAGCGGCAGGTGGCAGCGCAGGTCATGGGCCTGTGCGCCCAGGTGGTAGCCCGTCCAGGCGCCAAAGGCATCGCTGGGATGACGGCCGCGCGGGATGCCCAGGCGCTCCAGGAACGACTCCTTGTCGCGCCATGGGCCATGGTTCCAGCGCAGTTCCACAAAGACCTGGCCCCGGTCGCGCTCGATGCGAACGTCCAGCGGGGGTGCGTGGCCCGCTGCGCGGGTGTAGTGCGCCACGCAGTTGTCAAACGCGGCGGGCGTGTCGCTGAACTCGGTGAGCGTGAATCCCGCCTCGTGTTCCAAAAACGCGAAGCTCTGGAGCAGGGGATGGGCTTGGGCGGTTGACATGGCGTGATCTCTGCTTGCCAGCGTATCATCCGCCGGCAATCGCCAGCACCAGGGTGGCCAGCATGGCCAGTACCAGCCAGGCTGTCACGGCGATCAGCGTGGCCAGCACCACGCAGAAGGCGGCGTTCCATCCGCGCTCCAGGCCCCAAACGGTGACCCGGCGCGCCAGCACCAGACCGCCGCCCCACAGCAGCACCAACATCAACGCCATGCAGGCCAGGAAGACGCCGCCGTTCAGCCCACTCAGGCCGTTGCTGCCCAGCAGCGCGGCAAACATCCAGGTGCCGGCCAGCACCAGGTTGGCGGCCCCTGCGAGCGCCATGGCGACGGTGTGCGGCGACATGGATCACTCGGTGACGGCGTAGCTCAGCACATTGACCTCTTGGGTGTCCTTGGGGTTCCAGGACAGGCTGGCGGCGCGGGCGACCAGGGTGTAGCTCTTGCCTTGCTGCAGCGCCCCGCCGGGCATCAGCGCCTCGATGCGCGGGTCCAGGTACAGCATGGTGGTCAGCCCCCCGGCGCTGCGCAGCAGCACCGCCTTTTTGCCGCTGCGCACCAAGCCTTCGTTGACCCATGCGGCCTTGTTGCCGACGGGCGGCTGCAGGTTCTCCACGGTGCCACTCAGGCGCACGATCTTGTTCCAGACCTTGCTGTCCTGGGTGGCCCTGGGGGCGGCGTTCTCGGCGGCGGCGGCTTGCTGCATCTCTTCCAGCGACGAAAAGGCGATGGTCCAGTCCAGGCTCTTGGTGTTTCTGCGGACATGGTCGGCAGCCAGCATCAGGTTCTCGGTCCAGTTGCCGCAGGCGTTCTTGCGTTTGCACTGGGGCCAGGCCGACTCCACCCAGCGCTTGAGCTGGGCTGCCTTGTCCAGTCCGTCCATCTCCAGCGCCACGCCAGCACCCATCACGGCGGCAACCTGGTTTTGCTCCGGTGCCACCACCAGCACAGCGCCGTTGCCCACATCGAGCTTGCCCACCCGCAGCTGGCGCATCATGGCGTGGGCGTAGTCCTCGGCAGATTTGCCGTCCAGGTCCTTGACCAGCAAGGTGACGATTTCCACGCCGGTGGCCTGTGCGTACTCGTGCATCTGCTTTTCAAACTGGGCGCGGATGGCCGGGTCCAGGATGCCAAACTCGTCATAAATGAACTGCCCGCCCTTGGAGGGCAAGGCGTTGGCATCGGCCTTGGGCATGACCTGGGCGACGGCGACCGGGGCGACCGGGGCGGGCGCGGGAATGACTGGGGCGGTTGTCGGGCTGGGTGCGCGCTTGGCGGTCGGCAAAACCGTTGCAGGGGTGGTAATTGCAGTCGGGGCTGCAGGAGCCTGGGCGGTGGCCACCGGCTTGCCACCCTGGCATTGCGCGCCGCCGCCCTGCAGCTCGCAGGCTTCGATCCAGCCGTTGGCGATGGCGGCCAGGCGCTTCCTGCGCCCGGGGTGGGTCTGGCCGTCGGCCTCGGGGATGAGCGTGGCGATGGCGTTTTGCGCGTCCTTCAGCGGCGCGCCCATTTTGTAGAGCACAAAGCCGCTGAACTTGTCGGATTCGAGCTCGATGGGTGGCTGGCTGCCGCCGGGCACGATGGTGTGGCCCGAGAGGTGGTGGCCAATCTCATGCGCCATGATGCTCACCGGTGCCCAGTTGTTGGCCTGGGTGGCGCGGATGACTTCGCCCATAAACGTTGGGTTGTAGGCGATGACGCGGCGTGGCACCTTGTCCGGCCCGGCCATGATGACCGCCGCTGCGTTGGGCACCTGGCCCTCCACCACCACGAAGTTGGCGGGCAGGCCGGTGTAGCGCATGATTTCGGCCACCACCTGCTTGCCACTGCTGCCGCCCTTGGACAGGTCGGGTGGCGAAAACGTCACCGGGCTGCCGTCATAGGAGCAGGCCTGCAAGGCTGCCGCCAATTCAGCGGCCAGTTGGGCCTTGGTGGGCTTTTGCGCGGGAGACACTGCCGTGGGTTTTTGGGCCAAGGCCGGCACAGCCACCAGGGTGCAAGCCAACGCCAACGCGGAAAGGGTGAAGAGCGGGGTTTTCATAGGCCGCAGTGTGGCCCGCGCAGACGGTCTGCGCCTACCTACGTTGCACCTACGTGTGGGCCAGTGCCACCCAGGGCGCAGACGCGTGCAGCTGTTGCAGGCGCTCCACAAGCGGCCGCAGGCGCACGCCGTCGCAGTCGTTTGCCTGTTTCAGTGCCGACTCCACTGCACTGCGCACGCGCAGCCACAGCACGCTGCGCCGCTGAATCACCGCCGGATGGTCCAGATCCGGCAGCAAATGCCCCTGATACAGGCCCAGCACGTCCTCGCAAAAATCCAGAGCCGCCGCGCCACCGGAATGGACGGAACCGGCCACATCGAGCCGCTGCTCCAGGGCGATCACGTCCGCCCAGGCCCAGCCGGGATGCAGCGACAGTTGCCGCTGCGCAAGGCGCAGCGCGTCCTCACAGCCCAGTCGCTTGCGCAGCCGGTGCAGGGCTGCATCGAAAGCCTTTTGCGCACCTTCACGCCCTTCGCCCGGCCACAAGTCACCGATCAACTCATCAATGGGCAAGGGCGCGGGTGCCTGTGCCAGGACCCGGTGCAGCAGCTCCAGCGAGGTCCGCAATTCCCGTTCTGACGCGGGCCGAGCGCCGGTGTGCAGCACCCAGTCCCCCAGACAGTGGATGCGCACGGGATAGGGCCAGCACTGCGGTGCCCCCCCCGGAGCGGGCAACTGGCGATGGCGCACGACGGCGTCCACAAACTCGACCTCAATGCCCCGCTGCAAGGCCCGCGCGCACAACTCGGCCACCCAGGAGTCGCCCCCCTGCATGGCGTCGCGGTAGTCGGTTTCGCGCAGCGCGCTCCAGCAGCGTGGAAGAAGGTCCGCCGCGTCGGGCGTGCCACGGGCGATGGCCACACAGGCCTGCACGGCCAGCGCATAGGCCTGCAGACGCGCGCGGCTCATGCCGCCCACGGTGGACTGCAGCAAAGGTTGCAGAGATTGCAAGGCCCCGTCGTGGTAACCCAGGTACAGCCGGGCCAGACTTTGTCCGAGCCAGATCATGGGGCCTTGCTCCGGACTGGCCCCGGCCAGCGCGTAGCAGTGGATGGCGGCGTCAAACTGCTCCAGCGCCGACGGATACTGTTGCGCGTACAAATGCCAATTGCCCTCGGCCCAGTGCACCGTGGCGCGCACCAGGACCGGTACGGTGGAGAACTGCGGCTGGTTGCTGAGCAGGAGATGCTGGCATTCGCGTGCCCGCCCCTGGCGGCACCGCACGATGAGCCGCCAAGCCTGGACGTGGCAGCGCACCACGGTATCGTCCAGCCGCTGCAACAGGGCATCGGCCTGGTCCAGCGCGGCATCCGCCTGCGCCAGACGGCGCTGGTACACCCGCGCGCGGGCCAGTTCCACCCACCAGTCCATGCGCGCCGCATCGCGAACCAGGGGGTGGGCACACAGGGTCTGCGCCAGGGTTTCCAGGCGATGAACGTGCACCGGATCCTGGCGGATGTAGCACTGCTCGTGCAACACCGTCAGCCAGCGCAACCGCATTTGTGGATTGGTGTCGGCTTGCAATGCATCCAACAGGGCCACCAGCACCCCGCTGTCGATCGCGGCTCCATGGTGCTGGGTGGACAAGGCCGCGATGTAGGCCCCGGCCGCATAGGGTTGCAGTTCCGGGGCCAGCCCGTCGCGCAAGCACAGGTAGTCGCGCTCGCAGCGCTGTGCCAGAGCCAGGGCATCGGGCAACTCGGTGCGCTGTGTGCGCAGCAAGGTCAGCAAGGTGCCGGTGGCAAGGAATGCTCCCACCGCATCCGCACCGAGCGTGCAGTGTTGCAGCGCCTCGCGCGCCACCGCGCCGGCCTGGGCCGCATCCGTCTCTGACAGGGCCTGCGCCAACCAAAACAGCACACGCGCATGGGCCGGCCCGCCGTCCCGAGCAGCCGCGTCCGGTTCGCGCGCACGAATCATCTGGACGACGCCATGGCCCTGGCCCTGAGCCAAAAGGCGGGGGGCCAGGCGCTGCACGAGGTCCGCGTGCGCGTGGGCGTCGCCCAGCGCCGCCCACAGCTGTGCGGCCTCCAGCCACTGGCCGTCGCCTTCCAGGAGGCTGGCGCTGTGGCGCAGTATCGCGGTGCGCGCGCTGCCCGGTTGCCACAGCGTTTGCAAGAACCGGCGAAAGACCGCATGGACACGGTAATACGGTGGACTGGCTTCCAGGAAGCCCTGGTGACGCAACAATCCGTTCAGCAATGCCTGGGAGCCGTCGCAGGCCGCCAGCGCGCCAGCGTGTGCTGCAGTAAAACGTCCCATAAAAGCGGTACACAGCAGCACGGACTGCTCCGGCGCGTGCAAGTGGGCAAAGCCCTCCGCCGCCAGATATTGCAGGAGCGCCACCGATTCCAATCCCTGCGCGGCCGGTTGCGAGGCATCGAATCCAGGGCGTTGCAGCGCGGTGCACGCAGCCACCAACCCTGCCGCCCAACCGTCAAAAGCCTGGCACCAATCCCGCGCCTGCGCAGGCGTTGCGCTGTCCCCCACCTCGCGCGCAAACAGTGCCACTGCTTCCGCATCGGAGAAGCGCAGTTCCTGCGGCCCCACAATCGTGAGCTGGCGGTTGGCCACCGCTCGGGCGGTGCCTGCTACCGGTGCGGAACGCCCCACGAGCACGACGGTCAAGCCCTCGGGCGCTTCCTGCAACAAAACCGGGAGGACGGCTTCCTGGGCTTCAGCAGCCAGTTCATGCACGTCGTCCAGCACCCATACCCGCGTTGCGGACCAGCCGCTCCACAGACTGCGAAAGAAATGACGGGCGAAGCGGCCCAGGTCGTGCGCATGCTCCGGCCCGTAGCGCAGTGGCGATGCGCCGACGGATGCCCGGTCGGTGCAAAACAACTGCGTGACACGATCAAACCAGACCGCCGCATCGCGGTCCATGGCATCCAGGCGCAGCCAGAGCGCCTGCGGGCGTCGGCCATGCACCATCTGGGCCATGGCGGTGGTTTTCCCGCAGCCAGCCGGTCCGTGCACCCACAGATGGCCTTGTGCGCGCGCCAGGCGCTGTTGCAGTGCGGTGCGCTCCAGCAAAGAGGCCGCCGGGCGCGGAGGCGCAAACGCACTCGCCGAGGTTGTTTTGCGTGCGCCGCGACGGCGTGTTGTCGATTCCACCATGGCGTGGTTGTACCACGCGCCAATCAGCCCCCCTGCGCGTCGGGGAAGCGAGGACCTATTGCTACCAAATATATAGCAAACTATCTAAATAATACGCGGGCTGATGGCCAAAAACCCGCCGGCTCACCAAGGAGCGTGGCTGAGTCCGGACCACAACTCGTTGAGGTCGGGGAAGCGCCACTTAGCCGGGTCTTCGCGGCCGACGATTTTTTCGGTCGCTTGCGCGTGCGATAAGTCCACCAATTCCGGGACGATCCGCATATTCGATTTGGTGGAAAAAAAGACCTTCACCATGGGCGTGGTCAGCGACTTTCCGGTTTGCTCCACCACCACACCCAATCGGCCCGATGTCAGCTTGACCAGCGAGCCGATGGGGTAGATGCCCAGGCTTTTCACAAATGCCTGAAACACCTTGGCATCAAAATGCCCCTTGGCCCACTCCGCCATCTTGCGCAAGGACTCCGCCGGGTCCCAGCCGAGCTTGTACGGCCGGTTGGAGGTAATGGCGTCATACACGTCACAGACTGCCCCCATCTTGGCGAACAGGCTGATCTCGTCTTCCTTGAGACCCTTGGGATAGCCCGAACCGTCGGTTTTCTCGTGGTGGTGCAGGCACACATCAAGCACCATGGGGTGCACGTCGCGGCCGGTCAAGAGCATCCGATGGCCTTCCACCGGATGGGTCTTGATGATGCCGAATTCCGCTTCGGTGAGCTTTCCCGGCTTGTTGAGCACGTCCATGGGCATCAATGCCTTTCCCAAGTCGTGCATCAACCCCGCCATGCCAGCCACACGTATTTGCTCCTCATCGAGCCCCAACTGCCTGGCCAGGCTGACCATCATGGCGCACACCGCCACCGAATGCATATAGGTGTAGTCATCCACCGTTTTCAGGCGGGCCAGGCTGATCAAGGCACCGGGGTTGCGCGCGACGGAATCCGTAATCTCTTCTACCATTTGACGGGCACTGCCCGTATCCACCGACTTGCCCATACGGGCTTCCTGAAACATGGATATCACGGCCTGTTTGGACTGCAGACAGATCTTGGCGGCGCGCTCCACTTCCACCCGCATGGAAACAGGTGCCACTTCACGCACCTGGCTGCTCTCCTCACGCAATTGCGCTTCTACCTGCGCGTCGGATTCGGCCTCAGACACTGCGGGCGTGTCCACCGGCACATCCAGGCCTTTGGAGGAGTCGATCCACACCTCACGGATGCTGCTGGCCAAAATGGTCTTGATGTCGTGCGGGTCGGTGACAACAAAGCCAGTCCGCCAGAAGGGATGCTCCATCCACGAACCACAAAACTCCTTGAGATGCATCCCAAGGACAAGTTGTTCAACCTTAATCTTCTTGAGCATGTGTACCTCTGCCCTGCATGCTATCAAGTTCTGGTGATTTATGGGATCAGTGCAAATGCCGGGGTTTGCGTCCCCCCCCATGGAATCCGCCATGGCTGCCGCCGGAGCCGCTGGAAGGCTTGCCCAACGCCAGGGAATTTACCAATGCATCGAAGCGCTGCGCAAACAAACGATCGATTTCGTTGACCACGTCGCCCAATTGCGAGCCGTCGAAATGGCGCTCCATCAAGCTGACCACATCTTGCACCAGCAAATCCCGCTGAACCTGCATGATGGCCGCCGGGTTGGGGCCAACAAACAGCATCAGGAAATCGTCGCGGGACTCGGCACCTGCGGGTCCATCCTCCTCGTCAAAATCCGCGTCGTAGAACGTGACCTCCACGGCGGCACCCGCGTCCGCAATCTCATTCAAATTCATGCACAGTTCGTCCAGGGTTTGACGGAAATCGTCATCCCCAGACACTGTCCAGCACATTTGCAGCAAGTGCTCCGGCTCATCAAACCGGATGCCCGGCTCATCCTCGTAGGAGCTGCCCGCACCATCCGCCAGCGACCGCGCCCCGGCATATTTCCAAAGCGGCTTGAGTGCATCCTGGAGCTGCTCGAAACGCACGTCCGCGCGCAGGGCAACT
>CAZDDK010000079.1:0-13376 GCA_964504185.1 uncultured Rhodoferax sp. | reverse complement strand
GAGCAAGGCCGAGATCGCCGCCAACCTGGAGAAGGTCTACAACTACTTCCCGCGTCTCAAAACCCGGCGCACCAGCCAGGCCGCTTACACATCCGGTGGCGAGCAACAGATGTGTGCGATTGGCCGTGCCCTGATGGCCAACCCCAGCATGGTGTTGCTCGACGAACCCTCCATGGGTCTGGCACCGCATATCGTGGAAGAAGTGTTCGAGATTGTGAAAGACCTCAACGCCAAGGAAAAGGTGACCTTTTTGCTGGCCGAGCAAAACACCAATATGGCCCTGAAATACGCCGACTATGGCTACATCATGGAGTCCGGTCGCGTGGTGATGGACGGCGCGGCCGACTACCTGCGCACCAACGAAGACGTCAAGGAGTTCTATCTCGGCGTGGGCGGGGGAGAGCGCAAGAGCTTCAAGGACGTCAAGAGCTACAAGCGCCGCAAGCGCTGGCTGGCATGAAACACCCCGCAGCGTGCCCGCTGCGCGGGGCCGCTTTTTCCACCCAAGGTGTCGTCGGTATTAACGGAGAGATGGGCTGTGGCTAACTATTTCGATGCATTGGAAACCCGCTCGGTCGAACAGCGTGAAGCGGCGCTGATGGCGGCCCTGCCGGTGCAGGTCGGGCATGCCCAGGGCCGCAGTGCGGCATTTGCGCAGATTCTGGGCGGCGTGGATGCCACCCGCATTACCAGCCGCGCCGCGCTGGCGCAGTTGCCGGTCACCCGCAAGAGCGAGCTGCAGGGGCTGCAGCAGGCCTCGCGCGAGCAGGCAGCGGGAGGCAATGTGTTTGGCGGCTTCAGTTCCGAAGGTTTTGGGGCGGCCATGCCCCGGGTGTTTGCCAGCCCCGGCCCGATCTACGAGCCCGAAGGCACCGCACGCGACTATTGGCGCATGGCGCGGGCCATTTTTGCCGCCGGGTTTCGCCCGGGCGAATTGATTCACAACAGCTTCAGCTACCACTTCGTGCCGGCCGGCTCCATGATGGAGACCGGGGCCCATGCCGTGGGATGCACGGTGTTTCCGGGGGGGACGGGGCAGACGGAACAGCAGGTGCAGGCCATGCGCGATCTGCAGCCGGCTGGCTACATTGGCACGCCGAGTTTTCTGAAGATCATTGTGGACAAGGCCGCCGAAATGGGTGTGGCGCTGCCCAGTGTCAAGAAGGCCATGTTTGGCGGTGAGGCGTTTCCGCCCTCTTTGCGGGACTGGTTTCTGGCGCGTGGCATTGACGGCTACCAGTGCTACGCCACGGCGGATCTGGGACTGATCGCCTACGAGACCTCCGCGCGCGAGGGCCTGGTGCTGGACGAAAGTGTGGTCGTGGAAATCGTGCGCCCCGGCACGGGCGACCCGGTGGCCGATGGGGAAGTGGGAGAACTGGTGGTGACCAGCCTCAACCCGACGTATCCGCTGGTTCGGTTCGGTACCGGCGATCTCTCTGCGGTGCTGCCCGGCCCGTGCCCCAGTGGGCGCACCAACGTGCGCATCAAGGGCTGGATGGGGCGCGCCGACCAGACCACCAAGATTCGGGGCATGTTCGTGCATCCCAAGCAGGTGGATGACATTGCCAAGCGCTTTGCCGAGGTGGCGCGCGCGCGCCTGGTAGTGAGTGGGGAAATGGCCAATGACAGCATGACCCTGCGGGTGGAAGTGGGCAACCCGGTCGATGGGCTGGCGGCACGCATCAGCGAGGCCATTCGCGACGTCACCAAACTGCGCGGCCAGGTCGAACTGGTGGCTGTGGGCAGTTTGCCCAATGACGGCAAGATCATCGAAGACGCCCGCAGCTACAAGTAGCAACGGGCGGCGGGCACCGGTTAAACGCCCCAGACAATTGCGGTGTCCGCCCGGTGGCAGCGCCGCATCATGTCGATGAAGGGCACGGCGCGCTGGCGCAGGCTCACCAGATCGGTACGCGACAGGGTTTCACCGGCCGCCTGTGCGTCCTGCAAGCGCTGCTGAATAGCCGCCTCATCCAGCGCAATGGCCTGTTCAAGGGCCGAAATGGCTGCAGGCATTTCGGCGGGCAGAACGATGCCTTTTTGCCCGTGGGCATCGTCGTCCTTGCCAATCAGCCCTAGAATCTGGCGCCCGTTGGGCTCCAGCATGATGAGGTCGCCGGTCGCCTTGGATTTGAATTTGTAGAGCATGGGTCAGCGGCGCGGTTCAGGCGGGCCAGTGGTTCTATGATGCGTGGGAGTATGACCCAAACCCTTCCAACCGGGTGAACCATTCTTAGTGAGGAGTACGGCATTGGCCAATCTGCATATTCGACGCGAACATTCCCTGAGCCTGGCGGCGGCCCGCAAGATTGCGTACTCGTGGGCAGAGGAGGTTGAAACCGAGTTCGGCATGCAGTGCACATACGAAGAAGGTGCCCAGGAAGATTGGGTCCGGTTCACCCGCTCCGGGGTCAACGGGGTGTTGCACGTCACCGCGGACCACTTTGATCTGGACGCCAAGCTGGGGTTTTTGTTGGGTGCCTTCAAGGACCGCATTGAAGCGGAAATCGTCAAGAACCTCGATGACCTGCTGGCACCCAAAGCCGCCGCAAGAAAGCCCGGCGCAAAAAAAACATAGCACCGAAGCGCTATGTTTTTAATAGCTGAAAAGACAGCTTTTGCGCGGGCTAGAACCTGATTTAGCTCAAAGACTCAATCAGATCCACATACTGTTGCATGGCGTCCTTGCTGCTGGTGCCCTTGAGGGCGTTCCAGGCATCCCACTTGGCCCGACCGACCATATCGACAAAACCGGGCTTTTTCTCGGCGTTGTCACCGCTGCTGGCCTGTTTGTACAAGCCATAGATTTTCAGCAGCGTGGCATTGTCCGGGCGTTCGGACAAATTCTTGGAGTTGGCGACGGCAGCTTCGAATTGTTTCTTCAGATCGGACATGGGTGACTCCGGGGTGGGTAAATCGGGTGGTGGTTGTAGGGTGAATATCCAACGGTCGTGGACATTTGTCCGGTATCTTACGGTGCGTTGGGAAGGAAGAATAGTACAGTAGCCCCAGCCTCAGTATTGCGTCCCCGAGTTGCCTGTTCTGGAGAATTGATGGTTACCCGAGTAAATGCCAAAAGTGCGGGTTCAACCGCCAAGCGCCGCACCGCCGCCGGGGCGGCTTCCCAACCCCAAGACATCCCCGCGCACGAAGCGGGTGGGCATGGGGGTGCGCAAACCGCTTTTCAGGACAATATGGTCCATGCCCTGGGTGGGGTGTTGGGGCTGTATGGCGAGCGTATGAGCAAGGTGGATACGGCTTGGCTGCGCATGGACTCTGCCTCCAACCTGATGATGATTGTGGGCGTCTGGGTGCTCAAGCCGGGCGTGCGGTATGCAGACCTGTGCCAGCGCATTGAGGAGCGGCTGCTGAGGTACCCGCGCTTCAAGCAGTGCGCGGTGGAAGACGCCGCCGGTGCTACCTGGGTGGACGATCCGGCCTTTGACCTGGCCAACCACGTGGTGATAGAAAAACTGCCCCGCAAACCCGCCGGGCGCGCACAGGAAGCCTTGCAGGACCGCCTGGCCGAACTCACCATGCAGCCGCTGGACAAGCAGCATCCGCTGTGGCAGTTCCACCTGGTGGAGCACTACAAAGGCGGCTCCGCGATGATGGTGCGCATTCACCATTGCATTGCCGATGGCATAGCCCTCATCTCCGTCACACAGTCCCTGGTCGATGGTGGGGTAGCGCCCCCAGAGCGCGCCCACCACGGCCCTTACAAGGACGGACTCGAAGGGGCGGAGGAATGGATTGCCGATGCCGTGCTCAAACCGCTCACCCACATGACCGTCAAGGCCCTGGGGGCTGCGGGCGAAGGGGCTGCGCGCTCCATGGGACTGCTGTTGGACCCCCAGAAGGGCGTGGAGAAGGGCATGCACGGTTCCCTGGATATGGCCAGGCTGGCCTACCAGGCCGTGTCTGATTTGGCCGCGCTGGCCCTGATGGCAGACGACTCTCCCACGCGGCTCAAAGGTCTGCCCGGACACGCCAAGCGGGTGGCGTGGTGCCCGCCCATTCCGCTGGCCGACGTCAAGGCCGTAGGCAAGGCGCTGAACTGTTCCATCAACGATGTGTTGCTCAGCAGCGTGGCAGGGGCCATTGGGCAGTACCTTAAAGGCTGCGGGGATCCGGTGCAGGGCAAGGAAGTTCGCGCCATGGTGCCGGTCAATCTGCGCGAGGCGAGCAAGGCCTATCAACTGGGCAACCAGTTCGGACTGGCTCCGCTGGTTCTGCCCATTGGCCTGGAGAATCCCATCGAGCGGGTGTACGAAGTGCGCCGACGCATGCGCGGCCTCAAGGGCAGCATGCAGCCCCTGCTGGCATTTGGCCTGCTGGCGGTGGCGGGGTTGCTGGTCAAGCCCTTGCAGGATGCCATGCTGGGCCTTTTCTCCAAAAAAACCACCGCCGTCATGACCAATGTGCCAGGGCCACGGGAGAAGCTCACATTCCTGGGGGCAACGGTGGAGGAAAACCTGTTCTGGGTGCCGCAAAGCGGTACGGTGGGCTTGGGCGTGTCGATCCTGAGTTACGGGGGCGGGGTGCAGTTTGGCGTGGTGTCGGACTCCGATCTGTGCCCGGACCCACAAAAAATCATTGACCTGTTTGCGCCCGAGTTTGCCAAGCTGGAGACCGTGACCTTGATGCTTCCCTGGGGAGAGTCCGCGTAGGCCCCTCTCCTGGAAACATGGCAGGCTATCCCTAACTTGCCAGCTCGGTTTGCGCCATTTCACTGTCCAGACGGGCGGTGGCGTCCAGGGCGGGCAGGGCGGATGCTTGTTCGTACAAGCGCGTAGCCTCCTCCATGCGTTTGTCCCCTTCGAGGATGACCAGCGCGTTGGCATACTCAATGCGGGCAATCGCGGACTGGGGCACCAGCACCAGGGCCTGCTCAAACAGGCCCAGGCTGGTTTCTTTCTTGGCACCGTAGGTCATGTTGCCGATCAGCGCGCCGACCTTGTCAATGACCTCGGCGTGGAAAGCCCCCAACGCGACGTGTGCATCGGCATGACGGGGTTGCAGGGCCAGTGCTTTTTCCAACGCCGCCTTCACCTTGCCCCCCATTCCCTGGGCGAGCGCCTTGGCCACGCTGATGCCCTGGCTGTATCGCCCCAGCGCGTAGGCCTGCCAGTAAAAGGCGTTGGCGTTTTCCGGCTCGACCCCGGTCTGCGCCTGCGCGCGCTCGGCGACTTGCAAAAACAGAGATTGGCGGGTTTTTTCTTTGGGTTCCAGGTAGTTGGCATAGGTGCAGGTGGCCTTGTTGGCAACCGTGGCTCCCTGGGGACCGCATTGCAGACCGAGTTCAGCGGCCTTCTGAAATTCACCACTGTGAAACAAAGACCATGCCGCCAGAACCTTGTCATCCACGGGAAGGGGCTCCTGGTCACCTGCGTGCAACTGTTCCCAGAGCTTTTTTGTGCGACGGGTATCAAAGGCATATTCACCGGGGTGGTGGAAAGGGGCCCATGGCGTCATGGCGTGTCTCCTTGTGTTGGGGCGTCTGCCGACTGCACCATGGTGCGGTGGAGACTTTATCGTTGTACGGTGTCGTCACGTGTCCTAAGCGGGCTTGTAGGCTCCCACCAATGTGAGCAAGTGCCCTCGTTGTTGCGATTCCAGGTAGGGAACCAACAGGTTCAAGACATGATGGGCCCCGCGCAGCAAGGCCATCTGTGCGCTGTCGGGCTCCAGCGCGTGGCGCGGGTCTTTTACATACTCGTAGCTCAGCCAGTACGTCAATACCACCACCATGCTGGTAGCGGTAGGCTCGACTTCGCGGGAATCGATCCGCACGGCACCAAAGCGGTTCATGCTGTCCAGCATGGCCTTGACGGAGCGGGTCTTGTTCTTGAGCACCCACTGGAAATGGGTTTCCAAGCGCCGGTTCTTGCTCAACAGGTCATTGAGGTCACGGTACAAGAAACGGTACTGCCAGATCAGCTCAAACAGCGTGTGCATGAAGAACCAGGCATCTTCCACATCCCGCACGCCATCGCTGGCATTGAGCAACTCGTTGAGCGCCTTTTCGTAACGGTCAAACAGCGAATTGATCAGCTCGTCTTTGGCCGGGTAGTGGTAGTACAGGTTGCCTGGGCTAATGCCCAGCTCCGCAGAAATCAGCGTGGTGGAGACGTTGGGCTCGCCAAAGCGGTTGAAAAGCTCCAGCGTGACTTCGAGAATGCGTTCAGCAGTGCGGCGGGGGGCTTTCTTGACCATGGCGATTTGTGGCTCAGTGGACGGGTCGGCGCGTGGCAGCGGCTACGGTATCCCCCAGGTCATCCATGACCTCCTGGAGTGTGGCAATGGCCCGCCCGATCCGGGTGGGGGCCTTGGGCGGTGCGCACAGGTGGCGCTTGGGGTCGTCCAGAACCGCGTGGTTTAGGCTGATGCCGTGGCGCACCAGCTTGGCGGACAGTCCGGTCTTGCGAGAGCGCAGCATCTGGCGCGTTTGCTGGTAGGCGTGCTCGGCCAGGTGGCGGCGCTGCGCGTAACTGAACGTATTGGCCAGATACAGCTCCGGATCGCGGTGGTCGGGTTCGATCAAGACGATGTCAGTGTGGGGATAGGCATGGGTGTAGTGCTTCATGCCCAGTTCCATGCGGGAGTGAATCATGGAACGGAAAGTCTGGCTCAGCACGGAGGGCAATCCACCCTCGACTATGCGGGGGATCTCGCGTTTGTGCGCCGGCAAGCCGCGTTGCATGACCTTGGCAATCTGTGGAGCAGTGGCATCAAATGGCACCAGCGGATTCAGGCAAATCATCAGGTCCACGTCATCTTCCAGCGCAACGGAGGCGTGCATGGTTTTCTTGAGCGCGCCATCCACGTAGAACTGGCCACCAATCGCCACGGGTGGAAACAGACCGGGCAGCGCCGAGCTGGCCTGCACGGCCTGGGAAATGGACACGTGGTCCCAGCCCGGGCGTCCAAAGGGTGCAGCCTCGCCACTGTCCAGGTTGGTGGCCACCAGGGTCAGTTTGGCCTTGAGTTGGCGGAAATCATTGGTGCGACCGGCGCGGCTGAACAAACGGGCCAGTTGGGTATCGACTGCCTGGTTGGAAAACACCCCGGTGGGCAGACCGGGGCTCAGGCGCTCCAGCGCATTCATGACCGATTTGCGTCCCATAGTCAGGTGCCACAGGGCGGAAAACACCAGTTTGGGCAGCATGATGCCGCGCCGCAGAAACTCGCCATAAGCCGGGGTCATCAGCCAGGATGGGTCAAAGGTCTCCGAGGGTTCGCTGTCGTTTTCAATGAAGGATGCACACAGTTCCCGTGGCGAGATGCCGTTGGCCAAAGCGGCCACGATGAATCCACCGGCAGAGACGCCCACGTAATGGTCCAACCGGGTGAAGTCGAGTCCGTTGAGGGACTCCTCCAGCGCGCACATGGCTCCGACCTCGTAGATCGCTCCCAACGGACCACCGCCGGCCAGTGCCAAGGCGATTTTTGGGGGCTTGCTCGTATTCGCGTTCATAGGTTCAAAGTGTAGAGGGCGTTGGGGTACAAATATGCTGCATTGCAATACGTGGTGGCCGAGGATTTCGGTGTTCCCCCCACAGGGCAGGACAAAAAAAAGGAGCGCCTACGCGCCCCGATTTTTATCGTGTGTTTTCAGACGCATTATTCGGGTTGCGGCGCTGACTCGACCACGGCCGGTGGTGCCGACTTGCGGGCTGGGGTGGCGCGTTTGCTGGCAGCCTTCTTGGCGGGTGCCTTGGGGGCGGGTGTGGGGGCAACCACGGTCTTCTTTGTCTTCGGCGTGGGTGTTGCTTCGGCTTTGGGAGCAGGTGCCTTGGCGGACAGCTTTTGCACGGCCTTGTTCAGGTCTTCAATGCGTTCTATCAGGGCGTTGACATCTTTGGCGGAGGGGACCCCCAGCTTGTTCAGCGCCTTGGCGACGCGTTCTTCAAAGATGTTTTCCAGCTTGTCCCACTGGCCGGATGCCTTGGAGCTGATGTCGGTGGCCATATTGGACATTTTGTTGGTGGCCTCGGAGATGCGTTCCTCGGCAACGGCCTGGGTCTTGCGCTGGATGGCTACACCTTCCTTGACCAAGGCTTCAAAGGCCTTGGAGCCTTCGGCTTGCGCCCGTGTGAAAGCGCCCAGCCCGGCTTGCCAGATCTGCTGTGCAGAGTCTTTCACCGAGCCGGACAGAGCGGCATGCGTTGCCTTTGTCGAGGTGGTTTTCTGAATTTTTTTGACCATGGAATGCTCCAGAAGAGAGTGGAAAGGGCGCGCTCGCGCGTGCCTTGCTGTATGGCGCTACTGTACGCGCAGTCGCCGCCGGGGTGTAGGTGGCTGTTCCTAACTTGCCGGGGACATGCCGCCGCAGCGCCCCCGTTAAACTACGCCCCGTGACTTTTCTCCAACGTTCGTACAT
Source organism: uncultured Rhodoferax sp. (assembly GCA_964504185.1). Classification (GTDB taxonomy): domain Bacteria; phylum Pseudomonadota; class Gammaproteobacteria; order Burkholderiales; family Burkholderiaceae_C; genus Allorhodoferax. Next base: position 4,990 of record CAZDDK010000079.1, on the reverse strand, counting down.
TCCCATTCGCAGCCGCTCCCTCCTGTGGCAATTCGCCAGGCGCGATGTGCTGGGCCGCTACCGGGGCTCCTTGTTGGGACTGACCTGGTCTTTTCTGACGCCGCTGCTGATGCTGGCCGTGTACTCGTTCGTCTTTGTCGGCGTTTTCCGGGCCAGCTGGCCCGGCACGCCCAAAGGCAGCGGCCTGGAGTTTGCATTGCAGGTGTTTGCCGGTTTGCTGGTTTTCAATCTTTTTGCGGAAGTGACCAATCGGGCACCGAATCTGGTGGTCGAACAGCCCAACCTCGTCAAGAAGGTGATTTTTCCCGTTGAGCTGCTGGCATGGGTCACCGTGCTTTCGGGGGTGTTTCATTTGCTCATCAGTGCCGCCACGTTGCTGGTGGTCTTGCTGATTGCGCGCGGCGGTTTGCCGGTCACGGCGCTGGCACTGCCTTTGGTCTTGTTGCCTTTTCTTCCGGTTTTGCTGGGGCTGGGGTGGTTCCTGTCGGCGTTGGGGGTTTTCGTGCGCGATGTCAGCCCGGTCATGAACATGCTGGTCAGCCTGATCATGTTCTTGTCGCCGGTCTTTTACTCGGCCTCCAGTCTGGACCCGGAAATCCGCGTCTGGATGAATCTGAACCCGCTGACGCTCATCATTGAACAGGTGCGTGCGGTGCTGTTGATGGGCCAGTGGCCCGCGTGGGATGCGTTGGCGCTCTATGGAGTGGTGGCAAGTGCGTTTGCTGTGGTGGGAGGCACTTTTTTTCAATTGACCCGCAGGGGATTCTCCGATGTCCTCTGACCTGGCCATCCACGCACAACATCTGGGCAAGGTCTTTCAACTGTACGAGCGCCCGATTGACCGCTTCAAGCAAATGCTGGTTCGCGGCCGGCGGCGCTATTTTCGGGAATTTGTGGCCCTGCACGATGTCAATTTTGAGTTGAAAAAAGGCGAGGTTCTGGGCTTGGTGGGGCGCAATGGCGCTGGCAAATCCACGCTGCTGCAGCTGATATGCGGCACGCTCAACCCCAGCGGTGGGCAGGTGGTGGTGCAGGGGCGGGTTGCCGCGCTGCTGGAGCTGGGTGCCGGCTTCAACCCGGAATTCACAGGCCAGGAGAACATCTACCTGAATGCGTCCATTTTGGGGCTTGCCAAGGAGGAGATTGACGCCCGCTATGACGCCATCGTCGAGTTCTCGGGAATCGGCGACTTCATCCATCAGCCGGTCAAGACCTACTCCAGCGGCATGTATGTGCGTCTGGCGTTCTCCATCGCCACCAGTGTGGACCCCGACATCCTCGTGATCGACGAGGCGCTGTCGGTGGGCGACGGCGCGTTTGCCCGCAAGTCGTTCGATCGCATCATGCGCCTGAAGGAAAAGGGTGCCACCATCCTGTTTTGTTCGCACTCGGTGTACCAGATCGAGGCCCTGTGTACCCGGGCCTTGTGGCTGGAAAAAGGGGTGGTTCAGCTGGTGGGGGACCCTGCTACCGTAGTGGCCCGCTATCAAAATTTCCTGGACATTGAGTCGGCACCGCCTGCCGCCAACACCGTGGTGGCCGACCACAGCCTGGCTCCGGTGCCCAGTGGTACCGCGCGCATTCTGGGTGTGCAGACGCAGGTGGATGCGGCGATTGGGAATTCGTTGACCGTGCGCAGTTCCGAGCAAACCCTGGCAGTCACCATGGGCTTTGCGTCCGATCCGCAATTGCCACCCCCGGTGGTGGCGATCTCCATTCATTCGGCCGATGGCCGCTGGATCGCCAGCAGCAGCACGCAGGCTGCTGGCCTGGTGTTGGACCGCGATGCGTCGGGACGTGGCTCTGCCACCATCGAGTTTCCGAAGATTCCCTTGCTGAAAGGGGAGTACTTTATCGGTGCCTATCTCCTGAGCGAAAACGGCATCCATGTCTACGATGGAGCGGCCAATGTGGCCACGCTGCATTTCAGCCAGCAGACCCTGGAGCAGGGCGTTGTCACCTTGCCCCATGCGTGGCGCTACGCCGCCGGGGCGGGCACTGCAACGGGTGGGGTGCCGCAGGTCGGCTACTGACGCGTCAGGGCGTGACCAGCCCGTCCATGCGCACCACCTCGAAGTTGCTGCCCTTGACGCTACCGAGCTCGGATACCAGCTTGTCGTTGTTCCAGCGAGCGTCGGGGGCCCCGCTGATGTACCAGTTGGAGCCGTTGTCGGCCACCAGCATGCCGTAGGTCTTCATGGCTTGCAGGATGGCGCGGGTTTCGGCGCTGAAGCTAACGGGGATGGCGTAGCTAGCCTTCAGGCGCACGCGCATGCCCATGGGGGGGAGATTGGCGTTGGTGCTGCTGCTGGCCCAGTGCGTGGCCGGCGGCAGGTAGGCCTTGCGCGTGCTGGCCACGGTAAAGCGCAGCGCGTGGCGGATGGTGCCGCTGGCGGCCTCGTCATAGCGCACCAGACCCGGAAAGATGGGCAGCCCGGCGGCATCGGCGCTGGTCCAGCCCGGTTGGGCGGTGGGGCGCACAGTGTTGTTATCGAGATGGAAGACGGCACCGCTGCTGGCGTTCCAGCTGCCGTTGGCTTGTGGGAAGGCGTTGTACAACTCGTAGAGGCGGTTGGCGTCGCGGTCGACCACCAGCACATGGCGATCGCCACCAAAGCTGGAGCCGTCCGCCTTGCGGCCTTCGATGGGAGCATCCGCGGGCACCGGATAGGGGCCGGGGTCGCTCTCGCTGCCGTAGTCCGTGAAGTTGATCGCCACCTTGGCCTGGCTGGTGCCCACCACCACGTAGGGGATGCCGATGGGTGCACCATCCCACAAGCCCGAGCCAAAGTCGGGGTGCAGGCCGCGCGTGAGGCCGATGCTGGCAATGAGCGCGTCGGAGTTGAGGTCCACTGCGGCATTCGAGACATCTGTATTCCAGGCGTTGTTGGCCGGGAAGGGCACGGCACCGTTCAGGGATGCGCCCGCGCCCAGGCTGGCACCACCCAGGTTGGCATAGGTGGCCCCAGACTCCAGCGTGGCGCTCAGCAGGGTGTAGCGGTCGATCTGCGCGCGCACATTGTTGTAGGTTTGGCCCAGATAGTTGATGGCACCCAGGCTCAGCAACTGCGAGGTGGTGTCAAAGCGGTTGGCCTGGGCGTTGCCGCCATCCACGCCCAACAGGGTGTAGGCGTTGACCGTGACGCGGACCTGGCGGTAGCTGGTGCTGCCCACGGAGACGGTGTCGAGCTCCAGCAGGTTGTTGCTGGGGTCAAAGCGGTCAGCCGCGTGCGCGCCCAAGGCCAGCAGGGTCAGGGTGGCGAGTGCGGCGCGGGTGGTGGTGGAAAAGATGGGCATGGCAGTCGGGGCGGCAAGTGGTGCTAGCGGCATGGTGCCAGCGTTGGGCAGGCGGTGGCGCAGCTTTTACCTTGTGTTACCAAAGGCGTGGCCAGATTACATCTGGCAGGCACCGAAACGCTATTAACAATGTAGCAAACATTTCAATGTTTGCGCGGGCTAATGGCGTATTGTTGTATGAATAATGCGACGGCATGGCCGCTACAGGCCGCCCGTGGCTCACACATGGTTACGCCGGCAGGCGAAAGTCCGCGCCCAGGGTGCGCCCCGGCAAATGAAAGCGCACCGGACCATCCGGGCGGGCATGCACATATTGGTAGACCATGGGGTCCGTGCTGTGGCGCACGGCGTCCGGAGTGCCTTGCAGGGCCACGACGCCGTTGACGAGGACGATGACGTGGTCGGCAATTTCCAGAGTGTTGCGCAGTTCGTGGGACACAAATACGCTGGTCAGACCCATGGAATCGTTGAGCTGCCGAATCAGGCGCGCCGCTGTCTTGAGCGAGATCGGGTCCAGACCCGAAAAGGGTTCGTCATACATCACCAGTTCGGGATCGAGCGCAATGGCACGCGCCAACGCGATGCGCCGGGCCATGCCACCGGAGACTTCGCTGGGGAATAGATCGCGTGCCCCGCGCAGGCCCACGGCATTGAGCTTCATCAGCACGATGTCGCGGATCAACGGCTCGGGCAGGTCGGTGTGCTCACGCAAGGGGAATGCCACGTTGTCGAACACACTCAGGTCGGCAAACAGCGCACCAAACTGGAACAACATGCCCATGCGCCGGCGCGCCGCGTACAGCTCGGATTGGCCCATGCGCCCGACGTCCTGGCCGTCGAACAGCACCTCGCCGGACTGGGCCTTTTGCTCGCCCCCCATCAGGCGCAGCGCCGTGGTTTTGCCCGCGCCCATGGGACCGATCAGCGCCGTGACCTTGCCCCGTGGAATCGAAAGGTCAATGCCATTGAGCACGCAATGCTCTGCGTAGCCGAAGCGCAGGGCGCGAAATTCGATGAGCGAAGAGGGGGTGGATGTGTCGGCCATTCGGAAAGAGAAGCATGCGGTGTGCGGCGCGCCAATCATAGGGGATTGGCGTGTCCGATAAACTTTGCAACGTTTGCTTTCACCTCTGGATCTATGCTGCGCTACCTCACCATTCCCGTCACCCCCTTCCAACAAAACTGTTCTTTGGCCTGGTGCGACCAGACGCACCAGGCGGCGGTCATTGATCCCGGTGGCGACCTGGATCGGGTGCTGGCCGAGGTGCAGCGCCTGGGTTTGACGCTCACCCAGATCTGGCTGACCCACGCCCATATCGACCACGCTGGCGGCACCGGTGAGCTGGCGCAGCGGCTGGGTCTGCCCATCATCGGTCCGCATCCGGACGACCAGTTCTGGATTGATGGCTTGCCGCAGCAAAGCCAGATGTTCGGCTTTCCGCCGGCACAGGCCTTCACGCCCACGCGCTGGTTGCAGGATGGCGATACGGTGCAGGTAGGCCACTGCGCGCTGGCAGTTCGGCATTGCCCTGGCCACACACCGGGCCATGTGGTGTTTTATTCCAGTGAGGCCCAGCGTGTCTTTGTTGGCGACGTGCTGTTTGCGGGCTCGATTGGCCGCACCGATTTTCCCCAGGGTGACCACGACACGCTGATTGCCAGCATCACCCAGCGCCTGTGGCCCATGGGCGAT
>CAZDDK010000078.1:11249-13654 GCA_964504185.1 uncultured Rhodoferax sp. | reverse complement strand
GTGGTTGAGCCACAGCGCCGATTTGCACGGAATGGTCGATAGGCCGTGCCCCTCGAAATGCGGAAACGGGTGCGGAAAGCCTGCGGCGTAGTTCCACATCTCGCCGGCATGGGTAATCTGTCCGCCCAGGCTGGACACCAGGTGGTGCAGCTTGCCGTCGGCAAACGGGTGGGCGCCATTGAGCAGGGTGGCGGGCATGGGGCGGTGGGCGGGCCAGTTCGCGCGAGTTTGTTCGTGGCTGCCGTTGATGCCGCCCATGGCCAGCACCACCACCGGGGCGCTCAAGCGCACCTCGGCACCGTTGGCTTCGTTCACCGCCACGGCACCGCTCACCTGCCCGGCGCTGCTTTCCAGCGCGGTGACGCGGTGCCCGGTGAGCAAGGTGAGGCGTCCAGCGCCACCAGCTTCGAGCATCAGCTCGATCATGCGCGTGGCCAGGTGCCGGGACGTGCCCCAGACGATGTGGTAGCGCGGCACCGTGTTGCCGTTGCCCTGCATGCCACGCTCGACCCAGTTCACAGCGGGCATGAATTGGATGCCCTTGCCCAAAAGCCAGTCGTACACCTGGGCGCGCGAGTGCTGCACATAGTAGTGGGCCCACTGGCGGGGCAAGACATCGGCCTCGCCCAGTTCACCGAACCGAATCCAGTCGCGCAGGGCCACTTCGGGGGTGTCGGGTATCTTCATGCGCGCCTGCAGTGGCGTGCCCACCAGGGCCATGCCACCAAAGGCCCACAGGGCTAAGCCCCCTAAGCGTTCGCGCGTGTCGCGCTCCACCAGGGTCACGCGTTTGCCAGCTTGCAGGCACTCGTAAGCCGTCACCAACCCGGCCAGGCCACCGCCAATGACCAGCACATCGCTTTGCTGTTGTGTTGCCAAAACTGTCTCCTCGTTTTTATGGCCGCAGGGGTCTTGCGCCCGATGGCCTTGTCATGCCCAACGATAGCGGCTTACCATTCGATCATGATTGACTTTGCAGGCCACGACCATTGACTTTAGAGGCCACCGTTTCCATGAGTTGGGTCAACACCGTGCTCGACGCTTGCGCGCGCCTGGGGGTGGAGCCCGCCCGGGTGCTGGCTGTGGCGGGCATTGCGCCCGAGGAGCTGCAACGCGAGCGCTGGCCCATTGACCACATCACCCGGCTGTGGCGTGCCGCCGTGCAGTGCACCCAGGACCCCAGCTTCGGGCTCAAGACCGGCGCGGTGGTGGGCCCGGCCAGCTTCAACGTGGTGAGCTACCTGCTGCAATCGGCGGCCACGCTGCGCGAGGCCTTTGGCGTGGTGCAGCAGTTCCAGCGGCTCATATCGGACGGCGGGCGCTTCCAGCTCATCGCAGGCGAAACGGCCAGCTGGGTGGTGTACCACCCGCGCCAAGGCGAGCTGGCCTTCAGCCCGCACCAACTCGAAGCCGTGCTGGCCGCCGTGGTCAGCTTCAGCCGCTGGGTGACGGGCACGGCGGCCAAGCCCGTGCGCGCCCAGTTCAGCCACGCCGCGCTGGGGCCACTGGTGGGCTACCGCAGTGCGCTGGGCTGCCCGGTGGATTTTGAGCAGGCGTTCTCGGGCCTGCTGCTGACCAACGCCCAGCTGGACGCACCCTTGCCGCAGGCCGATGCCCAGCTCGCCAGCGTGCACCGCCAGTACGCGGCGGCACGCCTGGCCGCACTGTCCCCCGCGGGGAGCTTCGCCGACGAACTGCGCACCTGGTTGGCCCCCCAGCTGGGCGGTGCCGTACCCGCCCGTGCGCAGGCCGCCCAAGCGTTTGGCCTGAGCCCACGCACCTTTGCCCGGCGCTTGCAACAAGAAAACCTGCACTACAGCGCCCTGGTGGACAGCGAGCGCCGCCAGCTGGCCTGCGCCGCCGTAGCCGACAGCACGCGCAGCTTTGCCGACATCGCCCAGTCGCTGGGGTTTGCCGAGGCCAGCGTGTTCCACCGGGCGTTCAAGCGCTGGACGGGCGACGCGCCCAGTGTGTACCGGCGAGCCAACGGCAACCCCTAATTTGCTATTATATTTATAGCTAAAACACTAGATAATACGCGGGCTAGCGCCTTTTTTAGTCTTCAGTCTCGGGTTGCGAACGCGGCTCCCGACCGGGCCTGGGCACCCTCTTGAAACGGATCGCTCGGTCAAGTTCGATGGCGTCCTTCTTGACCTGGCGCTCGGCGTCCATTTTCTGGCCGTGGGCCAGCCACTCGGCGAACTCGGCCGGCGTCTCCAGCGTCATGCGCCCCATGGCAGCAGCGCGGAAATCGTGGATGACCACTTCGGCAGCTTTCTGCAGGTTCACGCGCCCACCGCTCTGCAGTGCACCGCGTTTGCGGCCGATGGCGTCGAGCAACTGTTCGTCGGTCTGCTGTGCCGCACCGCTGAGTTTGTAGCGCGCCTCCAGCAGCGCGGTGCGGA
>CAZDDK010000078.1:5102-11239 GCA_964504185.1 uncultured Rhodoferax sp. | reverse complement strand
GCTCCAGCGCCACCTCTTCCTCGTCATACGCGTTTTTGCCAATGGCCCCGCTGGCGGCCAGGTTGTAGCCACTCTTGGCCACGATGATGCGCGGCCACAGCACGCCCGGCGTGTCGAACAGGTAGAAGGCGTCCTGCAGCACGATGCGCTGCTCGATCTTGGTCACGCCCGCCTCGTCGCCAGTCTTGGCGCTGCGCTTGCCTTTGAGGGTATTGATCAGCGTGGACTTGCCCACGTTGGGGATGCCGCAGATCAGCACCCGCATGGGCTTGGTCATGCTCATGCCTCGGCTGGGTGCCAGCGCAAAGCAGGCATCGATCAGCGCGCGCGCCGGCGCGGTCACGCTGGCGTCCAGCGCCAGAGCGCGGGTGTCGGGCAGGGCGTTGTAATGCGCCAGCCACTCCTGCGTGCGCGCGGCATCGGCCAGGTCCTGCTTGTTGAGGACCTTGAGTGCGGGCTTTCCCGCCGTCAGCTTGGCCAGCATGGGGTTGGCACTCGAACCGGGCAGGCGGGCATCCAGCAATTCGATGACCACATCAATTTCCTTGATGCGCTCTTCTATCGCCTTGCGCGTCAAGTGCATGTGACCGGGGAACCACTGGATTGCCATAATTTTTAAATTTGTTTCACACTGCTTCTAGCGCCTGGTCCAGATCGGCGATCAGGTCGTCGATGTGCTCGATGCCGATCGACAGGCGCACCATGTCGGGCTTGACGCCGGCCTTGGCCAGTTCCTCGGCATTGAGCTGGCGGTGCGTGGTGGTGGCAGGATGGCAGGCCAGGGACTTGGCGTCGCCAATGTTCACCAGGCGGGTGAACAGTTGCAGCGCGTCCTGAAAGCGGGCGCCCGCCTCCAGGCTGTCAGCCGCCTTCAGGCCGAAGCTGATCAGGCCCGAGGCGCGGCCGCCCATGTACTGTTGCACCAGCGCGTGGTCGGCGTGGTCGGGCAGACCGGCGTAGTTGATCCAGCCGACCTTGGGGTGGGCCTGCAGATGCTGGGCGACCTTCAGCGCGTTTTCGCAGATGCGGTCCATGCGCAGGGCCAGGGTTTCGATGCCGGTCAGGATCTGGAAGGCGTTCATGGGGCTGAGGGCCGCACCCATGTTGCGCAGCGGCACTACACGGGCACGGCCAATGTAGGCAGCTGCGCCCAGCGCCTCGGTGTAGACCACACCGTGGTAGCTGACATCGGGCTCGTTCAGGCGCTTGAAGCGCGCCTTGTGCTCGGCCCACGGGAACTTGCCCGAGTCCACAATCGCGCCGCCAATGGTCGTGCCGTGGCCGCCCAGGTACTTGGTCAGCGAATGCACCACGATGTCGGCACCATGCTCGAACGGGCGGCACAGGTAGGGGCTGGACACCGTGTTGTCCACAATCAGCGGCACACCCGCCGCATGGGCCACGGCGGCCAGCGCGGCGATGTCGGTCACATTTCCCAACGGGTTGCCTACGGATTCGCAGTACACCGCCTTGGTGCGGGCATCGATAAGCTTGGCAAACGAGGCCGGGTCCTTGGCATCGGCAAAACGCACCTCGATGCCCATTTGCGGGAAGGTGTGGGCAAACAGGTTGTAGGTGCCGCCGTACAGCGTGGAGGCGGACACGATGTTGTCTCCGGTCTCGGCAATCGTCTGGATTGCGTAGGAAATGGCGGCCATGCCCGAGGCCACGGCCAGTGCGCCGATGCCGCCTTCCATGGCAGCCACCCGCGCTTCCAGCACGCCATTGGTGGGGTTCATGATGCGGCTATAGATGTTGCCAGCCACTTTCAGGTCAAACAGATCGGCACCGTGCTGGGTGTTGTCAAAGGCATAGGCCACAGTCTGATAGATCGGCACCGCAACGGCCTTGGTGGTGGGGTCGGGCGTATAGCCGCCATGCACGGCCAGTGTTTCCATCTTCATGAACAAGTCTCCTGTTGGGGGATAAAACCGAATGATTGTCGGACAGTTTGTCCGCCACCCCGTGGCTAGGCAGGGGCCTCTAGGAAATCAGCGGGATTTAAGGTGTGCGCACTAGGACAAACCCTGAGAATTCCCCCGTCGATTGCGTCTTTCAACCCTTTGCACTTTCATCTTTGAGGAGTATCTCCATGGCTAACCAAAAACTGGCAACCGTCACCAACGAACTGATCGAGTCCTATGGCAACACCGCCAAGAACGTGATCAACGCCTACCGCGTGGGCAATGAGCGCGCCGTGGTCTTCATGGACCAGAGCTTCGAGGCCGCTCTGGACAAGGCCGGCTCCCGCCTGAGCGCCAAGGCCCGCGACAACGCTGTGGCCGCCGAGAAGAAGATCACCGCTTACTACGCCAAGAGCGTGGAACTGACCTCTGACAACGCCAGCCTGGTGGTGGACAAGGCCGTGGAACTGGCCGGCAAAAGCGTGGTGCAAGTGGCCGCCAATGCGGGCCGCTTTGAGAAATCCACTGGCGTGACCACTCTGCGCACCCTGGCTACCGCCGCCGTGCCCGCAGCCCAGGCCGTGACCAAGGTGGTGGCCAAGATCGAAGCCAAGTCCGGCGTTCTGGCCAGCAAGATCGCTGGCAAGCCCGTCAAGGCCAAGGCCGCCGCAAAGCGCGCCCCCGCCAAGAAGGTGGTTCGCGCCCGCAAGGCTGCCTAAGCGCCCAGGCCGCCAATGCCCAAGAGCCCGCCCAGTGCGGGCTTTTTTTATTCCTTGGCGGCGGGGGTGAGGCGATCGGGCGACAGGTAGGCCTGCAAGTAGGCATCAAACGACACCGAGTCCGTTGCCTCTATGCGGCGCTGCTCGTCCCAGGACACCTGCGCCAGCTGCGCAAAATGGGCACGCACATCCTCTGGCAGGGGTGCCTCCAGCATGGCCTGTTTGGTGCGCACCGACTGGGCCTGCGCGAAGGCGACAAAAGAACCGTTGAACTCTTCGGTCACCGCCCGCAGGACACGTGCCGATGGCAGGGTCTGCGGATGCGCCAGGCCCTGCAGCGCATCGGCCACGGCGGCGCAGTAGCCGTTGCCACCGTGGGCGGCGTCGAGTTGGCGGGCGATCGGCTCCAATTGTCGGACCAACTCCTGGCCCCAGTCGGTCAAGGTGACTTGCGCAGCACCGCGCTCCAGCGCCAAGCCCGGCTCGCGCCCGCGCTCGGCAACGCGGTGTTGGTTGCGCGCCAGCGCCGCGATTTCCTGCGGCGTATCGGGCGGGCTGTCGCTCACAAGGCAGTGCAGCAGAAACACATCCAGGAATCGCATGGTCTGGGCATTGATGCCCACCACTTCAAACGGGTCCAGGTCCATCAACCGCACCTCGACGTATTCCACACCGCGCTGGCGCAACGCATGCAAGGGACGCTCGCCGGGGTGAATGACCCGCTTGGGACGGATGGTGCCGTAGAACTCGTTTTCGATTTGCAGCAGGCTGGTGCCGAGTTGGCGGTAGTCCCCTTCCGGACCGCGCACGCCAATGGCTTCGTACGGCGGATAGGCCCGCGTCAGCGCATCCTGCAGGGACGCGCCGTAGCCCTGCAGGTTGTTATAGCTCACCGCCAGCGAGGCCTGCGCCTCGCTCTGGTAGCCCAGGCGTCCCATGCGCAACGAGGTGGCGTGGGGCAGGTACATGGTGTGGGCATTGAGCGCCTGCAACTGGTGCGCGCGCCCGGCCACAAAGGTTGAACACACGGCGGGCGATGCGCCAAACAGGTACAGCAGCAAGAAGGCATGGCGGCGAAAGTTGCGGATCAGGCCAAAGTACTGCTCGCTGGAGACTTCGGGCAGCGACCAGTTGTAATGAATGCCCGAAATGGTCTGCATGCGCCGCCCATAGCGGTAGCCCAGCCCCCGGCGGTACACCGTTTTGGAGCGGCCCACGTTCGAGCTGCCATAGTGACCCAGCGGAATGGCGTCATCGGCGGGCAGACAACACGGCATGCTGGAGACCCACAGCATTTCCTCCCCCATCTCGCGCAGGGTGACGTGCTGGATACGCGCCAGCTCGTCCACCACCGCCTGGGCGTCGGCCTGCACGCCGGTGATCAGCTCCACCTGGGATTCGCTGAAGTCGGTCGTGATGTGGGGATGGGTCAGGGCGGAACCCACACCATGGGGGTGCGGGGTCAGCGCAAGAGCACCACTGGAAAGCGCACGCAGGCTCTCCTTTTCTACCCCCCGGCGGATGCCCCGAATGCGCGTTGCGGTAAGCGACCCCAGGGCCGGTGAATTTGCTTGCATGCCTATGGCCCTTCAACTCGTGGTGCGGCGCAAAAGGTACCACACACAGAAAATCAATGCCGCATATGGGGTGGGTTGCATCCATTGCAAGTGCGGCGTGCCAATACCTGCCCCATAATTCACCATGGACACTCCCGAACTCGTCGTTTGGTCCGCCATGCTGGGAGGCCTGGCCACGCTGGCCGCCTTTGCGCTGGTGGATGCCCTGATTCGCCGCAGCATTGCCGCCTGGCGCGCGTTCATTTTTGTCGGCTTGACCGGGGCCGTGTGCATCCTGCTCACCGGACTCACCCAGACCCTGTTTCCCGACTTTCCCCTGCACCTCCTGCGGGTGCTGCAAGCCAGCCTGGGGCTTTTCAGCGGAGCCCTGGTCCTGGTCTACCTGCGGTTGTGGTTGGGGCCGATGCGGGATGACCCCATCGTGCGCTGGAGCACAGGCCTGGGCATTGCCAGCCTGGCGCTGGCGGGTTGCATCCTGGCCCTACTCACACTGCACAGTCCGCCCGAGCAGTGGCACGGTCTGCTGCGCGCGGCGGCCATTGTCAATGGTCTGGCGGCTGTGCCACCCGCCGTCGCCTCGGTGCGCGCCGCCACCCTGGGAGATCGCCTGGCCTGGGGCATGGTGGGTGCCACCGGCCTCTTGGTGGTGATGGTGGCGGGCCTGTACGCCCGCGCGCTGGATGTTGAGGGACTGGGAATAGTGACGTGGACGCTGACCGCGCTCTCCACCATCGCCTTTTTCATGGTCGGAACCTACCTGGGGCTTCGCCGTGACCGCGCCAACCGCCAATTGGAGCGCCTGGCCGCGCTGGCCCAGGGTGCCGACGCCGCCACCGGACTGCCACACCGGTCGGTCCTGCTGTCCAAGGTGGACGATGCCATCTGGCGCAGCGCCCGGATGAACCAGGAGTGCACGGTGATCTGCCTGCACCTGCAAAATCTATACGAGCTGGCCGAGATCGTAGGCCACCACGCAGACCAGCAAATTTTGTCCGCCATGTCGGCGCGCATCCGCCGCTCGGTGGGCTTTCGGCATGTCGTGGGTCTGTACCACCCCCGCTGTTTCGTGGTGGTGATCTCCACCGACGCCAAGAGCCGGCTGGTAGAAAAGACGCTGCAGCGCCTGCGCTACCTGATGACCAAGCCGCTGCAGGTGCGCGGTCTGGACGACGGCATCCACCCCTTTGTGCCACGTTTTGGATTCGGCTCGGTCAAGGTGACTGCAGACAATGCCGACCCTGCCAGCCTGGTCGATCAGGCAGAGCGGCTGTCTTTGGTCCCTCACCCGGACCGGCCACCGCACTGACACCCGCGCGGGCACATCGCCGCCCACCCTGCCCCCCTACAGCCTCCCCCTTTCTTCCATGGAACTGAACTCTGAAGTCCCCACCGATCCGCCCCGCGACGCCGCCACCGTCGTCATGCTGCGCGACACCCCCCGCGGCCTGGAAGTCTTCTTGCTCAAGCGCCACGGCCTGTCGAACGTGCTGGGCGGAGCCTATGTATTCCCCGGCGGCAAGCTCGACCGCAGTGACTGCCAGCTGGACCCCACCGCCCATCTGGACCAGGACCCGGCCCGGCTGCACGCCACCCTGGGCGAGCCCGCACTGGACGTGCCCACCGCCACCGGCCTGTATGTGGCCGCCCTGCGCGAGGCCTTTGAGGAATCCCGGGTCCTGTTTTGCCACGACAGCGCACACGCACGCGCAGCGCTGGTGCACGACCGGACCCAATCCTTCAACCAGATGCTGGCCCACTTGCGGGTGCGCCTGCAAACCCAGCACGTGCTGCCCTGGAGCCGCTGGATCACGCCACGCCTGCCAGCGGTGGGCAACAAGCGCTTTGACACCCGGTTCTTCGTCGCCGCAGTGCCGCCGCAGCAGGACGCCACCCATGACAACCACGAGGCCACCGAAAGCGTCTGGCTGCCACCGCGC
>CAZDDK010000078.1:0-5002 GCA_964504185.1 uncultured Rhodoferax sp. | reverse complement strand
CGAAACAAGCGTTTTGAACCGGTGGAGGGCTTCGAGGCACTGTTCGTCTGAAGAAGGGCGCGGCAACGCCGTCTTTAAGCAAAATACGCCACTAGCCCGCGTTGAATAAGCACTGTTAGCTATATTTTTTATAGCAATCAGAGGGTAAGGCGGCATGATCAATCAGCCACTGCGTGACCCGCACTGGATCATGCAGGGTGCGCAAGGCGTCATAGGCGTCTTGCGCCTGGGGGTAGCGCTGGCGCATGAAGTTGAGCCACTGCTTGAGACGCCCGGCCTGCTGGCGGCGCTCCAGCCGGGCCAGCACCAGTTGCCAGAAACTGCCCATCAGCGGCAACACATCGGACCACGGCACCAGCGGTGCGGCGCTGTGCGGGTCGCACGCCGTGCCCGCATCCCACTGGCGGATCGCCAACGCCAGGCCCGGGTCGGTGACCATGCCCCGGCCCAGCATCAGGTGCGTGCACCCAGAGGCCTGGCGGCAGCGGCGCGCGTCCTCCACCGTCCAGATGTCGCCATTGGCCACCACCGGAATGCGCACACCCAGGCGGATGTCGTTGACCCGCTCCCAGTAGGCCGGTGGGCGATAGCCGTCGGCCCGGGTCCGGGCATGCACCACCAGCTCTTGGGCACCGCCGTCCGCCAGGGCCTGTGCGCACTCGACCGCAAGGCGGTCATCGTGAAAGCCCAGGCGCATCTTGGCCGACACCGGCATGTGTGCCGGTACCGCGCGGCGCACCGCCGCCACGATGCGGTGCAGTTCCTGCGGGTATTGCAGCAGCATGGCACCCCCTCCGTGGCGGTTGACCACCTTGGCCGGACAGCCAAAGTTCAGGTCAATGCCGTGCGGCCCCAGTTCGGCCAGCCGGGCGGCGTTCTCGGCCATGCACACCGGATCGGAGCCCAGCAGCTGCGCGCGCACCGGCACGCCGGCCGGTGTGCGTCCGCCCTGCAGCAGCTCGGGCATGATGCGCAGGAAAGTCCGTTCGGTCAGCAGCGTGTGCGTGACCCGGATGAATTCGCACACACACCGGTCCACGCCACCCACGCGGGTGAGCACATCACGCAACACGCAATCGAGCAGGCCCTCCATGGGGGCCAGGTAGATGCGCGCAGGCCCACCGCTGGTCACACCGCGATCGCCTGTCCCAAGCGACCCACGCCTTCCTCGATCTTGTCGATCGGCGCAGTGGCAAAGCTCAAGCGCAGGGTGGACCGATCGGGATGGGAGGCATAGAAGGGCGCACCGGGCACGAAGGCCACACCCTTTTCAATGGCGCGCTGGGCCAGTTCTCCACCGTCCTGGACCTTGCCTGCGGCACCGGTCAGGCGCGCCCAGACAAACAGGCCGCCCTGGGGTTGCACAAATTCGATGGCGTCGCCGAGTTCCCTGCGCAGCGCCTTGCCCATGGCCTGCGCGCGCTCGGCGTAGACCGCGCGCACATGGGCCAGCGTGGCAGGCATGCGACCGGCCTTGAGGTACTGCGCAGCAGTGGCCTGGGCGAAGGTGCTGGTGTGGGCATCGCTGAACTGCTTGCACATGGTGGCCTTGGCCAACAGCTCGGGCGGCGCAATCATCCAACCCACGCGCAGGCCGGGACTCAGAACCTTGCTCAAACTGCCACAGTGCGCCAGCAGTTCGCGGCTGCCGGACACCTCGGCGCTCAGGGCCAGCAGGGACGGTGGAGGTGCCTCGTTGAAATACAGATCGCCATAGGGGTCGTCTTCCACGATCAGGGTCTGGTACTGCACGGCCAGATTCAAGACCTGCCGGCGTCGCTCCAGGCTCAGCAGGGCCCCACTGGGGTTGCCAAAAGTCGGGATCAGGTAAACGAATTTGGGTTTGTGCTCGGCGATCAGTGCTTCCAGCTTGTCCACCTGCACGCCATGGGCATCAACGGGCGCGCTGATCAATTCCGCGCCATAGAGGCGAAAACACTGAATGGTGGCCAGAAAGGTGGGGCCTTCCACGATGACCTTGTCGCCCGGGCTGATCAGGGTCTTGCCCAACAGGTCCAGCGCCTGCTGGCTGCCGGTGGTGACGATCAGGTTGTCGGGGGCGACAGCGCGGCAGCCCTTGCCGGCCATGAAGGCCGCCAGTTGCTCGCGCAGCGGGTTGTGTCCCTCGGTCGCACCGTACTGCAGCGTGGCACCCGGCTCCTCGGTCAGCGCGGCGTTGACGGCTGCGCGCACGCCCTCCACATCGAACATGGCCGGATCGGGAAACCCCCCGGCAAAGCTGATGATGCCGGGCTTGCCCAGCAGCTTGAAGAGTTCGCGAATGGCGGAGGTTTCGACGTTGTTCAGTCGGGTGGCAAATTGGAGTGGCATGGCGATCAGGATTGGATTGAGAATGAGGCCAAATGGTAGCGTGTGCGCGTAATGCGACTCTTGCATAAGGCCATGAATGCACCCATCGGGCGGGTTCGCATGCGGGCAGCCAGGCCTAGAATCCGCGACATCCAAAAGATAACCCGGAGCACACAATGACCCATACCGCGCTCGCCGAGCTGCTGTCCTATACCCAGGACCATGCAGGCCCGGCCTCCCCCCGCATCGCCGATTTTGTCGCTGCGTATTTCGACAATACCGACCCCGACGAACTGCAGGCCCGTGGGCCTGTCACGCTGTTCGCCATGGCCAATGCCCATTGGCGCTTGCTGGACATGCCGCGCGATGCGCAGACCGCCAAGGTCCGCGTATTCAACCCCACACTGTCCGAGGACGGCTTCGTCAGTGACCACACGGTGGTGCAGATCGTGCACGCCAACATGCCGTTCCTGGTGGACTCGGTCACCATGGCCATCAACCGCAGCAACCGCACCGCCCACTGGATCGTCCACCCCCTGGTGAGCGTGGCCCGCGACGCCCAGGGCAAGATCCAGACGCTGACCAGCGCCGCGCAGGCCAGCGCGCAAGGCAACCAGGACCCGGTGGAGTCGGTCATCATGGTCGAGTGCGACCGCATTGTGCGCACGCAAGACCAACAGGCGCTGTGCGACGAACTCCAGCGGGTGCTGGGCGACGTGCGCGCCACCGTCGAAGACTGGCAACCCATGCTGGCCCGCGCACAGGCCGTGTCCCAGGCTGCGGCCCGGTCCAGCCAGCTGTCCGACACGGGGCGGCACGAAGGTGTGGAATTCCTGCGCTGGCTGGAAGACCGGCACTTCACGTTCCTGGGTGCGCGTGACTACGATTTGAAACGCGACGCCAACGGTGTCTGCCTGATGGCCAAGCCCGAAACCGGCCTTGGCATTCTGCGCGGCCCGGTACAGACCGCCGAGACGCGCCTGCCCCCGCAAGCCGTGGCGCTGCTGGAGTCCAACGAGCTGGTGCTCGTCACCAAGGCCATGACCCGCGCCACCGTGCACCGCCCGGCATGGCTGGATTACATCGCCGTCAAGCGCTTTGACGACAACGGCCAGTTGCTGGGCGAATCGCGCTTCCTGGGCCTGTACACCTCCACCGCTTACACCGCCGCCGTTGACAAGATTCCCCAGGTACGCAGCCGCGTGACCGCGGTGATGGCCGCCGCCGGCGTGGTGGCCGAAAGCCACGCCGCCAAGTCGCTGCAGGCGATTTTGGATGCCTACCCGCGCGACGAACTGTTCCAGGTGGACACCCCCACGCTGACCGAGCACGCCGTGGGCATCCTGCGCCTGCAGGAGCGCCAGCGCACCCGCGTGTTCCTGCGCCGCGACGTCTTTGGGCGCTTTACCTCCGCCCTGGTATTCGTGCCCCGTGAGCGCTTCAACACCGAACTGCGCCTGAAGATCGGCAACGAGTTGATGGCCGCACTGGACGGCCAGTCCGTCGAGTTCACGCCCATGCTCACCGACAGCCCGCTGGCCCGCATTCACTACCTCGTGCGGGCCCGCGAGCTGGCACCGCACAACGTGGCCATTGCCGCACTGGAGGCCCGCATTGCGCGCCTGGCCCAGCGGTGGGAGGACGAATGCACGGCCGAGTTGCTGCGCGCCCACGGCGAAGGCCCGGGGCTGGCGCTGGCGCACCGGTTCGCCGAGGCTTTTCCCATGGCCTACCGCGAGGACTTTTCCGCCCAGGTCGCCGCAGAGGACGCCGACATGCTCACGGCGCTCAACGCCGAGTCGCCGCTGGCCGTCAAACTCTATCGGCCCCTGGACGCTGCACCGGGCATGTTGCGCCTGAAGATTTACAACACGGCCAAGGTGGCGCTGTCGGACTCGTTGCCAGTGCTGGAACGCATGGGTGCACGCGTGCTGGACGAGCACCCCTACCGCATTGGCCACAACGGCCAATCCCTCTGGATTCACGACCTGGGCCTGCAATTGCCGATCGCCACCGACCTGGCCACCGTCAAGGCCCGCTTCGAGGCCCTGTTTGCGGCCGCCTGGCGCGGCGAAGTAGAGAGCGACGACCTCAACAAGCTGGTGCTCACCACCGACCTGGACACCCGAGCCATCACCGTGCTGCGCGCCTACACCCGCTACTTCAAGCAATTGGGCTTTGCCTTCAGCCAGAGCTACATCGAGGCCACGCTCAACAGGAATGCCGACATTGCACAGGCCGTCGTGGCGCTGTTCAAGGCACGCTTTGATCCCGCTTTGGAGGGTGACCGTGCAGCGGCCCAGCAACAGATCCGCCAGCGCATCGACGCCGATCTGGCCCAGGTTGCCAGCCTGGACGAAGACCGCATCCTGCGCCAGTTCGTCGCCACGATTGTGGCCACCCTGCGCACCAATTTCTGGCAGACCACGGCCAGTGCGGCCATCAAGCCCTACATCAGCTTCAAGCTCAACCCGCGCGAAGTGCCGGGCGTGCCCGAACCCAAACCGCTGTTTGAGATCTGGGTCTACTCGCCCCGGGTCGAGGGTGTGCACCTGCGCGGCGGCAAGGTGGCACGCGGCGGCCTGCGCTGGTCCGACCGGCGCGAAGATTTCCGCACCGAAATCCTGGGCCTGGTCAAGGCGCAGCAGGTCAAGAACACGGTCATCGTGCCGGTCGGCTCCAAGGGCGGCTT
>CAZDDK010000077.1:0-13710 GCA_964504185.1 uncultured Rhodoferax sp. | reverse complement strand
CCAAGGAAATTGGCCCCATCGCCAAGCCCAAGGACATTCGTTTTGGTGAAAACCTGCCCAAAACCCGCTCCGGCAAGATCATGCGCCGTCTCCTGCGCTCGCTGGCCAAGGGCGAGGCCATTACCCAGGACACCAGCACGCTGGAAAACCCGGCGATTCTGGACCAGCTCGGCCAGGCCTATTGACCGCACCGACGTCCTGATCCCCTTCAAAAGCCCGCGAATGCGGGCTTTTTGCTGTGTGCGGCGGGGTGTGCACGGTGTGGGTGGCCATGGCTTGGGTTACAGTGGAACGATGACGGCGCATGGGTGCCGGATGCGCCCGGTGCCCGCCGTCTACGCCGGAGAATGAGGAGACTGCCATGTATTTTTTAGGTTTGGGATTGATCCTGTTGGCCATGAAGGTGATGGAAATCGCACCGGTTGCCGCATGGGATTGGTGGGTGGTTTTTGCGCCCTTTGGCTTGGCGGTTGCCTGGTGGACCTGGGCCGACGCGTCCGGCTACACCAAGCGCAAGGCCATGGAGCGCGAGGATGCCCGCCGCGATGCCCGGGTTGAACGCAGCCGCGAGGCACTGGGCACGCTCAACAGCAAGAAGCGCCGCCGCTGAGGGTTATGCTGATCCATCCCCACATTGACCCCGTGGCCCTGCAAATCGGGCCCATTGCCGTGCACTGGTATGGCCTGACCTATCTGGCCGCCTTTGCGTTGTTCATGTTTCTGGGCAGTCGGCGCTTGCGCCACGCGCCCTATGCCAGCCTGCAAGGCCCTACCGGCTGGGCCTATCGCAGTGTGGAAGACATTCTCTTCATGGGCGTGCTGGGCGTGGTGCTGGGCGGGCGCATTGGCTATTGCCTGTTTTACAAACCTGCCTACTATCTGGCGCACCCCTTGGAGGTGTTGTACGTCTGGCAGGGTGGCATGAGTTTCCACGGCGGCATGCTGGGAGTCATTGTCGCCATGGTCTGGTATGCGCGGTCCCGCCAGATGCCGTTCTGGCAGGTCGCGGACTTCGTGGCTCCCTGTGTACCCACGGGTCTGGCGGCCGGGCGGGTGGGGAATTTCATCAACGGGGAGTTGTGGGGCCGTCTGGCCGACCCCGGCTTGCCGTGGGGCATGGTGTTTCGCGGGGCAGGGGACTTGGCGCGCCATCCGTCTCAGGTCTACCAGTTCTTGCTGGAAGGGCTGCTGTTGTTTGGTGTGCTGTGGTGGTATGCGCGCACGGCACCCCGCCAGGGCCAGGTCGCGGCCGCATTCTTGATGGGTTACGGCGTCATGCGCTTCGTGGCCGAGTTTTTTCGCGAACCCGATGCCCACCTGGGCCTGTTGTCCCTGGGGATGAGCATGGGGCAGTGGCTGTGCGTGCCGATGATCGTGGGCGGAGCGGCCCTGTGGTGGTGGGCGCAAGTGAGGCACGTGCGGTGACCCGGACCGTCCGCCTGGAGACCAGCGGTGCGCTGGCCGTGGTCGAACTGGCGCACGCGGCCAAATTCAACGCCATGACGCGCAGTATGTGGTGCCAGTTGCGCGAGGTGTTTCACCAAATTCAACAGGACACGGCGCTGCGTTGCGTGGTGGTCCACGGCAGACAGCATTTCTGCGCCGGAGGGGATATTTCCGAGTACCCCAGCTTTCGCTTTCAGGAAGACAGCCTGCGGGCGTTCCACGAAGAGGAAGTGTGGGGCGGTTTGCAGGCCATGCTGGATTGCGACCTGCCCCTCATAGCCCGGATTTCCGGCAACTGCATGGGCGCGGGCGTGGAGATCGCCAGTTGTTGCGACATCCGCATTGCGGCCCAGGATGCCCGCTTTGGCGCGCCCATTGCCAAGCTGGGCTTCCCCATGGCCCCGCGCGAGGCAGCGCTGGTGGCGCGGGCGGTGGGCGAGCTCACCGCCCGCGAAATGCTGCTGGCCGCCGCCGTGCTGGACGCCACGGCGATGCAGCAGCGGGGTTTTCTCAACCGCGTCGTTGCGCAGGCCGATCTGGACGCTGCCGTGCAGGCCTGCGTGGAGCACATCGTGCCCCTGGCACCCCAGGCTGCACGGATGAATAAGCAGACTTTTAGGGCTCTAGCCCGCGTATTTATTGACAATGATGCTACTAATTTAGTAGCAAATGCCTATCGCTACGCAAATTCCGATGAGCACCGAGAGGGCATTGCAGCCTTTGCCGAGAAGCGTGCCCCGCGTTTCAGTGCCTGATGGGTGCCCCCGGTTTCCTGCGTGAGGACACCTCCATGACCAACGACAACCTGTTTGTGGCCCTGCGTGCCGCCTTTCCCCAAGACCTGGATCACACGGCCATCGAAACCGACAATGGCCTGCATTATTCGTGGCGCGACCTGGACCGTGCCACGGCCATGGTGGCCAATCTGCTGGAGTCGCTGCAGTTGCCGCCGGGTACCCGTGTTGCCGCGCAGGTGGACAAGTCGGTGGAGGCGCTGGTGCTGTACCTGGCCACGCTGCGTGCGGGCTGTGTGTACCTGCCGCTCAATATGGCCTACCAACGTACCGAAATCGAGTATTTCATTGCCAACGCGCAGCCAGCCGTGGTGGTGTGCAGTGCCCGACATTTTGGCTGGGTGAGCAAGATCGCCTTCCAGTGCGGCACCCAATCCGTGTTCACGCTGGATGACGATCGCACCGGCTCGCTGCTGGAGCGCGCGGGGCGGTGCAGTGACCGGCATGCGCCTGTGCGGCGCGGCCCGGATGACCTCGCTGCCATCGTGTACACCAGCGGCACGACCGGACGCAGCAAAGGTGCCATGTTGTCGCACGGCAATCTGCTCTCCAATGCCCAGGTGTTGAAGGGCTACTGGAATTGGCAGCCCGGCGATGTGCTCATGCACGTGCTGCCCATCTTTCATGTGCACGGCCTGTTTGTGGCGGTGCACGGTGCGTTGCTCAACGGCAGCAAAATGCTGTGGTTTTCCAAATTCGATCCCCAGCGCGTGCTGGACAAGTTGCCCCAGGCCAGCGTATTCATGGGTGTGCCCACGCTGTACGTGCGCCTGCTGGCTGAGCCGCGCCTGAACCGCGATGTGGCGCGCGGCATGCGGCTCTTCATTTCCGGTTCAGCCCCTTTGCTGATTGAAACCTTCAACGAGTGGACTGGGCGCACCGGCCACACCATTTTGGAACGCTACGGCATGAGCGAGACCATCATGCTGACATCCAACCCCTGCAGCCCCGATGCGCGCCATGGCGGCCTGGCCGAGCGCCGGGGCGGCACAGTGGGCTTTGCCCTGCCGGGTGTCAGCCTGCGCGTGCAGGACGATGCCGGCAACTCGGTGGCCGACGGGGCGGTGGGCGGCATCCAGGTCAAAGGTCCCAATGTGTTTGGTGGCTACTGGCGGATGCCCGAAAAGAACCAGGAAGAATTTACGGCCGACGGGTATTTCAAGACGGGCGATGTGGGTCGGATGGACCGCGATGGCTATGTGACCATTGTCGGGCGCAGCAAGGACCTGATCATCAGTGGTGGCTACAACGTCTACCCCGCTGAGGTCGAAGGCGTTATCAACACCCTGCCGGGAGTGGCCGAGAGTGCGGTGGTGGGGATTGCAGACGCGGACTTTGGGGAGGTGGGTGTGGCCGTGGTCATTGCCAAGCCCCAAGCGGTGGTGGAACCCGCAGAAGTTTTGTCTGCGCTCAAGAGAATGCTGGCAAACTACAAGATACCCAAGCAGTGTTTCGTGGTGGCTGAGTTGCCCCGCAACACCATGGGCAAGGTGCAAAAGAACCTCTTGCGTGCGCAGTATCAGAAACCCTGAACCGGAGCATTCACCATGAAAGTCTTGCAGACCACCTTTGGTCAGTTACCGATCTCGGCGCAGGATTTGGTGCCCCTGGCAGCGATCGAGCCCAATCTGGTGCTGGTCTTTGGACCGGTGCCAGCACTGCAAGCGGCAGCGGATACATTGGCCGCCGCATTTCCCGGTGCGTGCCGAGCGGGCTGCTCCACCGCCGGTGAGATTTCGCTCAAAGGCGTGGAGGACGGCACGCTCGTCGTCACCGCCGTGCGCTTTGAAAGGGTTTGCCTTTCCCAGGTCAGCACCCCGCTGGCCTCCATGGAAGACTCGTTTGCGGCAGGCAAGCGGTTGGCATCGGGGCTGCCGGTCGTGGGGCTGGGCGCGGTGCTGATCTTTGGGCAGGGTGTTCACATCAACGGCAGCGCGGTTCTCTCCGGCATGACGGAAATGCTCGGCCCCAAGGTGCCCATTACCGGAGGACTGGCCGGTGATGGTGGAGCCTTCACGCAAACCTGGGTGCTGGATGAAAAAGGCGTGAGCAGTGACCGCCTGACCTGCGTGGGTCTGTACGGAGAAGCCCTGGAGTTCGCCCATGGCTCATTCGGAGGGTGGTCGCCGTTTGGTCCTGCGCGCAAGGTGACCCGGTGCCATCACAACGTGCTGTTTGAACTCGATGGTGAACCGGCCCTGCAAGTCTACAAGCGCTATCTGGGCGAGCACGCCAATGGACTTCCGGCCTCGGGTTTGCTGTTCCCATTTGCCATGCTGGGAAGCGACCACACCGAGGTGGGACTGATTCGCACCATTCTCGGTGTGGACGAGGCGGCCGGCAGCCTGACTCTGGCGGGCGACATTGATCCCGATGGGTATTTGCGCCTGATGCACGCCAGCACCGATGCGCTGGTTGACGGTGCCGAAGCCGCTGCAAATGCCGCCAAGTCCATGCAGTCCCAGTCCCGCGATGGCCTGGTGCTGTTGGTGAGCTGTGTGGGGCGCAAGCTGGTCATGGGTGGGCGGGTCGATGAAGAGGTGGAGGCCGTCGGGCAGGTATTTGGCCAGGGTGCTACCCTGGCCGGGTTTTACTCCTACGGCGAAATCAGCCCCTTCACCCCGGCGGTGGAGTGCAAGCTGCACAACCAGACCATGACCGTAACCTACATGGCCGAATCGGCATGAGGTTGGCACGGCGGCGCTGTTGAATGCACAAACTCCTTGCGCGCCAGGTTCAACGGCTGCTGGAGACCCAGCCGCCCGAATTGCCCGCCCTGCTGGATGAGCTTCGCGGGTGGGCCGCCGGTGCGGCGGTGTCGGAGCCGGCCAAGCGCTTGATTGAGGGGCTGCCGCTGTTTCTGCAGCGGGTGGACGAGGCCTACCAGCAAAGTGACCGGGATCTTGAGCTCAAAACACGCAGCCTGGAGCTGAGCTCGGTCGAACTCACTGCCAAAAATGCCCAGCTGCGCGCCGATCTGGCCAGCCGCACCCGCGCCATCGACTCCCTGCGGGCGTCCGCCCGGGACTTGATGGCGTCGATTGAGACCGACCGCACCCTGGACGGGGACGACAACCTGGAAACCCTGTCGGACCTGATGCGCGAATTGGTGCAGCAGCACGAGGAAAGCCAGCGCGATCTGCACGCCGCTCTGACCGATCTGGCCTACCAGAAGTTTGCACTGGACCAGCACGCCATTGTCAGTACCACCAATCTGGCCGGTGACATCATCTATGCCAACGACAAGTTTTGCCAGATCAGCGGCTACGCCCGCGAGGAGCTGCTCAACCAGAACCACCGTATCCTGAAGTCGGACCGGCAGAGCCCGCAGTTCTATACCGAAATGTGGGAAATGATCACGGCCGGCATGGTCTGGCACGGGGAAATCTGCAACCGCAAAAAAGGCGGTGACTTGTACTGGGTGGACGCCACCATCGTGCCTTTGGCCGACGAAGCGGGCAACCCAACCATGTTCATCGCGATCCGCACCGACATCACCCAGCGCAAGCGCATGGAAACCTCGGTCAAGGCCGCCGAGGCGCGGTTGCGCCACATCACCAACACGGTGCCGGGCGTGGTCTTTCAGTGGCACGTGGCGTTCGACCACTACCACTTCACCTTCGTGAGCGAGCGGGTGCGCGAGGTGCTGGGCTTGACCCCGCACGACATGAAGGCAGACCCTACGTTGACGACCCGGCAAATCCTGTCCGAGGACCGCCCCCGGGTGGTGGACGGTGTGCTGGATGCCGCCCGCAGGCGGGTGAGCTGGCGCGGCGAATACCGCATTCACCTGCCGGGTGGCAGTTTGCGCTGGATCCGTGCGGAAATTGATCCCGAGGCCGACCTGGCTCCCGATGGGGCGACGGTGTTCACCGGCATCTGGCAGGACGTGACGGCACTCAAGGAGGCCGACGCACGGTTGCGCGAGGTGACCGAAAACATTCCGGTGGCGGTGTTCCAGTATTACCTGGAGTCCAACGGCACATTCCGCATCACCTTCATGAGTGACACCATCGAAGCCATCTGCGGCGTGCGCGCCGATGCCATTCTGGAGAGCACCCAGCTGCTGGCGGACCGCGTGCACCCGGACGACCAGGCGCTGTTTTTTGCCAGCCTGGGGAATGCCGACGCCCGAGCGCAGGCGCAATCGGTGGACCTGCGCATGGTGCACCTGCACACCGGCGTCATTGCCTGGGTGCATGGCGAGGCGCATCCGCGCCAGCTGTCGCATGGCGGCTGGGTGTGGAACGGTTACTTCACCGACATCACCGCGGCCAAGCAGGCAGCGACCGAGCTGCAACGGGCCAAGGACGATGCGGAGGCCGCCAGCCGGGCCAAGTCGGACTTTTTGGCCAACATGAGCCACGAAATCCGCACCCCCATGAACGGTGTGATTGGCATGACGGACCTGTTGCTGGACACCGCGCTGGACGCCGAGCAACGCGAGTACCTGGGTGTCGTCAAATCGTCCGCCGATGCGCTGCTGCGGGTCATCAACGATATTCTGGACTTTTCCAAGATTGAAGCGGGCAAGCTGTTGATTGAGCGCATCCCCTTCCATCTCGCCCATTCGGTTGCCGAGACCCTGAAGTCGGTGGCGCTGCGCGCCACTGAGAAGGGGCTGGAGCTGGTGCTGGACTTGGCGCATGACGTACCCGTTGCGGTGCTGGGGGACCCCGGGCGGCTTCGGCAGATTCTGGTCAATATGCTGGGCAATGCCATCAAGTTCACGGCGGCGGGAGAAATTGTGCTGCGCATTGCGCGCACGGGGCACGACGGGGCTGGCAGCTTGCTGCAGTTTTCGGTCGTGGACACCGGCATTGGCATTCCGGCCAGCAAGTTGGGCAGCATCTTTGATGCGTTCTCCCAGGAAGACAGCTCCACCACCCGCAAATATGGCGGAACTGGGCTGGGTCTGACCATTTGTGCGCGCTTGGTGGGGGCCATGGGCGGGCGCATCTGGGTCGATAGCACGGTCGGCAAGGGCAGCGCCTTCCACTTTACCTTGCGCCTGGACGAGGATGTGTCGGCCCCAAGCAGGCCGCCGCCCCTGGCCCCGGTGGCCGGATGCCATCTGGTGCTGGTGGACGACAACGCCGTGAACCGCCGGGTGCTGGGCCGCATGCTGGAACTGGAGGGCGCGCGGGTAGAGGGGTTTGCGTCGGGTCCGCAGGCACTGGACTGGATGGGGCGCTCCTTGCACGCGCGGCACCCACCGTGTGACCTGGTGCTGATCGATGCGCAAATGCCGGATATGGACGGATTTGCCGCAGCGCGCGCCATGTTGCAGTTGCCCGGGTGCGCGGATTTGCCGGTGCTGATGCTGTCGTCGGCGGGCATGAAGGGCGACGCCCAACGTGCCGCAGAGGTGGGCATCGTGGGCTACCTGAGCAAGCCCATTGCCCGCGATGAGCTGGTGCAGGCAGTGGCTCGGGCGCTCAACATGCAGGCCACGCAGCCGCAGGCCCTGATCACCAGCCACAGCCTGCGCGAAGACCATGTGCTGATGAATGTGCTGTTGGTGGAAGACCACGCCATCAATCAGAAGCTGGCGACCACGTTGTTGGAGCGCTGGGGGCACCACGTGGAGGTGGCAGAGAACGGCCAGGTGGCCCTCGATTTGTGGGAGCGCCAGCAATTTGACATCATCCTGATGGACATGCAGATGCCGGTCATGGACGGCCTGGAGGCCACGCGGCGCATCCGCGCGCGCGAAACGGGGCGTCGCACGCCCATCATCGCCATGACGGCCAACGCCATGGAGGCAGACCGTGAAAAGTGCCTGGCAGCGGGGATGGACGACTACGTGTCCAAGCCCATCAAGACGCAGGAACTGCAGCGCAAGCTGCAGCACTTTTCATCTCCCATGGTGCACTTCTCCCTGACCCGCCCGGCCACCTTGTCGATGCTGACCCCTCCGGCCGCGGTAGCGCGATTTGACTATGCGCAGGCACTGGCACAGGCGGACCAGGAGGTGATTGGCATCATTGCCCAGGCCTTTGTGGACCAGTGGCCCGCCGACCTGGACAAGATGCGCAGGGGTTTTGCCAGCGGTGACCTCACATCCGTCATGCACGTGGCCCATGCCCTCAAGGGCACGCTGTCCATGTTTGGGGCCCGTCCTGCCAGTGATCTGGCGTTGCAGATCGAGCGCCACTCCCTGGCCGGTGAGGCCTCTGCCATCCCCGCACTGCTGGACGGCTTGATTTGCGAGATGGAACAGCTTTTGCCCGTGATTCCCCTGGACGCGGCGCTCTGAGTAAGATGCACGAAAACCAAGAGAGGTGGGACCACTGTGACGCACCATGTACTGATCATCGATGACACCGAGGTCAACCTGATTCTCTTCGCTGCGCTGGTGAAAAAACTGGACGACTGCGAGCCGCACACGTTTGCCGGTGCCCGGCCGGGGCTGGCCTGGGCGGCGCAGCATGTGCCCGACCTGGTCATCGTGGACTACATGATGCCCGACATCGATGGCCTGGAGTTTATTCGTCAGTTGCGTGCTTTGCCGGGGTGTGATGTGGTGCCCGTGGTCATGATCACGGCCAACGACCAGAAGCAGCTGCGCTACCGCGCCCTGGACCTGGGTGCCAACGATTTCCTGACCAAGCCGGTCGATAAAGTCGAATTCCTGGCGCGCAGCCGCAACATGTTGCTCGTCGGCGACGCGCGCAAGCAATTGGCCGATCGTGCCCAATGGCTGGCCGACGAGGTGCGCAAGGCGACGGCCGAGATCGTGGCGCGCGAGCGTGAAACGGTCTTTCGCCTGTGCAAGGCCGCCGAGTACCGCGATCCGGAAACCGGTGCGCACATCCTGCGCATGGCCCATTACTCGCAACTGATTGCGCGCCACCTGGGACTGCCCGTCCATGACCAGGAACTGCTACTGGAAGCCGCACCCATGCACGACATTGGCAAGGTGGGCATCTCCGACAACATCCTGCTCAAACCCGGGCGGCTGGACGCGGAGGAATTTGCGTTGATGAAACAGCACGCCGTCTACGGCTATGAGCTTCTGCAGGGTAGCTCCTCCCGTGTGCTCCAGGCCGGT
This sequence comes from uncultured Rhodoferax sp., assembly GCA_964504185.1. GTDB lineage: Bacteria > Pseudomonadota > Gammaproteobacteria > Burkholderiales > Burkholderiaceae_C > Allorhodoferax. Next base: position 4,416 of record CAZDDK010000077.1, on the reverse strand, counting down.
GCGGAAATCGCCCTGGGCCACCACGAGAAGTTTGACGGGTCTGGTTACCCCAGCGGGGCAAAGGGGGCCGATATCCCCCTCTTCAGCCGCATCGTCGCCGTGGCCGATGTGTTTGACGCCCTGACCTCCGAGCGGCCCTACAAGAAGGCCTGGACACTGGAGGCAGCGGCCGACTTTTTGCGGCGCGGCGCAGGCAGCCACTTCGACCCCGATTGCGTCCAGGCGTTCCTGGGTGCGTGGGACGACGCCATGGCCATTCGCGCGCGCTACCAGGAAGACGAGTGACCGCGCAGATGGATGAATGCTATTAAAAATATAGCTAAAACATCAATGCGTACGCGGGCTAGTGGCACTTTTTGCGTTTACTTCAGAATCAGAACCGGAATGCTGCCGTGTGTCAGCACATGCTGGGTTTCACTGCCCAGCAGCAGGCGCTTGATGCCCTTGCGCCCATGCGAGGCCATCACAATCAGGTCGCACTGGTGCTTTTTGGCAGCAGCCAACAGGGCATCGGAGACCACGTCGGACTTGACGGTGATGGCCTTGGTGGCCACACCCTTGGCAGTTGCCGTCTTCTTGACCGCATCCACCACCGCCTGGCCTTCCTCGGCCCATTGGCTCTCCACCCGGCGCACTTCGTCAGGCTGCAGGGCAATACCGCCCTCAAAGTAACTTTGCGGATAGCGGGGGACCACCTTGAGCGCCACCAGCTCCGCGCCGCACAGGGCGGCCAGGTCAATGGCGCTTTTCACGGCCTTCTTTGAAAGGGTTGAGCCATCGGTGGCGACCAGAATGCGTTGGTACATGGTTATGCTCCAGTGGATACGTAGCCGTGGAGGTTACCCGATACCGACCTGGCGTTCTTGATATGCATTCAACAATCAGACGCCTTTTTTCCGTGCACCCTGTTCCGCCATGCCCCCAATTCCTCCAGTGACACCGTCCACCGTTCCCGCAAACGCGGATGATTTTCGGGTGCTGGACGACCCGCAGGAATGGAGCGCCTTCAGCCGTGCGGCACCGCAGGGTTCGCATTGCTGGGAGTCCAGTGTCGTGATCGAGGGCATGCACTGCGCCGCCTGTTCGCTCACGGTCGAGGATGCACTGTTGCGGGTGCCCGGCGTGATCAGTGCCCAGGTGGGGGCAGCCAGCCACCGGGCCAAGGTCGTCTGGTCCGACCAGCAGGTGCATCCCTCGGCTTGGATGCAGGCCGTGCTGGACAGCGGCTATCGGGCGGTGCCGGCCAACGATGTGTTCGCCAGCGAACGCCGCAAGCGCGAAACCCGCCAGGCCCTGTGGCGCTGGCTGGTGGCCGGACTGTGCATGATGCAGGTCATGATGTATGCCTACCCGGCGTACGTGGCCCTCCCAGGAGACCTTAGTGCCGAGATGGAGCGGCTGCTGCGCTGGGCGTCCTGGGTGCTGACGCTGCCGGTCATGCTGTTCTCGTGCGGCCCCTTCTTTCGCAATGCCTGGCGTGACGTGACCCAGATGCGTGTCAGCATGGATTTGCCCGTCGCGCTGGGCATGGCGATCACCTTTGCCATGAGCACGGCGGGCACCTTTGAGCCTGCCGGCCTTTTTGGCAAGGAGGTCTACTTCGATTCGTTGACCATGTTCGTCTTCTTCCTGCTGACCGGGCGCTGGCTGGAGTTGCGCCTGCGCGACCGCACCGCAGGATCGCTGGAAGCACTGATGAACCGCCTGCCCGATAGCGTGGAGCGCCGCATGGCCGATGGCCAATTTGAGCGGGTCGTCGTGCGCCGCATTGCCGCTGGGGATGTGGTGCGCATCCACGCCGGTGAAATCTTCGCCGCCGACGGGGTGGTGCTCAGCGGACAAACCCAGGTTGACGAATCCTTGCTCACCGGCGAGTCCCGGCCCCTGGCCCGCGCAGAGGGCGATCCCGTGCTGTCGGGCAGCCACAACCTGAGCAGTACCGTCCAGGTGCGGGTGGAGCGAGTGGGTGATTTGACCCGGTTTGCCCAAATCGTGGCGCTGATGGAAAGTGCGGCGGCCACAAAGCCGCACGCAGCGATGCTGGCCGACCGGCTGGCCAGGCCTTTTCTAATTGGGGTGTTGCTGGCGGCGGCGGCCTCCGCCGCGTGGTGGTGGGGGCGCGATCCGGGCCATGCCCTCATGGTGGCTGTGGCCGTGTTGGTGGTGACCTGCCCGTGCGCCTTGTCGCTGGCCACGCCTGCAGCCATGCTGGCGGCAGCCGGTGCCCTGGCCCGCCGTGGCGTATTGGTGCGCCGGCTGCAAGCGCTGGAGAGCCTGGCCAGCGTGGATACCCTGGTGTTCGACAAGACGGGCACCCTGACGCGGGATGCCATGGTTGTGGGCACGGTGGGTGTGCGTCCAGGCATTTTGGCGGACGACGCCCTGGCCATGGCGGCAGCGCTGGCGACCCATTCCAACCATCCGGTGTCACGGGCACTGGCGGCGGCGTGGAACCGCAACGGTACACCGATCAATCCGTGGTCTTGTGATGCCGTGACCGAAACCGCCGGGAAGGGGCTGGCGGGCGATGCAAAGGACCACCGTGCCACTGCAGGCGCGGGGGCTGTGGTGGCGCTGCGGCTGGGCTCGGGTAGTTTTTGCGCCATTCGGGATCGCGGCGTCGGTGGCTTGTGTGCGTACCTCGCCGACTCCCAGGGCTGGCTGGCCACTTTCGAACTGCAGGAAGACCTGCGCCCCGGTGCCGCCGCGACGGTGGCTGCGCTGGCGGCACAGGGTGTTGCCGTGCACATGCTCTCGGGGGACAACGTGGACTCTGTCGCCAGAGTAGCGGCCCAGGTCGGTATCGCCCGGCCGCAGGGGGGGTGCTCGCCCGATGACAAGTTGGCCAGTTTGCGCGCCTTGCAGGCGCAGGGGCGCACCGTGGCCATGGTGGGCGATGGCCTTAACGATGGGCCTGTGCTGGCCGGTGCCCATGTGTCCTTCACCTTTGGGCGCGCCGTTGCCCTAGCGCAGTCGAGGGCTGATTTTGTGATCCTGGGCGAAGATTTGCGGGTTGTGGCAAATTCCCTGGGTTTGGCTCGCCGCACCGTCGCCATCGTTCGACAGAACCTGTGGTGGGCCTTGGTTTACAACGCGGCCTGCGTCCCGTTGGCTGTCGCTGGATGGCTGCCGGCCTGGCTGGCGGGGTTGGGGATGGCGGGCAGTTCGTTGCTGGTCGTGCTCAATGCGCTTCGTTTGACCCGGGCCATGCCCCAAGAAGAGGTTGCGTGATGGATATTTTGTACATGCTGATCCCGTTGTCCGTGGTGTTGGTGTTTTTCATCCTGGCGGGATTGTGGTGGGCCATTCACCGGGGGCAGTTCGAAGACATTGAGGCTGAGGGTCAAAGAATACTGAAAGATTCTTAATAAAGATTAAGAAGTTTTGGTGATTTTTGACGTCGATCAACCAAATTGGCGGGCTGCCCGTGGACACTCCACGCTGAGTTAAATAAGAGAAGAGGTAAAAATGGCATTTGCAAATCAACAGGCCACTGTGTACAACGACACCGTTGTGCGCCAGTTTGCCGTCATGACAGTGGTTTGGGGGGTGGTGGGCATGCTGGTGGGCGTGATCGTTGCGTCCCAGCTGGCCTGGCCCGAGCTCAACTTTGGCATTCCGTGGCTGAGTTATGGACGCCTGCGTCCGCTGCACACCAACGCGGTGATTTTCGCGTTCGGTGGCTGTGGCTTGTTTGCCACCTCGTATTACGTCGTGCAGCGCACCTGCCAGGTCCGCATCTTCAGCGACAAGCTTGCGTCATTTACCTTCTGGGGGTGGCAATTGGTCATTGTTGCGGCTGCCCTGTCGCTGCCGCTGGGCTACACGCAAGGCAAGGAATATGCCGAGCTAGAGTGGCCCATTGACATTCTGATTACCCTGGTGTGGGTTGCCTACGCGGTGGTGTTTTTCGGAACTGTGGGGACCCGCAAGGTCAAGCACATTTACGTGGCAAACTGGTTTTTCGGGGCCTTCATTCTGGCGGTGGCGATTCTGCACCTGGTCAACAGTGCTGCGATTCCGGCCGGGCTCATGAAATCGTACTCGGCCTACGCGGGTGTGCAAGACGCCATGGTGCAGTGGTGGTATGGGCACAATGCCGTGGGCTTTTTCCTGACCGCAGGTTTCCTGGGCATGATGTACTACTTCATTCCCAAACAGGCCGGTCGCCCCGTTTACAGCTACCGCCTGTCCATCGTCCACTTCTGGGCGCTGATTTTTACCTACATGTGGGCAGGCCCGCACCATCTGCATTACACCGCCTTGCCAGACTGGACCCAGTCGGTCGGCATGGTTTTCTCGCTGATTCTCCTGGCGCCAAGCTGGGGCGGTATGATCAACGGTATCATGACAATGTCGGGTGCGTGGCACAAACTGCGCGATGACCCGAATCTGCGCTTCCTGATCGTGTCGCTG
>CAZDDK010000076.1:5918-13714 GCA_964504185.1 uncultured Rhodoferax sp. | reverse complement strand
ACTCTTTTCAACCTTGCCACCCGTGTGAACAACGTGCTGGTCAGCCATCACATAGGTTTTCTTCAGATCCTCAAGCAAGCGGTCTGCATCCAGAGCCTGCAGCGTGCGGCGTGCCTGGTAGGCCTGCGCCTGCTCGTGCAACAACACGGGCAGGTCGCCCAGGCTTTTATTGACATGGTTCATGATCTGGCTCACGCGGTCCTGAAACTGCAGCTGCATCAGTGACTGGTTGATCTCGGCCTGGATGCCCACACTCTCATCCTTGAGCAGCGCACTGGAGCGTTGCAACGCCCCGGTGATGTCTTTGAACTCGCCCAGGACCTTGCCAATGGTGGACTCGATCATGACCGTGCGGCTATCGCCATGGGCCACGGACTCTTCCACGGTTTTGCAGGCCTGCTCAATGGCGCGGCTCACATAGCCCACCTTCTCGCCAATGTGCACACCGGTTTTGGCGGACTGGGCAGACAGGGTGCGAAATTCCTTGGCTACCACGGCAAAGCCACGCCCGACATCGCCAACCCGGGCGGCCTCGATGGCGGCGTTGAGCGACAACAGATTGGACTGGTGTGCAATTTGGGCTACGTCGTTGGCCATGCCGTCGAGCTCGGCAATCAGGGAGGTGAGGCTGCTTACCTGCTCCAGCATGGTCCGGGTGGCCTGCATGTCCGACTTTTGCGCTGCAATCACACCACTGAGTTGCGTTTCTGCATGGCTGAAAACCGCAACCAGACCGGTGTCGCCGTCGTCAATCATGTGGGTTTCCTGGTCTGCGGTGTGCACCGCCTCGCCCAGCTTGTCCACAATGCCGCCAAACCGATCGGACAGTGCGTTGATGGCAGTTTCCATCTGCTCGCGTGAGGACTCGATGTGCCCGCGCCAAACCGGAACCATGTTTTCACTGAAACGGGTTTGGCCGTCCAGATACGCCTCAATGCTGTGTACCAGTTGGGCTTGCTGCGCAGTCAGTTTGACTGCAGCAACAACAGCCAGAGCCACCATGCAGGCCGCTGCAACGAAGGCTGCCGGGCTCCAGTCGCCCACCAAGAGCAACAGCAGTGCGCCACCACTACCCAGCAGCGTGGGATACAGGCGATTGGGGTGCGCGGCAAGGGCGTTGGCGGTGTTCTTCATGTTTTCTCGGCAAGAAGGGGTTGGCTGGACGGTGCAGGGGCCACGGGGGTTGGCGCCAGGGATTGCTCTAACAGCGCGACTTCTACCGGGCGTCCGAAGTAGAAGCCCTGAAAGGCATCGCACCCCAGGTGAAGCAGAATATCGCGCTGGTCGCTGGTTTCCACACCCTCTGCAATCACCGTCAGCCCCAGGCTGTGCCCCAGGCCAATGATGGTGCGGGCAATGGCCATGTCGTTCGGATCGGTGAGCAAGTCGCGCACGAAGGACTGGTCGATCTTGAGTTGGTCCAGTGGCAGGCGCTTGAGGTACGACAGCGACGAGTAACCGGTGCCAAAGTCATCAATGGAAAAGCGCACGCCGGTTTGCTTGAGGGATTGCATCTTCTCGATCACATCCACAATGTCATTGAGCATGAGGCCTTCCGTCAGCTCCAGCTTGAGCAGGGTGGCATCTGCGCCGGTTTGTTCCAGCGCGTCGGTCACGGTCTTGACAAAGCCCGCGCTGTGGAATTGGCGCGCGCTCACATTCACCGCAATGGTCAACTTCTGCGTCAGCGGGTTGTGGGCCCAGCGGGCCAATTGCTCGCACGCGGTTTGCAATACCCAGGTGCCCAACTGCACAACAAAGCCGGTTTCTTCGGCCAGCGGAATGAACATGGCCGGAGAAATATTGCCCTGCAGCGGATGCTTCCAACGAATCAGCGCCTCCACCCCCACGGCACCGCCCCCCTCATCCACCTGCAACTGGTAGTGCAGGGCAAACTGCTCGGGCAGCCCCTTTCGCATCCAGGTGTTGAGGGCGAAGCGGCGCTCCAGTGACGACTGTTGCTCGGTGTTGAAAAAGCGCACGCAATTGCGCCCCGCATGCTTGGCCCGGTACATCGCCGACTCTGCATGCTTGATGAGCTCGTCTTCGGCGACAGAATCGCCCGAGTAAAGGGCAATTCCAATGCTGCAGGCGGTTTGAAGGCTCTGGTTGGCGAGATCAAAGGGTTGCGTCAGAGCGTTCCGCAAGCGGTCGGCAACCAGCTCGGCCTTGCTGGCTGCTGTTGTGGGATCTGCAGCCAGCCCCTCCAGCACCACCACAAATTCGTCACCGCCCACACGGGCCATGGTGTCGTCGGAGTGCAGGCAGCCCTTGAGCCGGTTCGCGGCCTGGGTCAGCAAGGCATCGCCTGTCTCGTGTCCCAGGGTGTCGTTGATGTCTTTGAAATTGTCGAGATCAATCAGCAGCACGGCGCCATGCTCGCGCTTGCGCACGCTGCCAGACAGCGATTTGCGCAGGCGGTCCATCAGCAGGCGGCGGTTGGGCAAGCCGGTCAGCGGGTCATAAAACGCCAGGTAATGGATGCGCTCTTCCGAGCGGTGGTGCTGCGTGTTGTCAATGAAGGCAATCACGTAATGGCTGACCTGGTCATTGGCGTCGATCACGGCATTCACGCGCAGCCAGGCGGGATAGCGGTCACCGCTTTTGCGTTGGTCCCACACCTCACCCTGCCAAAACCGGTCGACATCCAGAAGGCGGCGCAACTCATGAAAGACGGTTTCGTCGTGGTGCTCAATGCGAAAAATGGATGAGGTCTTGCCAACCGCCTCGCTTGCGCTGTAGCCAGTGATCTGGGTAAACGCCTGATTGACCTTGAGGATCACCTTTTGGGCATTGATGATGACCATTCCCTCAAAACTTTGAAACGCTGCCGCTGCAATGCGCAGCGACTCTTCGGCGCGCTTGCGCTCGGTCAGGTCGCGCAGGGTTGCAATGAACTCGGCTCCGCGCGGTGAATCCACCCGGCAAATGGACAGCTCCAGCGGCAAAGGCGTGCCCGTGCGGTGCAGGCCCACCATGTCCACCCGGTGGGGCAAAGTGAGCCCCACATCACCACCGAGACAACGCGCCAGCCAGTGCAAATGGTTTTGGTGCTGCGTGACAGGAAAAATGACCTCATGCAGTGCCTGCCCCAACACCTCGTGGCGAAACCAGCCAAAGCACCGCTCGGCCTGCGGGTTCCACTCCACAATGTGGCCCCGTATGTCCATCTGCACGATGGGGTCAAAGGCCTGCTGCAACGCCACGCGCCACAGCCCCTGCTCTTCTGTGTCGCGAACCTGGTTTTGTGGCGACATGGTGTTTTGACTTCAGTGGTTAGCCAGCAGCGGGTTCTTGGCCAGCAACTTGCGGCTTAACGCAACATCGGTGGTGGCGATGTGGTGGAGCAACCACTTGCGCAGATAACCCGCCAGAGCGGCGGCTACTGAGGCGTCGCCCTGGTGGCTGCGCTCGGCCGAGAGCTGCGTAATCTGGTTGGCAAATTCCTGGTGCTGGGCCAGATGCGCCCGAACCGACTCCGCCTCACCCACCAGGGCTCCCATCAATCTTTCTTCTTCACCGAAGTGGAACAACACGTAGATTTCGAGTTGCGGAAGCACGTCGTCGAGCGCTTTCGCACTATCGCCCGCGCCATGTGCAGCCTCAAACTGCGCGATGAGTGCCACCAGTTCCTGGTGTTGAACATCGATGGACCGAACACCGGTATTGAGTATGGCGCCAGAGCGCATCACAGCACCCACCTCATCAACCTCGTCGTTGCTTTGCGCAATCATGTGAATCCCCCCAAACATGGGACTCACTGTAGGCGTGGGAAGTGGGTTATTGAATACCCAGCAATCGGTATTTATGGATACCGAAAAGCAAGTAAGTGTTAACCCTATTGCGTGGCTTGCGCCTGCGCCATGACATAGCGCGTGAGGTCAGCCACGTTGCGCAAATTGAGTTTGCGCATGATGTTGCGCCGGTGCACTTCAACCGTGGATGGTGCAATGAAAAGGGCCGTGGCGATTTGAGCGGACGTGTGGCCCAGCGCAACGCCTTGCGCCACCTGGAGCTCGCGGGCGCTCAGAGTCACTACCGGCTTGTCAGCAGCCAGGAGCGCAGGGGGCGTCCCCGAAAATGCGCCCGCCACGTCCGGGCACAGATAAACGCCTCCGTCTTCCACCACCCGAATGGCGTGCAGCAATTCGTCGCTGGCTTCAGCTTTGGTGACATAGCCCTTGGCCCCGGCGGCCAGCATGTCCAGAACGTAGTGCTGATCGGTATAAGCCGAAAGTGCAATGACCTTGATGTGCGGGCAGGTCTGGCGCAGCAGCCGGGTGATCTTGATGCCGTCCATGCCGGGCATGTGGATGTCCATGCAAACAATATCGGGCGTGAGCTCCGTGCACAAAGCAGCCACCTGCAGCCCATCGCCCGTCTGCCCCACGACCTCCATGCCCGCATGGGTATGGAGCAGGTTGCACAGGGCATCGCGAAACATGAGGTGGTCGTCGGCCAAAAATATGCGGGTCGTCACGGTATGAAAACTCCACTGTCTCTATATTTCGACATAAATTTGCGTTCCCCCACCGGGTTTGGATTCGACCCGCAAGACACCGCCAGCAAACTCCACGGTCTCGCGCATGGAGACCAGCCCCAGTCCGCGCATGGGCTTGGCGTCGCGCAGATCAAATCCCTGGCCATCGTCGGACACGCTCAGAAAGATCGGCCGGCCATCGAACTGCATGCGCACATCCACCGATGTGGCGTGGGCGTGCTTGGCGCAATTGGTCAGCGCCTCCTGCACGATCCGGAACAATGCGAGCTCCAGGTCGGGCGTGAGTGATGCGCTTTCGTGGGGGCAATGTACACGGGCTTGGATGCCGGTGCGCTTGGAGAACTGGGTGGCATAGCTTCTGACCACCCCCAGAAGTCCACCCCGCTCAATGGCTGCCGGGTGCAAGCCGGCACAGATTTCGCGAATGCTGGCGTTGGTATCCTCAATCAGTGCCCGCGTGTCTTCAATGCGGTCCATCAGGTCCGGCTCCCGGAGCTGGGTGGCGATGATGTCCAGGTTAATGCGCAGCGCTGCCAGGTTGGGGCTGGTGCGGTCGTGCAGTTCCTGCGAAAAACGCAGCCGCGTTTCCTCTTGCGTGCGCACCAGGCGGCGGGACAATTCCTCCACGCGCGAGGACAGTGCCCGGCGGTGGCTCTCCGCATGCATCTCCTGGGTCACGTCCTCTTTGAGCGCCACGTAGTGTGTCACTTGACCCGCCTCATTGAGCACCGGTGCAATCAGCGTTCGCTCTATCAGTATTTCTCCGGTCTTCTTGCGGTTGTGCAGTACACCACGCCAGACCCGCCGGGCAACCAGAGTTTGCCAAAGGTCTTCGTAGACGCTGGCCGGTGTGGTGCCGGACTGCAAAATGCGGGGGTTCTTGCCCAGCACTTCTTGTGCGCTGAAGAGGGTTTTCTCGGAGAAGTGCGGATTGGTGTATTCGATGTAACCCAGCAGATCGGTGATGACAATGGACAACGGGGCTTGCTGTGCAATCTGGGAGAGTTTGCGAATTTGCTCATCCGCAAACTTGCGCTCGGTGATGTCGGTGCGCGCCACCACGGCACCCTGATGCCCATCCCCCAGCGGGGTGATCCGGGTATCAAACCAGTGCAAAGTCCCTTGCCGGTCCCAAGAGTTCTCTACGGCGCACCCGGTTGAAGAACCATTCAAGACCGACGCGATACCCTGGCACACAGCCACAAACTGGTTGTTATCGCCTCGGCAGCAGCTTGCATCAAACAGGGTGTGGTAGGTGCAACCAGCGGGCGCCAGACCGTGCAATGGGGGCGCTGCAAATTGGCGCCATGGCGCGTTGATTGCCATGACCTGCCCGCCGGCATTGAGCACAGCAATGTGTGTTCCTATGGAATCCAGCGTGTTCTGGCTCAATTGCACGGCGGAAGTCAGGGCCTCGTTGCGGCTGCGCAGCAACTCCAGCAACCGGTTGAAGGCGGTGATGAGCTGATCTGCCTCGTACTGCCGGGTCAGGGGCAAGGGACCAGACAAACTCTGGCTGCGCGAAAGAATGTCAATTTCAACGGTGGTGTGCACCAACGCTGCCAGCTGGCACCGCACGATGACCCAGCACGTCAAACCCAGCACCAGCACCACTGCGACCACCGCCCACACCAAACGGCCCTGCAGCTCACGCAGGGAGGCAAAGGCCTCTTGGGTAGGGAGTGACACCGCAATGTGCCAGGGCGCGCGCGCCAGGGGAATGTGGGTGATCAGCGATTCACTGCCAAGGTGGTCATCCTTGATAGACGTTCCCGGGGACTCGCGCAAGAGGTGCTCCAAACTGGGCAAGGTGGTTCCCGGTGGAACGGGGGAGGCAGCAACCAGGCGCCGCTGGGACGCCGAGTACAGCACATAACTGCCCGCCACACCGTATCGGCTGCGCGCAATGGCATCCAGGAAGTTGGGAGCATCCAACCGAATGACCCCCACAAGGGCGCCAACGGGGCTCGGGCCGGCGGCATACACCGGTGTGGCCATCAGAATGCTGCCGCCGTCTGCCAGAAACACCCCTTCCGTTTGATCCGACCGGAGAAATGCCTGTAATTGCGACGCGTCGGCGGGAGAGAGCGGTGCAGCAACCGGCCCTTCCGAGAACGCCGCCAGGGTTTCACCCTGACCGCCCAAGACGAAGGTTCCGCCATTGAACAGGCTTTGGAACACGGGAAGCTGCGCCAGCAGTTGCTGCAAGGCAGGTGGATTGTGGAGTGACTTGACCGGAATTTTTGCCGAGAGGTGCTGCAATGCATCCAGCCTGAGCCCCACCTCCCGGTCTAAATTGCCGCCAATGTAGGCGGCCACGGACGCCTGTTGGGCGCCCATTTCGCGCTGCATGTCGCGTCGCAACAGGTGGGCTTCAAACCAGGAAAAACCCCCAACTCCGATCAGGACGATGGTGAGGATGGATAGCGTGATCTGAACCGCCAGCGACTGCCAGACGATGCGCTTTTTTGCTGGCCCCTGCCGCGTAGTGGTCAAACCGTTGCCTCCGACCCGAATGGTTTTTTGTGCAAACTATACGCCATGCCTCCCGCGCGAAACGGGTGCGACACCCACCGGCAGGCTTGCGGCAGCATCCCAGCACGGGCCGTCAAACCACGAATCGCCCTGCAGGTGGGTGCGCAGCATGGGAATGCCATCGAGCCCCCAGAACACCTTGCCATCGACCTCCAAGGCCGGCACACCAAAGACACCCTTGGCAATGGCCTCTTCGGCGTGCGCGCGCAGTTGGGCATTGACCGACGCATCGCCCGGGTCGCGCGCCGGGGCCAGCTGCTGCGTGAGTGCGGCGAGCCGCGTCGGGTCGGCCGCGTCTTGGCCGCCCACCCACACATGCCTGAACACGGTCTCGCACACATAGCGGTTGGGCTGGCCATTCGGGTCGGTGGCAATAGCCAGGCGCAGCAGGCCCAGCGGGTTGAACGGGTGGGCGGCCGGCAGGTCCAGCGTGCGGCCCTTGCTGTGGGCCAACCACTGCACCTGGCGATAGGTCCAGTCGCGCTTGGCGGGAATCTCCGCCGGGCCCAACTGGCCGTGGTGCTTGAGCAGGGCCGCAAACAGCAGCGGCTTGTAGGTCACGGAATAGCTCAGCCCCATCAACGCCTGGGGTAGCTCCTCAAACGCCAGCCAGGCGTAGGGCGAGATGAAGTCGAGGTAGCAGGTGATGTGCTTCATGGTGTGGCGGTCAGGCGCGCGATGCGCTGGGCAATGCGTTCCCAGACTTCTTTCTTCTGTGCGTCGGTGTTGGCGCTCCAGACGCGGATTTCGTCCAGGCTGC
>CAZDDK010000076.1:0-5818 GCA_964504185.1 uncultured Rhodoferax sp. | reverse complement strand
TCCAGGCTGCAGACCGAGATACAGGGTGATGGGACATTTATGGTGCTAGCCCTCGCCGAATCTAGTCGGGTAGCTAGCATTTTTATAGTGTTTTTAGACATTTCAGGACTTTGGGGTCTGGGTCACATTGGCCGTGGGTGCATCGGCCAGCAACGCCAGATCGTGCGGGCGCAGTTTGAACACGCCATGCGGGTGGCCGGCGGCGGCCCAGATTTCCTCGAAGCGGAACAGTTCTTCATCCACCAGCGTCACCGGCGCTTGCGCATGCGCCAGCGGCGACACGCCGCCAATGCTGAAACCGGTTTTAGCTTTGACGAAATCGGCGTCGGCGCGGCCCAGCTTGCCCACCAGGGCTTCCACCTTTTTCTCGTCCACGCGCCGGTCGCCGGAGGTGATGACCAGCACGGCGACGTCGTCCTCTTTGCGGCGGAAGATGATGCTCTTGGCAATCTGGCCCACTGCAATGCCCAGCGCATCGGCGGCCTGTTGGGCGGTGCGGGCCGCGTCATTCAGCATCACCGGACTGTGCGGATGGTTTTTCGCTTTCAGCGCAGCCGCTACGCGCTGCACGCCTTCAGGCAGGTTGTTCAATTCCATGTTGCGCTCAACCCAATCGTTTATTCAGCAGTGCGGTCGCGGCAAGCGAGTTGGGCTTGCGCTGCAAAAAGTCGCTGATGAATTGACCAGCGTCCACCAGCTTGTCCAGATCAATGCCCGTCTCAATGCCCATGCCATGCAGCAGGTAGACCACGTCTTCGGACGCCACATTGCCGGTCGCGCCCTTGGCATAGGGACAGCCGCCCAGGCCGGCCACCGAGGTGTCGAATTGCCACACGCCCATCTGCAGGCTGGCCAGGGTGTTGGCCAGCGCCATGCCATAGGTGTCGTGGAAATGGCCGGAAATCTGGTCGATGGTGTAGACCGTCAACGCCGCCTCCAGCGCCCGCTGCACCTTCAACGGTGTGCCCACGCCAATGGTGTCGGCCACACCCACGTGCTGCACGCCAATCTCATGCATCAGCCGCGCAACCAGGGCCACACGCTCGGGGGCGATCTCGCCCTCGTAGGGGCAGCCCACTGCACAGGATATGGCGCCCCGCACGGTGAGCCCTTTTTCCAGCGCCGCCTGCACCACGGGGCGGAATCGCTCGATGCTCTCAGCAATGCTGCAGTTGATGTTCTTCTGGCTGAAGGCCTCGCTGGCCGCGCCGAACACCACGATCTCGTCGGGTTGTGTCTTCACCGCCGCCTCAAAGCCCTGCAGGTTGGGTGTCAGAACCGAGTAGCGCACGCCGGTCTGGCGCTGGATGCCGGCCATGACTTCGGCGTTGTCCGCCATCTGCGGCACCCATTTGGGCGATACAAAGCTGGTGACTTCGATCTCTTTCAGGCCAGCCGCTTGCAGGCGGTGCACCAGTTCAATCTTGATGGCGGCGGGGACCGCTTGCTTCTCGTTTTGCAGGCCGTCACGGGGGCCGACTTCGACCAGTTTGACGCGGGTGGGGATAGTCATGGGTGTTTCTTCCGTTCAATCGATACCAATTCAATCATGTGTCTTCGCCGTAGCCCCAATAGCCCGCTTCGCGTTGGTGGCGGATCGCGAGAATCAGCACAGCATCGTGTTCATCTTCCACGCTGTACAGGGCTACATACCCCGTACGCCCCCGGGAAATCACCAGCTCGCGCAGCCCGTATTCAACCGGGCGGCCAATCAGCGGGTGGCGGACCAGCAAACCAACCGCCTCCGCAATCAGGTCGACCGTGCCGGCCGCAGCCACGGGATCAACCTCCACCAAGAAATCGGTCAAGCGTTCAAGGTCGGCAAGTGCCCGGTCCGAATAACTCAGCCTTGCCAAGACTTGGCCTTCGGCTTTGGCGCTTTTTTGTCGATGATGCGCGCTTTCAAATACGCGTGCACCTCATCGGTATCCAATCCCTTGCCGGTCTTTAGCATTTGCTCACGGGCCACTTTCGCAGCCTCCACAAACCCTGCACGTTGCTCCGCAGCCGTGGCCGCATGTTCGATGGCATCCACCATAAATGCGTGCGGCGACACGCCTTGCTTCTGCGCCAGGACAATGGTTCGCTGCCTAAGCTCGTCGGATAGTTTCAAAGAGGTAGTGGCCATGGCAAACAATTTCTGAAGTCAGGGTGTCACCATAGTAGCACCACTATCCAATCAATACCCGCGCTCACGCTCCACCACACCGGCCAATGGCTCGCCACGCTGCAACGCCGCGATCTTGCCGGCGATCTGCGCAATGCTCTCGCTGCGTAAGGTGCGCGCAGACGTGTGCGGCGTCACCGTGATCTGGGGGTGCGCCCAGAACGGATGGCCCTGCGGCAGTGGCTCGGTTCGGAACACGTCCAGCGTGGCACCGGCCAGGTGGCCGCTACTCAGCAAGTCCAGCAAATCCTCGTCCACCAGATGCGCGCCGCGCGCAACATTGATGACGTAACCACCGGCCTGCAGACGTGACAGGCTGTTACGGCTCATGATGTCGCGTGTATCGGGCGTCAGCGGCAGCAGGCACACCAGCACGCGGCTGGCAGCCAGAAAGTCCTGGAATCCATCGGCACCCGAAAAGCACTTCACGCCCTCCAGGAGACTGGGTGACCGAGCGTTCTGCGTAGGTAAAGGAGGAGCCCGCAAGGCGGGCGGGGGACACGGAGCAGAACGTTCGGTCACCCAGTCTCCTGGCACCTTGGGGCTGCGGCTCCAGCCATTCACTGGAAATTCAAACTGCACCAACGACCGCGCCACGCGCGCGCCGAGCACGCCCAGCCCCATGATGCCCACAGGGAAATCGGCGCGCTCCCGCGGCTTGCGGAACGACCATTGGCCCTGGCGCATGTCGGCCTCGTAGGCATCGAATTCGCGGAAGTGGCGGATGACGGCGTGGCACACGTATTCGGCCATTTGCACGCCCATACCCGCATCTTCCAGCCGGACGATGGGCAGGTCCTCGGGCAAACGCAAATGCATCAAGCCGTCAATACCCGCGCCCATGGAAAACACCGCCTTCAACCCGCTCTGTTCATCGAAGAACTGCTGCGGTGGCGACCAGACCACGCCGTAATCGGCCAACGGATCGCCGGGCTGCCACAGGGTGGTGCAAACCTCCCCCAGAGCCTCATCAAGCCCCTGCAGCCAAGGCCTGGTTTCCTCCAGCCCCGGGTAACAAAAACTCACTCGCATGGCAGGTCTGGACATAGGCCCCTATGAGGTTTCAACCGATTTTTGGCAATCCGTCGAGCGATGCCTGCAACTCCCGCTCGTCGTAGCTTTCGTCGGACAGCTCACCGGCAAAGTACTTCTGGTAGGAGGCCATGTCAAAGTGGCCGTGGCCCGACAGGCAAAACAGAATGGTCTCCGCCTTGCCTTCGCGCTTGCAGCGCAGGGCTTCTTCGATGGCACCCTTGATGGCGTGGTTGGACTCGGGGGCGGGCACGATGCCTTCGTTGCGCGCGAACAGCACGCCCGCCTCAAAGCACTCCACCTGGTTGTAGGCCACGGCCTCCAGCAGGCCCAGTTCCTTGCAGTGCGACACCAGCGGTGCCATGCCGTGGTAACGCAGGCCCCCGGCATGGAAACCGGGCGGCGTGAACTGGCTGCCCAGGGTGTGCATCTTGCTCAAGGGCGTCATGCCGGCCGTGTCGCCAAAGTCGTAAGCATAGGTGCCGCGCGTGAGCGAGGGGCAGGCCGCCGGTTCCACCGCCAGGATGCGCGACTTCTCGCCACCGCGCAGACCATGGCCGATGAAGGGAAAGGCGATACCGGCAAAGTTGGAACCGCCCCCAGCGCAGCCCACTACCACATCAGGCCAGCAGTCGGCCATCTTCATCTGCTCGATGGCTTCCAAGCCGATGATGGTCTGGTGCAGCAGCACGTGGTTGAGCACCGAGCCCAGCGCGTACTTGGTGTCGTCGCGCTGCACGGCCAACTCCACCGCTTCGGAGATGGCAATGCCCAGGCTGCCGGGGTGGTTGGGGTTCTTGGCCAAGACGGAGCGGCCATAGGCCGTTTCCATGGACGGTGAAGCCACACAGCGCGCGCCGTAGGTTTCCATGACGGCACGGCGGTAGGGTTTCTGGTCATAGGAAATGCGGACCTGGTACACCTCGACCTGCAGCCCAAACAGCGAACCCGCGAAGGACAGCGAGGTGCCCCACTGCCCGGCACCGGTTTCGGTCACCAGCCGTTTGGTGCCGGACTGGGCGTTGTAGAAAGCCTGCGGCACGGCCGTATTGGGCTTGTGGCTGCCCGCAGGGCTGACGCCTTCGTACTTGTAGAAGATCTTGGCCGGGGTGCCCAGGGCGCGCTCTAGGCCGTGGGCACGGTACAGGGGCGCGGGGCGCCACAGGCGAAACACGTCACGCACCGGTTCAGGGATGTCGATGTAGCGTTCCTGGCTGACTTCCTGCAGGATCAGGTCCATGGGGAACAGCGGTGCCAGGTCGGCCGGGCCAACGGGCTGCAGGGTACCCGGATGCAGCACCGCAGGCGCGGCCTGGGGCAGATCGGCCTGGATGTTGTACCAGTGGCGCGGCATCTGGTCTTCGGACAGAAGGTACTTGGTTTGCTTGCTCATGGGCGACTCCGTGGGTTCAGGTTCAGGAACAAAAGGGAAAACCGATGCGAAAACTGCCGCCAAGTATCCCCCAACTGCCGTTGCGCACCGCCGGGCTTTGCGCCCGGCTTGGCACTCAGGCCGTGGCGAGCTTGAGCAGCTCGGCACCTTCGGTCACCTGGTCGCCGGGGGCGTAGAGCAGCTCGGCCACCGTGCCATCGGCGGGTGCTGCAATGGTGTGCTCCATCTTCATGGCTTCCATCACCGCCAGAGGCTGCCCTTTCTTCACGGCGTCACCGGCCTTGACGGCGAAGGACACTACCTTGCCGGGCATGGGCGCGGTCAGGCGACCGCCTTCCGTCTGGGCGTCACCGGAGTGGGCCAGGGCATCAATTGCTACAATTTGTGTAGCGCCTTGTGCAGTAAATACGTGGGCTACCTCGCCTTTTTTGTACAAATGCACCTGTGTGCGCAGGTCGCCATAGCGCACATCCAGCGCGCCACCGGCTACGGGCGTGTAGTGCAGTGCGGCGGTGTGGCCGTCTACCGTGAGTTGCAGGCCGCCGTCGTGCAGGCGGGTGAATTGGGCGGTGTGCGGCTCGCCATGAAACTCCAGCATGAAGTCCCGGTTGGAAGCACCGTGCGAGCGCCAGCCGTCGCGCTGGGCCCAGGGGTCGATCCAGCCGCAGGCATCGGCCTGCGCAGCCAGGCGGGCTTCGGACACCAGCATCTCGGCGACCATGGCGGCGGTCGCCATGCGCAGGCCGACCTTTTCCTGAGCGAACAAGGCCGCGCTTTCGCGCTGGATCAGTGCCGTGTCCAACTTGGCCTGGGCAAACGCGGCGCTGGTGGTGACGTGGCGCAGAAACTGCACATTGGTCGCCAACCCCACGATGTGCGTTTGCGCCAGGGCGGTGTCCAGCCGTGCTAGGGCCTGCTCGCGCGTGGCACCGTGCACGATGAGCTTGGCCACCATGGAGTCGTAGAACGGGCTGATGGTGTCGCCCTCGCGCACACCGGCGTCAATGCGCACGCCGTGGTCGGCACGCGCAAACGTGGTGCAGGCCGGCTGGGCATAGACGTGCAGCGTGCCGGTAGCGGGCAGGAAGTTGTTGTCCGGGTTCTCGGCACAGATGCGGGCCTCGATGGCATGGCCGTGGATGCGCAGTTCGTCCTGACGCAGCGGCAGCGCTTCGCCACTGGCCACGCGCAGTTGCCACTCCACCAGGTCCTGACCGGTAATGGCC
>CAZDDK010000075.1:0-13993 GCA_964504185.1 uncultured Rhodoferax sp. | reverse complement strand
CTTCATGTATGCCACCATGCTGATCGCCGTGCCCACGGCCGTGAAAATTTTCAACTGGATCGCCACCATGTGGCAGGGCTCCATGACGTTTGAGACCCCCATGCTGTTTGCCGTGGGCTTCATCTTCGTGTTCACCATCGGCGGCTTCACCGGCCTGATGCCCGCCGTGGCCCCGATTGACATTCAGTTGCAGGACACCTACTACATCGTGGCCCACTTTCACTATGTGCTGGTGGCGGGCTCGCTGTTTGCCATGTTCTCGGGCTTTTATTACTGGGCACCCAAATGGACCGGCGTGATGATCAGCGAGACACGCGGGAAGATCCATTTTTGGTGGTCCATCATCGCCTTCAATATCACTTTCTTCCCCATGCACTTCCTGGGTCTGGCCGGCAGGCCCCGCCGTTATGCCGACTATCCCATGCAGTTCGCCGACTTCAATGCCGTGGCGTCCGTGGGGGGCTTCTTGTTTGGTTTTGCCCAGGTGTATTTCTTCTTCTTCGTCGTGTTGCCCGCCATGCGTGGGCAGGGTGAAAAGGCGTCGCAAAAGCCCTGGGAGGCGGCCGAAGGCCTGGAGTGGGAAGTGCCGTCACCGGCACCGTTCCACACTTTCGAGACGCCGCCCAAGCTGGATGCGACCGCGACCAAGGTGATAGGTTGAACGCCATGGTGACACCCGCGCAAAAAAAAGCCAATGCCCGCACTGGGCTGATCCTGGCAACCGTCGCCCTGGTTTTCTTTGTGGGCTTCATGGCCCGCATGGTTCTTTTGGGCCATTGAGCCATGCGCCTGCAGCGAGCCAACTTCCTGATGGTGCGCAAACTGGCGGTGGTCGCCGTCGGCATGTTTGCCTTCGGTTACGCGCTGGTGCCCATTTATCGGTCGATCTGCGAAATGACGGGCATCAACATCCTTGCGCTGGGGGATAGAAACATTCCGGGAGCCACCTCATCCCTGTCTGCCAATACCCAGGTAGACCGCACCCGCAGCATTACGGTGGAGTTTGACGCCAATGCGCGGGGTCCCTGGCAATTCAGGCCGGCACAGCGCTCGGTGGTTGTGCATCCGGGGGAGTTGACCACGGTGCTGTACGAGTTCCAGAACACCCAGAACCGGCGCATGGCGGCGCAGGCCATTCCCAGCTACGCCCCGCAGCAGGCACAAGCGCATTTCAACAAGCTGGAGTGCTTTTGTTTCAATCAGTACACGCTGGAGCCTGGCGAAAAGAAGACCTGGCCCGTCGCCTTTGTGATTGATCCCAAGCTGTCCAAGGACGTGACGACGATCACCCTGTCCTACACCTTTTTCGAGGTGGGCGGCAAGACGCCGCCCGCGCCGGTGGCGAACGCGCCAGTGTCCCTTGTCAACGGGAGCGCCACATGAGCGCCCCGTCGGCCTGGCGCAGCGTCAAGCTGGTGGCATGGTCATTTTTGGGTATTCGCAGCAAGGCGGCCTACCAGGATGACCTGGCCAAGGTCAATCCCATGCACGTGGTGGCGGTCGGCCTGGTGGGGGCTCTGTTGCTGGTGGTGGGATTGATCAGCCTGGTGAATTGGGTAGTTGCTAAGTAAATATGGAGAGACGCATGGGTTCCACATCAACCGGTACAACACCGTATTACTATGTTCCCGGGCCATCGCGCCATCCGGCCATGGCGGCATTGGGTCTGTTTTTTGTCATTCTGGGAGCTGGCCAGTGGGTCAATGGCGTGGAGTGGGGCAAGTATGCGCTGGCGCTGGGCATGGTCTGGTGGCTGTTTGTGCTGTACCAGTGGTTCGGAGACTCCATTGCAGAGAGCCAGGGCGGGCAGTATGGACGCAAGATCGATCTGTCCTACCGCTGGAGCATGACCTGGTTCATTTTTTCCGAGGTCATGTTTTTCGGTGCTTTTTTCACCGCGTTATGGTGGGCGCGCGCGCATGCAGTGCCGGCCTTGGGTAGCCTGGACAATGCCTTGCTGTGGCCGGGCTTCAAAGCCGTATGGCCCAGCGTGGCGGCAGGGGCCACAGCCTCGCCGGCTGCCATCGTGGAGCCCTTTACCACCATGGGGCCCATGCCCCTTCCCACCATCAACACCGCCTTGCTGCTGACATCCGGCGTGACCCTGACCATTGCCCACCATGCCCTGCTGGCGGGCCAGCGCGCCAAGACTCTGGGCTTCATGTGGATCACCGTTGTGCTGGGTCTGACGTTCCTGGGGGTGCAAGGCTATGAGTACTACC
Organism: uncultured Rhodoferax sp.; assembly: GCA_964504185.1. Classification (GTDB taxonomy): domain Bacteria; phylum Pseudomonadota; class Gammaproteobacteria; order Burkholderiales; family Burkholderiaceae_C; genus Allorhodoferax. The sequence goes on along the minus strand of CAZDDK010000075.1, from coordinate 11,771 downwards.
ATGCCTATGTGGATCTCAACCTCAAGTTGACCTCCGGCATCTATGGCTCCACCTTTTTCATGCTGACCGGTTTTCACGGTTTCCACGTATTGGTGGGTATGTTGATGCTGCTGTTCATCACGTTGCGCCTGCAAAAGGGCCATTTCACCGCCGATCGCCACTTCGGTTTTGAGGGGGCGGCCTGGTACTGGCACTTCGTGGACGTGGTGTGGCTGGGTTTGTACATCCTGGTGTACTGGCTGTGAAATCCTGTGGCGCACGCAGGCCGGGCACTGGCGCAGTGCGCGGCTGAGGGCGCACACAGTTGACTCTCAGGTTCCGTGCGGAATTCCAGTTGGCTGGATGTAGCCCAGTTTCCACGCAATCAGCAGGCAGGCAAAGAGCCCTATGGACAAGCCGACCCGCGCCCCCAACGCCCACACCATTTTTCGGGAGCGCCCGGCATCGCCACGGTCGCCGCGCAGCAAGTAAACGAGGGCAATGGCCAGGCAGGCCACAATGGCGAACAGCGCAATGAGTACAAGGCTTGTCATGGACCGGATTATCTGGTGAATGCCCGTTTCACGTTTGTCCTGATCACAGTGGCGGCCCTCGTCAGTGTGGCTGCCACCACGAGTCTGGGGATGTGGCAATTCTCACGGGCCGCTGAAAAGCAGTCCCGCCAGGCTGCCATGGATGCGCAGAGTGCCAAAGAGCCACTCACCGCTGCGGCCGTGGGGACCGCAGAAGACCCGATGGCCCTATTGCACCAGCGCGCGCGCCTGCGCGGAACCTGGGCTACCAACTCCCTCCTGTTTCTGGAGAACCGGCCCATGGACGGCAGGGTCGGGTTTCTGGTGCTGATGCCCTTGGTGCTGGAAGGCCAGGGCGGTGCCGCGCTCGTGGTGCAGCGGGGCTGGGTGCCGCGCGGATTTCAGGAACGCGCCGTGGTGCCCATGATCGACACGCCGCCCGGGGTGGTCGAGCTAGAGGGGCGCGTGGCGCTGCCCCCCTCCGATCTGTATGCCCTTGGGGCACCAGCGGGTGGTGTTATCCGGCAAAATCTCGACCTGCGACAATGGCGGGCTGAAACCGGATTGCCGCTCTTGCCGGTGACGCTGCAGCAAACCGGTGCCAACGCCGATGGCCTGTTGCGGCATTGGCCAGTCGTCAACCTGGGGGTTGAGAAAAATATAGGTTACGCAGTGCAATGGTTTGGTCTGGCTGTCCTGTTTACGGGGCTGTATTTCTGGTTTCAAGTTTTCCGACGTTTTTTCAATCGCCCCACGAATCCACGCACTGATGCCTAGCTCCCCTTTCTCCGATGCGCAGCCCCTGGGCATGACCGTGCATACTCTGCCCAGCGCGGGGATGCAAACCGCTGGGCGCACGCGTGCAGGCCGCTGGAAGATGCTGGCGGTGCTGCTGGTGTGCTTGTCACCGGTGCTTGCGTCCTACCTGGCGTACTACGTGGTGCGTCCCGAGGGACGGCGCAATTTTGGTGAGTTGGTGGAGCCGCCCAGGGCACTGCCCGATGGGGTGGCCCGCACCGTGGACGGCCAGTTGGCCAGTCTGCCCGCCCTCAAGGGACAATGGCTGCTGGTGAGCGTGGCCGGTGGTGCCTGCGATGCCCCCTGCGCCAACCATCTCTACCTGCAGCGCCAGTTGCGTGAAGGCCTGGGCAAGGAAAAGGACCGGCTGGATTGGGTCTGGCTGGTGAGCGACGGAGCACCGGTGGCTCAAGCCTTGCAGCCCGCGCTCAAGGAGGCAACCGTTCTTCGCATGGACAGCGCCTATCTGCAGCGGTGGTTGCAACCCCAGACCGGCCATCTGCTGCAAGACCACCTCTATCTGGTAGACCCCTTGGGCAACTGGATGATGCGCTTCCCTCCGAATCTGGATGCCCACAATGCGGCCAAGGTTCGCCGTGACCTGGAACGGTTGCTGCGGGCATCCGTCGCCTGGGACAAGGCTGGCCGCCCCGTGCCAGAGAATAGATAGACCATGCACGCTTCCCTGTACGATTTTTCTCCGGTGTTTCGCATGTTGGTCATGGGTGTGCTCCTGGCCAGCGGACCGCTGCTGATGGTGTACCTGCGCAACCGCCGCACTTCGCCGCTGGGGCGCATGCACGCGCTCACCTTGGTAACCCTGTTCCTGACTTTTGACCTGGTGTTGTTTGGTGCCTTTACCCGGCTGACGGACAGTGGTCTGGGGTGTCCCGACTGGCCCGGCTGTTATGGCAGCGCCAGCCCACTGGGGGCCAGCGAGCACATTGACGCGGCGCAGCGTGCCATGCCCACCGGCCCAGTGACGCCGGGCAAGGCATGGGTGGAAATGGTGCACCGCTATCTGGCCATGGGGGTGGGGGTGCTGATTACCGTGCTGGCCGTCGCAGCGTGGGTGGGGCGCAAACCCGGGGACGGGCGTGCGGGCATCGGCCCCTGGTGGGCCACGCTCACCTGGGTCTGGGTCTGTGTGCAGGGTGCTTTTGGTGCGCTGACGGTCACGATGAAGCTGTTTCCAGCCATTGTCACGCTGCACCTGTTGGGCGGCTATATCTTGCTGGCCCTGCTGGCGGTGCAGGCCGTTCACTTGGCGCAACAGCAAGGCTTGCACGCCGTCGCCGAGGTTTCGCCCCGGTTGCGCCGGACGGTATGGGCGGCCCTGGTCGTGCTCGTGGTGCAGGCAGCGTCTGGGGCGTGGGTGAGCACCAACTACGCCGTGTTGGCCTGCACCGAGTTTCCGGCCTGCCAGGGCAGCTGGTGGCCGCAGATGGACTTCACCAGCGGCTTCGAAATCTGGCGTCCCCTGGGTTTTGGCAAGGATGGGGAGCACATCAGCTTCCAGGCATTGACGGCCATCCATTTCACCCACCGGCTGCTGGCGGTGGGAACATTGGCGCTGCTGGGTGTGCTGGCGGGTGTGCTGTGGCGCGTGGCGGCGCTGCAAAAGTCGGCTCGGTTGTTGGCCGGTCTGCTGGTGTTGCAACTGGCCACCGGCATGAGCAATGTGGTGCTGGACTGGCCCCTGGTCGCCGCCGTTCTGCACACCGGAGGAGCCGGGGCCATGGTCGTGGTTCTGGTGGGCGTGCTGGCCACAACGCGCACGGTTGTTAAGCAGGCCGGTGTGCCTGCTTCCACCTCCTCCAGGGCCATCGCATGACCGCATTTCCGGCCACGCCCACCCCATCGGTCTTTCGGCAGTTCTATGCCCTGACCAAGCCGCGCGTCATCCAGCTCATCGTTTTTTGCGCACTGATTGGCATGGTGCTGGCGGTGCCGGGCCTGCCCACGCCGGCCCAGGTCACCCTGGCAGCGCTGGCGTGCCTGGGCATCTGGTTGGTGGCGGCCGCAGCTGCCGCCTTCAACTGCATAGTCGAACAGCGGATCGACGCCAAGATGAAACGCACCGCCTGGCGACCCACCGCGCGGGGGGAGCTGAGCAACACCCAAACGCTGGTGTTTTCCGCCGTGCTGTGCACGGCCGGTTCGGTGCTGCTGTATGTCTGGGTCAATCCGCTGACCATTTGGCTGACCTTTGCCACCTTTGTGGGCTACGCCGTGGTCTACACCGTGGTCCTCAAGCCCCTCACCCCGCAAAACATCGTGATTGGCGGCGCGTCGGGGGCCATGCCGCCGGTGCTGGGCTGGGCCGCCATGACCGGAGATGTTGGCCCCGAGGCCCTGATCCTGTTCCTGATCATCTTTCTGTGGACGCCTCCGCACTTCTGGGCGCTGGCCCTGTACCGGGTCGAGGATTACCGCAAGTCGGGGTTGCCCATGCTGCCGGTCACGCACGGCAGCGAGTTCACGCGGCTGCAGATTCTGCTCTACACCCTGGTGCTGTTTGCAGCCTGCCTGTTGCCCTTCGTGTATGGAATGAGCAGCTGGCTGTATCTGGTGGTGGCCGTGGCCCTGGGGCTGGGGTTTTGTCTGTATGCCTGGTGGCTGTGGCGCGACTACTCGGACGCGCTGGCGCGGCGCACCTTTCGGTTTTCCCTGATCCACCTGAGCGTGCTGTTTGCCGCCCTGTTGCTGGACCACTATCTCGTGTGATTGGAGTCTTCGACCATGATGAACAAACGAAACGCTATAAAAACAGTAGCTAAACTTGCAATGTTTGCGGGGGCTGCATGCCTTTTTGTCGCTTGCTCTCCCAAGCCGGCTGCCTTTTCATCGGTCGATGTGACGGGGGCTGAATATGCCAAGGGCTTTGAGTTGACCGACCACAATGGGCAGGTGCGGCGTTTGCAGGACTTTGCGGGCAAGGTGGTGGTCGTATTCTTTGGCTACACACAATGCCCGGATGTGTGCCCTACCACCCTGTCGGAGTTGGCCGCCATCAAGAAGGCACTGGGCAATGACGGTGAACGCCTGCAGGCCTTGTTTGTCTCGGTCGATCCGCAGCGCGATACCCCCGAGTTGCTGAAGAGCTACATGGCCAATTTCGACCCGTCCTTCCTGGCCTTTTCGGTGCCACCCGAAAAGCTGGCCGAGCTGGCCAAGGAATACAAGATCTATTACAAGAAGGTCGATGGCAAGAGCCCCCTGAGCTACACCATGGACCACTCTGCGGGCAGCTATGTCTACGACACCAAGGGCAAGCTGCGCTTGTTCACCCGCTATGGAAGCGACCCCAAGGGCCTGACCGAGGACGTGCGCATCCTGCTTCAACAGACTTCGTAGTCAAATAGGGTTCTGGCCCGCGTATATATTGCTAAGTTTGCTATAAAAAATATAGTAAACCGGGTGGGCCGCTCAGGCGTAGTCGGCCAGGGTGGCCTTCATTTTCTTCATGGCGGCCACTTCGATCTGGCGGATGCGTTCGGCGCTAACGCCGTATTCGGCGGCCAGTTCGTGCAGGGTCATGCCGCCGGAGTTGTCGTCGGCCACCTTGAGCCAGCGCTCTTCCACAATGCGCCGACTGCGGGCATCCAGGGCGTCCAGGGCTGCGGCAATGCCATCGGTGGCCAGCACGTCGCGCTGGCGGGCCTCCAGCATGGCAACCGGCTCGTGGCGGGTGTCGGTCAGATAGGCAATGGGTCCAAAGGCTTCTTCGCCGTCGTCACCGGGGGTGGGGTCCAGCAGCACGTCGCCACCGGACATCCGGGTTTCCATCTCGATCACGTCTTCCGGTTTGACCTTGAGCTCGCGCGCCATGGCACCGATCTGCTCGGTGTTGAGTGTGTCGCGGTGGGTGTCCAGGTCCGCGGCGGCATCTTCGCTCTTGAAGCGCTGCTTCATGGACCGCAGGTTGAAAAACAGTTTGCGCTGGGCCTTGGTGGTGGCCACTTTGACCATGCGCCAGTTCTTGAGGATGTATTCATGGATTTCGGCCTTGATCCAGTGCAGCGCGTAGCTGACCAGGCGCACGCCCTGGTCCGGGTCGAAGCGCTTCACGGCCTTCATCAGACCCACATTGCCTTCCTGGATCAGGTCGCCATGGGGCAGGCCGTAGCCCAGGTACTGGCGCGACACCGAAACCACTAGGCGCAAGTGGGAGAGCACCAGCTTGCTGGCGGCTTCCAGGTCGTTTTCGGTCTTGAGTTTGCGTGCGTAGGCCTGTTCTTCTTCCAGGCTGAGCATGGGCATGCGGTTGGCAGCAGAAATATAGGCATCCAGGTGGCCCAGGGACGGAACCAACGACCAGGGGTTGGCCAGCGCCAGGGCGGGGGCAGCAGATCCGAGGGGGTGGGACATACCAAATCTCCTTGTGTTGGGTGCAATATTAGCACTCTCTGTGATCGAGTGCTAATCCAGAAGTTCCATGTCCCTGCAATGCAAATGTGCTTTCATCGTTGCCGCTTCTGGCAGCACCGCTCACCCGAATGTGTCACACTGTGCGGCCCAAGGCGGCCTCGCCGCCGCCGTATATCCCTCCACGCCCCACCCAATGGACGAGTTCATGAGTTTGCAAACCTGGTGGCTATTTATATTGATGACGTTTGTGGTGTCTGCCACGCCGGGTCCCAATATGTTGCTGGTACTCAGTACCAGTGCGCGCCATGGGCTGCGCGCGGCGGTACTCACCATGGCGGGCTGCATGACCGCGCTGATGGCCATGATGGGCATTTCGGCCGCTGGACTGGGGGCGCTGCTGCAGATGTTTCCCGCCGTATTTGACGCCTTGCGTCTGGCCGGGGCCGCCTATCTGGTCTACCTGGGTGTCAAGTGCTGGCGTGCGCCGGTCCAGGAGTCCGCTGCGGACGCCGCGCCTGGCGGTGAGGGCCAGGCCAGCGCAGGGGGGCTGTACCGCCAGGGCCTGCTGGTGGCGGCCAGCAACCCCAAAGCGATTCTGTTTGCCGTGGCGTTTTTCCCCCAGTTCATCCACCCGCAGGCGGCGCAGGCCCTGCAATTTGCGGTGCTGTTGCTGACCTTTGCCGTGATCGAGGTGGGGTGGTATTTCGTCTATGCCTTGAGTGGCCATCGCCTGGCAGCTTATCTGCGACGCGCCCATGTGCTCAGGGCCTTCAACCGGCTCACGGGCGGTGCATTCATCGGTTTTGCCGCCATGATGGCGACTGTTCGGGAATAGGGCCCCTGCCGATTTCTTGACGCAGGTTATGGAACTGTGTCCCCCCATCGGTACACTGTGCCGGTCGGTCTTGCCGCACTGGCGGGACATGGCACAAGGCCCCCTGGGGTCTGCGAGACACACACAGTGTCCCCGTAAAAAAAGGCATTGCATCGCGACGAAGGGAGGTTGGTCATGGGGTCATTCATCCGCAATCTGCGGTTTGCACACAAATTCCTGCTGATTGCGGTGCTGGCGGCGCTCATGCTGGCAGTGCCCACGGTCATCTTTGTCCAGGCCCATCTCGCAGACATTGCCACGGCCAAGAAGGAAGTCAATGGCTTGGAGCCGATCCAGGCGGTCATGACGCTCACACAACTGACCCAGCAGCACCGTGGCCTGTCGGCGGGCGTGCTCGCCGGCAACGAAGCGCAGGCCGCCGCGCGCCAGGCCAAGGAGGCGCAGGTGAGCCAGGCACTGGCCACGGCGCATGCAGCGCTGGTTCCGCTGGGCTCCCCCCCATTGCTCGAGCTGGCGACCCGCATCACCCAGGATTGGAAGGCCCTGTCCGGTGCGGTGGCGGCCAAGTCCCTCGCCGGCCCCGAGAGTTTCACCCGCCACACCGCCCTGATTGCCGACCAAATGTCCCTCACCGAGGACATTTCCAACCGCGTAGGCATCGCTTTGGACCCAACGGAGGCCGGTTACTTCCTGCAAGCGGCCGTGCTGCAGCACATGCCCCGGGTGACCGAGGGGCTAGGCCAGATCCGCGCGCGCGGTTCCGCCCTGCTGGTGCGCGGCAACGCGGCGCCCGAGGACAAGGTTCGTATCGAGATGCTGGGTGTCAGCATCCGTGCCAGCCAGGCGGCTGCCCGCAAGGCGGTGGACCTTGCCGCCGCCGCCAACCCGGCATTAAAGGGCAGCGTCGCCGAAGCCTTGAACAAGGCGATTGCCGCGACGGACGAGGGGCTGCGGCTGGTTGATGAAAAAATCGTGCGGGCCGATGCGCTGAACTACCCCGCCCCCGAGTATTTCGCAGCCATGACCAAGAGCATTGACGTCCAGTTTGAACTGATCACGGCCGCGTTCGGCTCTCTGCGCAACCAGCTCAACGCAACGGTTGCACACGCGCAGTGGCAATTGACCCTTGCGTGCGCCCTCATTGCGATCCTGTCGGCCTGCGCGGTGTGGATCATGGTGGTGGTCATCCACACCACGAATGCATCCGTTCAGCGCGCGCTGGAATTGGCCCAGGGGGTTGCCGCGGGCGACCTGGGCCAAACCATCGTCGCCGACAGTGACGACGAAATGGGCCACCTGCTGGTGGCGTTGGCGGAAATGCAGGCCAGTCTGTCCAGGGTCGTGACCGTGGTACGCAGGGACTCCGAGGGGGTGGCAACCGCCAGTGCCGAGATTGCCCAGGGCAACAACGACATGTCGGCTCGCACGGAGAGCCAGGCCAGCGCACTGGAGCAAACGGCCGCCAGCATGGAAGAACTCAGCGGTACCGTGCGACAAAATGCCGACAGCGCGCGCCAGGCCAATCAGCTGGCCCAAAGCGCCAGCACTGTGGCCGCGCAGGGTGGCGAGGTGGTCGCCCAGGTGGTCGATACCATGCGGGGGATCAACGCCTCGTCGCACAAAATTTCCGAGATCATTCAGGTAATCGATGGCATTGCCTTCCAGACCAACATTCTGGCCCTGAACGCCGCAGTAGAAGCGGCGCGGGCCGGCGAGCAAGGGCGCGGCTTTGCCGTGGTGGCGTCCGAAGTGCGGTCTCTGGCGGGGCGCAGTGCCGAAGCTGCCAAGGAAATCAAGTCGCTGATCAATGCCAGTGTGGAGCGCGTCGAGCATGGAACCACGCTGGTGGATCAGGCCGGTGCCACCATGAACGAAGTGGTCACCAGCATTCGCCGGGTGACTGACATCATGGGTGAAATCAGTGCCGCCAGCAATGAGCAGGCGCTGGGTGTGGCCCAGGTCGGGGAGGCCGTCAAGCAGATGGACGAGGTCACCCAGCAAAACGCCGCGCTGGTAGAGGAAATGGCGGCTGCGGCCAGCAGCCTGAAAAACCAGGCGCAGGACCTGGTTGGGGCGGTGAGTGTATTTAAGCTGCCAAGCGGAACGCGACAGTCCACCGTTTTGGCCCTGCGCTAAAAGCGGTTCGACTGTAGGGATTAACCCGCAATCTATCAAAACGATAGCGGTAGACGCCCGTTTCACGGGGGCTGCCGTCCAGTTTTTTAATGTGAAATTTGCAGGGGGTTGCGTTCTCGCAACCTGGGGCAAAATCCTCCTGCATTCGGTCACAAAAAGATGTGTGCGGACACGGTCACCGACCCCATATTTCAGGGGCGGATCGGGCACAATGCACCATTGCCTTTGGCGCTGCCCACTGCCCGCCGCGATCCCGTTTCGTGGACCCAGCCGGTAGCCCATTTCCCCTACGCAACCCGACACAACAACCGCCGCGCGGTGCTGTGGTGGTGGGTGGGAGGCCGACGAACACCACTATCCGGGCTGGCGCAGGTTGGCCCGGCTTTTTTTCGCAGGAGACACCAACATGAAACGCGACCCCATTGCGCCACCGCACAGTGACATCATCGTCCAGCCCATCAGCCACGATGTGCTCGCCGAAAAATACCTTAAACCAGGTGAATCCGGGGTAGACGATTTGTTCCAGCGCGTGGCCCGCGCGCTGGCCTCGGTCGAGTTGGAAGCCGATCGCCCCAAATACGAAGCCCTCTTTCTGGAGAACCTGTACGCCGGTGCCATCGGTGCGGGCCGCATCATGAGTGCGGCGGGTACCTCCATTCAGGCCACGCTGATCAACTGCTTTGTGCAGCCGGTGGGCGACTGCATTCAGGGTGTGGACGACGACGGCTACCCCGGCATCTACGAGGCCCTGCGCGAGGCCGCCGAAACCATGCGCCGCGGCGGTGGCGTGGGGTACGACTTTTCCCGCATCCGCCCGCGTGGCGCGGCGGTCAAGGGCACGGCGTCGATGGCTTCCGGCCCGTGCAGCTACATCAATGTGTTCGATCAGTCCTGCTCCACCGTGGAGAGCGCTGGGGCGCGTCGTGGCGCGCAAATGGGCGTGCTGCGCATCGACCACCCGGACGTGCAGGAATTCATCACTGCCAAGCGCACCCCCGGGCGCTGGAATAACTTCAACGTTTCCGTCGGCGTGAGCGATGCCTTCATGCAAGCCGTGGCCGATGACCAGGCCTGGGAGCTGGTGCACCCGGCCAAGCCAGGCACCGCGCTCATGGACAAGGGTGCCTACCAGCGCGATGACGGCAAGTGGGTCTACCAAAGCCTGCCGGCACGCACGCTGTGGGACACCATCATGAAGTCCACCTACGACTTTGCCGAGCCCGGCATTCTATTTCTGGACCATATCAACAAGGACAACAACCTCAACTACTGCGAGTCCATCTCGGCCACCAATCCCTGTGGCGAGCAACCGCTGCCGCCTTACGGCTGCTGCGACCTGGGTCCCATCATCCTGACGCGCTTCATCCGCCATCCGTTTGGTTTTGAAGGCGTACCAGCCTTCGATTTCGAGGCCTTCGAAAAGTCGGTGGCGATACAGGTGCGGGCACTGGACAACGTGTTGGACGTGACCTTTTGGCCACTGCAGCAACAGCGTGACGAATCCTCCGCCAAGCGCCGCATTGGCGTGGGCTTTACCGGCATGGGCAATGCGCTGGCCATGCTGTGTTTGCGTTATGACGCCGCAGAAGGCCGCGAGATGGCCCGGCGCATTGCCACCAGCATGCGCGACGCGGCCTACACCGCATCGGTGGCCCTGGCCCAGGAAAAGGGTGCCTTTCCCAAGTTCAGCGCCGATGGCTACCTTGCCCCCGGCACCTTTGCCAGCCGCCTGCCAGCGGCTATCCAGCAGTCCATCCGCAAGCACGGCATCCGCAACAGCCATCTGCTGTCCATTGCCCCCACCGGCACCGTGAGCCTGGCCTTTGCCGACAACGCCTCCAACGGCATAGAACCTGCGTTCTCATGGATGTACAAGCGCAAGAAGCGCGAGGCCGATGGCAGCAGCAGCGAATACGCAGTCGAGGACCACGCCTGGCGCGTGTACCGCGAACTCGGCGGCGACGTCAACAAGTTGCCCGACTACTTTGTGTCGGCCCTGGACATGTCGGCCGCCAACCACATTGCCATGATGGAAGCCGTGCAGCCGTTTGTGGACACCGCCATTTCCAAAACCGTCAACGTGCCGGCCGATTATCCGTACGACGACTTCAAGAACCTGTACCAGCAGGCCTGGGCCGCACGCCTCAAGGGCCTGGCTACCTACCGCCCCAACGCCATCCTGGGATCGGTGCTGCACGTGGATGCACCCAAGGCCGAGGCTCCCAAGCCCGCCGTGGCTCCGGTGGTCGTGGACCCGATGCGCACCGAGATCGAGCGCCGCCCCAAGGGGGCCCTGTCTGCGGTGGCGGAAAAAATCGATTATTGGACCCAGGAGGGCCACAAGACCCTGTATCTGCTGGTGTCCTTTCTTCCCGTCCCCACCGCCGATGGCAAGGGGACCGTGGACCGGGCCATCGAGTTCTTCATGCCGGTGGGCCAAAGCGGCGAATCACAGCAATGGATCACCTCCAGCATGCGCCTGCTCTCCCTGGCTGCCCGGGGTGGATTTCTCGAGCGCGCCTTGAGCGACATGCGCAAAGTGGCCTGGGACCGTGGGCCGGTGCGCCTGGGCACGCACCAGAAGGAAGACGGTACCCAAGTCCCGATGTGGCATGACTCCGAAGTGGCGGCAGTGGCCTATGCCATCCAGAATATCCAGGCCCAGCGCAACAATGCGCAGGTCAAGGATGGCCGCCGCGCCACCGACGTGCAGCCCGAAACCGATGCCCTGTTGCCAAGTCAGGAAAGTGCGTTGGCTGCGGCCCCTCTGCCCGTCATGGCGGGCAAAAAATGTGCCGAATGCGGTGCCCATGCAGTGATTCGCAAGGACGGATGCGACTATTGCACGCAATGTGGGCACGTGGGCAGTTGTGGATGACACCTGGCAGGCCCTCGGCTGAGGTCCTTGCTGCGCTGGATCGCCGTTGGCGCGCGCGGTATCTGCTGCTGGCACCCCACCGGCTGGGTTTCTTCCTGGCCATGGTGGTGCTTGTTGCCAGTGCCCTATGGTGGGCACTGGTGCAACTGGACCGGGTGAGCGTCTCCGTGGCACTGTCTTACGCGCTGTCGCCCACATTGGTGCATGCGGCGGCCATGACCTTCGGGTTCATGCCCCTCTT
>CAZDDK010000074.1:12243-14056 GCA_964504185.1 uncultured Rhodoferax sp. | reverse complement strand
GTGAGTTCGTAGTTGTAGAGCTTGACTTCGTCAATACGGCCTCGGAAATTGCGGTCTGATCGCAAATTGCACGAACTCCCCACCGGGCTACCGGTGGCGATATCGCCACCAATATAGAAAGGACAGGGGTTGCCAGCCAGCGTGCCTTTCCAATTGTTGGAGTTGGCATCCAGGACACCGTTGATGTACATGCGCTCCCGCCCCGCAGTGGCGCCGGAATCCATGGTGATCGCAATATGCGTCCACTGGTTCAGCGGAACCGTGGTGGCGGAGGTGAAGCTGGATGCGCCCCACCACCAGTTCAACTTGCCCGCCGGAGTCAGGTGAAACTCATAGTTCACATCATTGGAAAAAATGCTGTACAGGTCCGATGCAGGGTATGCCGTGGGGTAGAGCCAGGCCGACGCAGACAGCTTGGTGGTGTAGTCAAAGCGTGCATCGTGCGGCACCCGCACCACGGCTTTGCCATCAAAACTCGCCGCATTGCAAAAGCCACCCACCACTGCCGGGTATTGCGCGGCAATGGTGCCGGGAGCCGGGTCAATCAAATTGGTGGTTGTGGGGCTGGTGGTGGTGACCCGGGTTCCGTGCAGCGCGGTGCCTCCGCTGTCAATCACCTCCCCGGTCACGCCGGACCACGAACCAGCCGTTCCGTCCATCTTGTAGTGGGTTACCGCCGTGGCCAGCACCAGCACCGAGGCACTGGCCGACGTAGACCCGGGCGACGTCACCGTGTTGGTGATGGCACCCTGGACGGTCACTTTGACCGCCAGGGTCAGCTGTGCGCTGGCACCTGCCAGCAGTGCAGGAATGGTCCAGGTGACATTTTGCCCGGCAGTGGCGACTGAACCCGCCGTAGCAGCATAAGTCACGTAGGTCATGCCAGCGGGCAGCACATCCGACACCGTGATGCCCGTCATGTCTGTTCCAAACGGATTGGTGGCCGTAATGCTGAACGTCACAATGTCATTGACCACCGCTGCCGACGTACTGGCCACCTTGGCAAGAATGGGTGCCGGTGCATTCACGGTGTAGACCTGCCCGGTGAAATTGCCGTTTGCAGCCCCCACGCCACCCAGCGGGACACTGGCACCATTCACAATGCTGTCGTTGTCCACCACATTGAGCCCCAGTGTCCCGATTGCCGTGCCGGTATTGGCCTGCACCGTCCAGGTGGTGCCACTACCTGTGACCGTACCCAAGGTGGCACCCGTGACGCCACCGCCGGGCACCAAGGCAAAGTCGGTCGCATCCACGCCGCTGACGCTGGTGTTGAACACCACCGTCCAGGCCACGGTGGAGTTGGTCACGTTTGGATTCGTACTGGCACGATTCACCGACACAACGGTAGGCGTGGGGCAGGCAGCCGTTGAAAACGTGGTGTCCCCGCCCAACGAGGTTCCAGCCGAATTCACACCCTTTGCACGGTAGTGGTAGGTCGTGCCACAGCTCAGCCCAGTTACCACCGCCGATGCAGCCGCACCCACCGCCCCCGCAGCCAACGGACTGGCCGACGCGGTCGCCGTGCTCCCGTAGGCGGTGGTCAGACCATAGTCAAACGTCGCGGCGGTGCTGGCACCGTTGCTGCTGATGGTGGCATTCAACGTGGCACCGCTAACGGACAGGGCGGTTGCGGCATTGGTGGTGACGGTTGGCGGCGTCGCAACGATGATGATGTTGGACAACGCTTTCGTGATACTGCGGTTTTTGGCACAAGAGCTGTCGCTGCTGGATGAGCGAAGATACAAGTTGTAACTGCCGGTGGTTACCGGCGCCGTAATCGGACCCACCAGCGTAACCGTGTTGGTGCCGT
>CAZDDK010000074.1:0-12143 GCA_964504185.1 uncultured Rhodoferax sp. | reverse complement strand
TGGGTGTTGGAAAAACTCACCATGAACGCGCCCAGCGCGGCCAGCGTCACCACCAGAAAGACGGCGGCGATGGCGGCAAAGCCGCGTTGGGTGGTGTGCGATGCCCTCATGGTGTGTTGTCCACATGCACCTCGTGGTAGATGCTCGCCGTCTCGCCGGCATCGGAAAAGCTCAGCGACAGCTGGACCAGGGCGTTGCGAATGTCTGCCGTGTTGTACGCAAAACTGCAGGTCGCTCCTGTGGCGATGACGGGGGTCGTGCCCGCAACGGGCGCGGGGCAGGAGGAGCTGTAGGCGTAGTCCGCGCTGCGGTACAGCCGCGTCCCGCTGCAGTGGTAGGACACGACTTTCTCATCACGGGGTACGACATGAAAACGGCTGCTGGCAGACTCCAGCGGGAAGACGGTGGTGTTGCCGGTCAGGCTTATCCGGGTCTCGGCGGCGCTCAACGGGCTCACGCCCACCGCCGTCACCTGGGCCATGTTGATGCCGGTGTAGGCATCCGAGCCGGGGATGCCCAGGTTGTACACCACCACCCGGTCCCTCTCCTGGATTTGCTGGTCTGGCGGCAGCGCGGTGTTCAGCCCCAGCATGTTGAAGGCATCGTCCGCCGCATCGAAGCGCAGGGCGGAGTTATCGGAGGGCACCGGCGTGATGTCTTGCGTGCGGTAGCGAGCGCCCATGCGGGTGGGTATGAACTCAATGCACTGGTTGCCGCCTGTGCCGCCCAGGCGAATGCTGTTGGGCAGGGCCTTGCGGATGTCCCGCGCCATGCGCCGCACAGTGGTATCGGCCTGGTCGGCAATGCCGGCCCGGCGGGCGGTATCGAAATACGCATCGATGGGACTCTTCATGAACACGGCCACGATGCCGCCAATGACGCCCATGAGCACGATCACCATGATCAGTTCGACCAGGGTGACGCCGGATTGACCGGCAACTTGTGAGCAGTTGCTGACGACTGTGTCGCGCTTATGCATCGTCATCCCCCATGGCAGTCTTTGCCCAAGCCTGCAGGCGCGCGGCAATTTGCTCCGGGCTGGGCAGGTCGTTCTGGAAATTGACGGGGAGTTGCGGGCTGACGGTGTAGCTGGCAATGCCCAAGGGCCGTGTCATAGTGCGCAGCGCATATTCGACCATGGTTTTAGTTTTGCTGCGGCATATCACAATGCCAATCGGCGGGTTTTCCCCCTCCAGGCGCACTTGCTGGTCCAGCGCATCCAGGTAAAACTCGATCTGACCTTTGTGCTCGGGCTTGAACTCGCCTACTTTCAGCTCAATCGCCACCAGGCAGCGCAGCCGCCGGTGAAACAGCAGCAGGTCAATAAAGTACTCTTTGCCACCCACTTCAAGCCGATATTGGTTGCCAATAAAGGAAAAAGTACCGCCTAACTCAGACAAGAACTCCCGCAAATTGCGGACCAGCGCCTGCTCCAGTTCACGCTCAGAGTGTTCTTCAGCCAGTCCAAGAAAATCAAAACTGTAATGGTCTTTGATCGCCAGCATCGCCTGGGCTTTAATGCTGTCCGGTAAAGCTGCATCAAAGTTGGTCTGTCCAAGCACATATTGGGCGTAACTTTGACTGTCAATTTGATGTTGCAACACATTTTTGGTCCAGCCGAAACGGGCTGTGGCGCGCAGATAGAACTCGCGCTCCAGATCATCTTTGCAACGGGCCAAAATGACCAAGTTTTTTGCCCAGCTAACTTCTCTAACCAACGGTTGGAGTTTTGGCCGCTGGCTGTATTCATTGAAAAATTGCCGCTGCCGAATCTGGCTCTTGGTTTCCGCCAAAAAGACTGCGTATCCGACAGGCACTTCTGACACCTGCGACTGCGAAGCGTCTGATTGCGCGGATTGGGATTGGATCCGTCTCATTGGCACACACCATTTATGCCTGAGCAAGATGCGCGCATCAGCCCAACCCGTCTGATTCCACGATGTCCCGGCTTCACATGCACCGCAAGCAGCGCACAGCCATGTTGTTGGTGTTTGAGTCGCATGGTCAATAGTTGCTGCGGTAGCCGGTCAGAACAATCGTGTGGCCCCCACCGGTCACGGTGACGGTGACACGCTTGTGGTCAACGCCGTTGACAGCAGCGGGGGCAGCCACCGCAATGGCCACCGTGTAGCTGCCCAAACTGGCTGGCCAGTCGGTGAAGAGGGTCTGGGTTTTGCCGTTGTAATCATCCACGTCGTCCATGGTCTCGCGGGTGGTTTCACCGCTTGCGCCATCCGGATCGGTATAGCTCTTTTGCAATACTTCCTCCAGGATCGAGTCCGCCAGCGCCATGGCCTGCTTGGACACCATGGGATCGGCGCTGCTCTTCACTGCGGTGTTGGACACCGCCAGAATGCCGGCCAGCCCCGCACCCACCACCACGATGAAGATGATGACCTCGATCAGGGTGAAGCCTTTCTGCGACCTGCTACTCATGAACATACCCCGTCGATGCCTCAACCGTGATGCTGCGGTCCACACCGCTGACTTGCAGCGTTTGTGTGGCTTGGGCCGCACCACCCAGGCTGGCGATGGGCTGGCCCAGGCCGTTGAAGTTAAAGCTGGTGGGTGGCGCGGTGTAGGCCACGCCCGCATGCGCGGTCAACACGACCGGCGCAGCCCCTTTGGGGCCGCTCAGGGGGGCCGACGTGGTGCAATCAAACGTGGCTTCGTTCTGGGCAATGGTCAGCATCAGGGAGTTGCTTGCGCCAAAAGTCACGCAGACCGTGCGGCGCTGGGCAATGGCGGTTTTTTGCGCGTAGCGCAGGTAGGCCAGTGTCTCGTCGTGAAAGCCCCGCGTGGAGACATCGTTCTGGTCAAACAGGCGCGGCACCGCAAAGACTGCCAGCACCCCCAGAATGACCAGCACCATGACCAGCTCCACCAGGGTAAAGCCCGCCACCGACTGAACAGGGTGGCGCACCTGGGCGCGGACCAGGGCAGGGGAACGGGGGCGGAAGTTGGACATGCGATACCGGCAGGTTGCTACGATTTTAGTAGTGAACTATCCAATATTTACGCGGGCTAGACGGCGATTTTTCATATGGACCGAACCATCCATGGCCAGGGCCACCCCGCCCGGTTCATTATCCGGCAACCCCGAGGGACTGAACAGAACCGTCCGTTCCCGGCCCGGTACCGCCCATCCGGAGCCGTGGCGCGCCGGGGTTGACATCGCAGGGCAGTTTTTCTCCCCGGCACCAAGCCTGCCACATGCGCCGGTACATGGCCTCCAGGTCGCGGGTGAATGTGTGCGGCTGGCACAACGGGCTGGCCTGCATGCGGGGGCGCAGTTGGCTGCGCAGTTCGGCCAGGCGCTGCGGCCGGTTGCCCAGCGCGATCGCGCCGGCCACATAGGCCGTCACATCTGCGAAGCTGAGCTCGTCCGCCAGCCCCAGGTTGGCCAAAGCAGCAACCGACTGGCGCGACACCACCGTGTCGCCCGCCAGGGCCAGCACCGGCACCCCCATCCACAGCGCCTCCAACGTGGTCATGCCACCGTTGAACGGGAAGGGGTCCAGGGCAATGTCCATATGCCCATATTCCTCCAGCATCTCATGGTGCGCCGACGCGCCCCGTAAATCCAGCCGCGCGGCATCAATGCCGCGCTGGGCAAAGCGCTGCGTGATCTGTTGGCACACGCTGTCGTCCGCCAACGCAGCCGCCTTCAGGATGAGGCGGCTGGACGGCACACCCCGCAGAATCTGCGCCCAGGCGTCCACTACCTGCGCCGACAGTTTGGGCAACCGGTTGAACGAGCCAAAGGTGACGAAACCCTTTGTCTGGCAAGGTGGCGGTGCGACTTCGCCCGCGTAGGCCGGGGGGCTAAAGCAAAAACGGGTGTGCGGCAACTGCAACGCCCGCTCGGAGAACAACTGGCCGCCACCGGCGGGACTGGTGTGCGGGTCGGTCACGATGTAGTCCATGCTGGACATGCCCGTGGTGTTGAAGTAGCCCAGCCAAGTCGCCTGCACGGGTGCCGCACGCAGGGCAAAGCTCAGCAAGCGGTGGTTGCCGGTGTGTCCCGACAGGTCCACCAAAATGTCCACTTGCGCGGTACGAATGCGGTCTGCCAGTTCCTGTGGAGTCTCAAACACCACGTCCGTCCAGGCGTGGACCGCTGTGGATATGTCGGCCGTGGTGCTGTCACTTTTGACGCCTGCGGAAAAGCAGTGAATCTCAAAATGTGCCTTGTCGTGCTGGCGTACCACGTCGCGCAGCAAAAATCCCACCGGGTGGGCACAGAAATCCGATGAAACGTATCCCACCTTCAGTGCCCGATCCGGGTCGCGGTTGCGATGGTCCCACTGCGCGGCCGCCGCGATGGGTGCCTCGTAATGGGCGGCCCATGCCAGATGATGTTGAAAAACTTCCTCGCGCGACGGCTCCGACAGGTAGTTCATTTCAAACAGCGCGTTGGACGCCATGGCCATCTGGCTCTTGCCGTCGCACGCCACTTCTTGGTACATCGCCATGGCTTGCCGGGGGTTGCCCGACTCGCTCAGACACCCGGCCAAGTTCACTTTGGCACGCAGTTCACCGGGGTACACCTGCATGACCTTGCGGCTCAAGGCGATTGCCTTTTCCAGGCTGCCACACTCCTTGTGCGCAACGGCCAACAGGGTCAGGCGCTGGCTGGTCTCTCCCTTCTCGGCGATGCACCGCTCCAGGTAGTCCACCACCAACGCCTGTTGACCCGAGAACCCCTGCAAGGCAACCAGGCTGAAGTGGGCCTCGGCGTAATCGGGGCGAATTTCTACCGCCTTCTTGTACTGTGCAATCGCCTCGACGAGTTTGCCCTCGGAGTACAGCACATTGCCCAAAGTGCCATAGGGTTCGGGCCGGGTGGGATGGTCTTGCGCGAGCCGCGTGGCTTCGGTATGGGCCGACTCCAGGCGGCGCAACTCCACCAAGGCCGCCACTCGGTTCAGCCGCGCCTCGAAGTTGGATGGGTCTCTTGCCAAAGCCTTGTCCAGCCAGGCCAGGGCCTGCTCGCAAGTGCTGCGGGCCAAGTGCCACTCCCCCAAATTGCACAGCGTGCGCACATCGGTGGGTTCCAGCTGGTGCGCGTGCTGGTAGTCGGCCAGTGCGGCCTCAAATGACAGCGCGAGCCGGTGCGCGATACCCCGCGTGCACCACAACGCGGCGTTGTCCGGCTGTTGTCGCAGCGCCGGTTCAAGGGCGGTCAGCGCTGCGCCCGCGTCGCCCGCCAACAGGGCGCGTTTGGCCGCCGCGTGGATGGACGCCACGTCTCCCGCGCGGGCGCCACGCAGTTCCAGCAACGCCGCCACCGACTGAAGGCCCCGTTGGTCCAGCCAGCCAATGCACCGGCGTCTGATGAAACCCATCATGCCCATGCACCCCGGCCCTACCCCACGAACGCGTGGAGCACCATGGAAAACAGAATTTGGCGTACCACGTCCGGGCTGCAACCAGCGGCCAGCAAGCGTGGCTGCAAGCGGTAGGCCACTACGGCGCGGCCAATCAGTCCAAGCCGGTATTGCACTCGCACCGCCCGCGCCTGGGTGTTGAACTGTTCCAAGGCCTGGGCCCACTCGGCCTTGCCGGGGGCTTTGTTCTTCTTGGGCGTGGGGATGACCGCCAGAAATGCAGCCTCCAAGGCCTGCGTCGCTTCGGAATATCGGCTCATTGCGCTCTTCCAAAAAAAATTGGGTTGCTGAAAATTCAGCAACCCAGATCAACTGGCTCAAATAGTCGGCCCATGCGACCGACAGCCAGGGCCAACTCAGGAAATAGCGATTGCAGTGAAAGTTGAAGTCACTCCAGGGGTCACCGAGGTGTTGACCACGTTGCACGAGGTTCCTGTGGACCCGGCGGCCGCAGCCGTAATGGCGTAGCCAGCCGGCAAACCACCCTGCACCAGATTCGCAACTTGCGAGCAGTCTGCAACCGCTGAGGTACCGGGTTTGGTGGTGCTGATGCTGCGGGCTGCGTAGTTGATGGTGGATGCCGCCGACAAGGCCCCTGCCACGCCGTCGGTCGCCGCTTTCACGGCATCGCCCTTCAAATCGACAAACTTGGGCAAGGCCACGGCAGCCAGCACGCCCAAAATCACAATCACCATCACCAATTCAATCAGGGTAAAACCACCTTGCTTGTGTTTCATCGTCATCACCTCGTTACAAAAATTTGCTTCACCCGGCGCTGCAGGCACGGGACCAACGACCGCTCCAATCGGTACCTATCAGTAAATTCTAGTCCCAAGCCAAGGCGTTGTGCATGAAGTTTGGGCGCTAAGTGTGCGAATTCGTTCACAAAATACGGCCAGTTTTTGCTTTATTGCCCTGCCTCAATGCACTCGCTGCCCCAGCCAGCGGTAGTTGTCCAGGGGCTGCAGGCGTGGCGAGCCAGCGTCCAGGGTCACGTGCAGCCAGATGGCGTCGGCGGTTTGGGCGGGCTCCAGGCCACGGGGGTAGAGGAGCCGGTAGCCCACACACGCGCACTCCGGGTCATAGACCCAGCTGCCTGGCGGAACCGAAAAAATGTTGCGCTGGGCCCGTTCACCCGCATAGTTGGGGGGCACCGTCTGCAACAGGGTGAAGGGGTTTTTGCCGGGCGCGGTCGGGGCCGCAGGAGGTGGTGTACCCACGGGGTCTTTGGCGCGCACCTGCGCCATCAGGTGCTCAAGCACCAGGGCCATGCGCAGGGCATTCAGGGTGGTGCGCACTGCCACCCGCTCGCCCTGTTCGCGCACCACGCGGGCATGGTACTCCAGGGCCCACACCAAGCCCATCAGCACGGCCGCGACGATGCTCCACTCGACCGCCCGGCGGCTCTTGAGAATCGCCGTCAGTGCATTGAACCGCTCGCGCTCCACGCCCCCCGCCCGCTCTAGCCGCCGCCCCGGCCCATGGCCGCCTGGCCCATGTTCCACAGCGGCAAAAACACGCCCAGGGCCAGCAACAGCACCAGCACACCAATGACGGCCAACAGAATGGGTTCGATGGCGGCCGAGAGTCCCTTGATGTTGTAGTCGGTCTCACGCTCGTACATACCTGCAATTTCGAACAACAGGTTGTCCAGCTCGCCGGTTTCCTCGCCCACGTTGATCATTTGCAGCACCACGGGGGTGAATACGCCGGTGGCCGCTGCGCAGCGGGAAATGCTCTCGCCGCGCTCGATGCCGTCGCGCATCTGCTCGATGCGGGCCCCAATGAACGCGTTATCCACCGTTTGCGCCACTACCGTCAACGCCTGTACCAAGGGCACACCGCTCTGGCTGGACAGCGCAAAACTGCGGGCAAACCGGGCCAGCGTGGCTTTGAGGATGATCTCGCCAATGATGGGCAGCTTGAGCTTGCGGGCGTCCCAGCGGTAGCGGCCCGCGGTGGTCCGCAAATAGGCGCGCACCCCCACCCACACACCAATCCCCAGGGCAATCAGCATGGGCCACCACTTGAGCATCCACGACGAAAACCCGAGCAACCCCCGCGTGATGAGGGGCAACTCGGCGTTGAACCCGGCAAACACCTTGGCAAACACCGGGATCACAAAAATATTGAGAATGACAATGGCCACGGCCATGGCAATCATCACGAAGGTGGGGTAGCGCATGGCCTGCTTGATGCGCTCGCGCACATCGCGTTCAAACTCCATGTGCTCGTTCAGACGCAGGAACACTTCCGTCAGGCGCCCGGTCATTTCACCCACGCGGATCATGGCGATATAGAAGCCGCCAAACAGGTCCTGGTGGCGCGCCATGGCGGCCGAGAGTTCACGCCCCTGGTCCAGGCTGGAACGGATGTCTTTGAGCAGCTCCACCATGGCGGGTTTGGAGGCCGAGGCCTGTAGACCCGAGAACGCGCGCAGGATGGGCACACCGGCCTTGTTCAGCGTATACATCTGGCGGGAGAAGATCATCAGGTCTTCGTCCACCACCGGCTGGCGGGTCAGGCGCTCCAGCCAACCTTCGGCCTTCTCCTCGACCGCCACCACCGCCGCTGCAATATGGACCGGCACCACGCCGATGGCCCGCAACTGGTCGGCCACACCGTTCTCGGTCATTGCCTCCAACTGGCCGCTGACCGCCTCGCCCCGGTTGTTGCGACCCCGCCACTCAAAAATTGCCATGGCGGTTTATTCTTCCTCGCCCGCGTCGTTCAGGTCAAAGCCCACCCGCAGCGCCTCGGCCAGAGAGGTCTTGCCCTGGCGCACCAGCTCCAGTGCGTGGAAGGCCATGGTGTGTCCCTGCATGCGCTCGCGCGCAATGCGCATAAAGGCGGCCGGATCGGAGCGGGATGCCGCCTGGGTCATGTCGGCGTCCATCTCCAGCAGCTCGTACACGCCCTGGCGACCGGAGTAACCCGTGCCGTTGCAGGCGGAACACCCCATGCCGCGTTTGGGCGAAATCGTCTCCCCCGCGCTCTGCATCGAGTCCAGCCACGACTGTTCCTGCGGCGACGGCGTATGGGGTGCTGCGCACTCCTTGCAGTTCAAGCGCACCAGGCGCTGGGCAATCACCGCCTGCAGCGAGGTGGACACCATGAAGGGCGGCACCCCCATGTCCAGCAGCCGAAACGGTGTGCTCATGGCGTCGCGGGTGTGCAGGGTGGACAGCACCAGGTGCCCGGTGATGGCCGCACGCATGCCAATCTCAGCCGTTTCGGCATCGCGCATTTCGCCCACCAGCACCACATCCGGGTCCTGGCGCAGCACGGAGCGCAGCACGCGGGCAAAGCTCAGCTCGATCTTGTCGTTGACCTGCACCTGCGAGAGTCCGGGAAGGCGGTACTCAATGGGGTCTTCCACCGTAATGACCTTGAGCTCGGCGGCGTTGATCTCGGCCAGCGCCGCATACAGCGTGGTGGTCTTACCCGACCCTGTGGGTCCCGTGACCAGCACCATACCGGCGCTGCGCCCCAGCACCTCGCGAAAGCGCTTGAGCATGGCGTCGGGCATGCCAATGCTGTCCAGGCGGCGCATGCCCGCACCCTGGTTGAGCAGGCGCATCACGGCGGATTCGCCATACACCGTGGGCAGGGTGGACAGGCGCACATCAATGGTGTTTTCCTTGATGCGCACGCTAAAACGCCCATCCTGCGGCAGGCGTTTTTCGGAAATGTCCAGCCCGGACATGAGCTTGAGGCGCTGGGCCAGGGCCGCACCAATGCGCTTGTCGGCCTGGGTCTGCACCTGCAGCACGCCATCCACCCGCACGCGGACCTGCAAACCGTCTTCCTGGGGTTCGATGTGCACGTCCGATGCCCCCACCTGCACGGCATCTTCAAACAGGGATTGCAGCAGGCGCACCACCGGCGCGCCCTCCTGACCCACCGCAGCCGACAGCTCACCAAAGTCCACCGCATCGCCCAGGTCTTTTTCCAGGGCGCGGGCCAGGCCGCTGATTTCCTCGGTGCGCCGGTACAGGCGGTCAAAGGCCACCGGCAGGCTGCTCTCGGGCACGGCGGCAATGGCGATATTGCGCTTGAGAATGCGGGCCAGCTCGTCAAAGGCAAACAGGTCCAGCGGATCGCCCAGGGCCACCAGCAGCGTGTCACCCTTGTCCTCCAGCACCAGCGCCTTGAAGCGGCGTGCCGCCGACTCGGGCAGCAGCTTGACCACGTCGGCCCGGAATGGAAAGGTTTTGAGGTTGACGAAGGGAATACGCAGCTGGCGCGCCAGGCCGTTGGCCAGCAGCTCTTCGGTGATGATGCCGGTCTCGATGAGCAGGCGGCCCATCTTCTTGCCGGTGGTGCGCTGCAAGTCGAGTGTTTGCTGCAACTGCTCTTGCGAGATCAGGCGCTGCTGCACCAGCACATCGCCCAGGCGCAGTTTTTCGGGGCGGCCCGGCGCGGGGCGGGGAGCATCCGGTGCGGCGGGCGCGCTTGCTGCCATGTTCATGTGCACTTCCTAGAGGGATGAGAAAAATGATAGCACGCGACCATTCCACACAGGCCAAAAAAAACCGCAACGGCAGTCATCGACTGGCGTTGCGGCGCGGCCGTTTGGTTCCCTTTTTTTAGCTGCAATTCGCGGCAGTCAGCCCCGCATTGCTGTAGGTGGGCGCACTACCCGCTGCGACCGGCACCGTGTAGGTCACGGCACACGCCGCATGGGTCGCGTCCGGTCTAACGGTGAATACCGTCGCAGACGTTGCGGTCAATGTGAAGTCCGGTGAAACCAGCCCGGCGGCGACGGGAATGGAGGTCAACGCGGTGGTTGGGTAGCCATTGGCCATTGGAACCGTGCTGCCTTCCATGGTCACGGACGTGTTGGCGGCCAACTGCTGCGTCAACTGGTAGGAGTGCGCCAGCACTGCACCGGCCTTGAGTGCCGCAAGGGCACCATTCATCTTGGCGATGCGCGCATCGGTCTGCAAGGCGACGAATTTCGGCAACGCGACAGCGGCCAAGATACCCAGAATGACAATGACCACCACCAACTCGATCAGGGTGAAACCGCTTTGTTGACGACGTGAACTTGCGCGCATATTGAACTCCAGTTGTTAATGATGGTGAAACACCATGGGAAAAGTGACAAAGCGCCGCACCGCGACGACGTGAGAGGCCGATTATGGGCCATGAAGACTCACAAATTCGGTGCCAACAAGCGCTGTAACTCCGCCACCGTCACGCCCCGCCGGCGTGCCAGGTCCTGCACCTGGTCGTCGCCGATCTTGCCGACGCTGAAGTAGCTGGCGTCCGGGTGGGCGATGTAAAAGCCGCTGACGCTGGCCGCAGGCGTCATTGCCAGGCTCTCCGTCACGCCCATGCCCACCTCCTCGCACTGCAGCAAGGCAAACATGTCGCGCTTGACGCTGTGGTCCGGGCAGGCCGGGTAGCCGGGGGCCGGGCGGATGCCCTGGTATTTTTCGGCAATCAGGTCCTTGCACTCCAATGACTCACGGGCCGCATACCCCCACAGATCGGTGCGCACGCGCCGGTGCAGCAGTTCGGCAAAGGCCTCGGCCAGCCGGTCGGCCAGGGACTTGAGCAGGATGGAGGAATAGTCGTCATGCGCGGCCTCAAAGGCCTGGGCGCGTTTGTCGGCACCGATACCAGCGGTCACGGCGAACACACCGGCGTAGTCGGGAAACACTTGGACATTTTGGCCACTAGCCCGCGTGGAATCTAGTCCTTCAGCTCCTAAATATATAGCATCTTGTGGTGCAACAAAATCCGCCAGGCAGCGGCTGGGCATTTGCACGCCGTCCACCACCTGCTTCTCGGTCTGCTGGCGCAGGCCATACCAGGTCAGCGCGCGCTCGGTGCGGGTCTCGTCGGTGTAGAAGGCAATGTCGTCATCGCCCACACGGTTGGCCGGGTACAAGGCGACCACGGCGTTGGCGGTGAGCCAGCGGCCTTCCACTATCTTCTTCAGCATGGCCTGGCCGTCGGCGAAGACGCGCCGGGCCTCGGTACCGACCACCGCATCCTCCAAAATGGCCGGGAAGGGTCCCGCCAGATCCCAGGTCTGGAAGAACGGGCCCCAGTCGATGTAGGACACCAGTTCGCCCAGGTCAAAGTTCCTGAAGACGCGCCGGCCAATGAACTTCGGCACCGTGGGCCGGTAGGCACCCCAGTCCACCACCGTCCTGTTGGCGCGCGCCTTGTCCAGGCTCCACAAGGGCGTCTGTTTCTTGTGGGCGTGCTGGTGGCGCACCTTGTCGTAGTCCTTGTTCAGCGCGTCAATGAACTGGGCCGCACCGTCGCCCAACAGGTTTTGCGCCACCCCCACGCTGCGCGAGGCGTCGGGCACGTAGGCCACCGGGCCGTCGTAATGCGGCGCAATGCGCACGGCGGTGTGCACGCGGCTGGTGGTGGCACCGCCGATCAAGAGCGGGATCTTCCTGACACGGAAGTAATCGTCTTTCTGCATCTCGCCGGCCACGTACTGCATTTCTTCCAGACTGGGTGTAATCAGGCCGGACAGGCCAATGATGTCGGCCCCCTCCACCTTGGCGCGGGCCAACACTTCGTGGCAGGGCACCATGACGCCCATGTTGACCACATCGAAGTTGTTGCACTGCAAGACCACCGTGACGATGTTTTTGCCGATGTCGTGCACATCGCCCTTGACGGTGGCGATGACGATCTTGCCCTTGCTCTTGACGTCGCGTCCGGCCGCCTCGTCCAGCCGTTTTTCTTCTTCAATATAGGGAATCAAATGCGCCACGGCCTGCT
>CAZDDK010000073.1:0-14187 GCA_964504185.1 uncultured Rhodoferax sp. | reverse complement strand
GAATCGCGCCCGTTTCGCGTAGAGCCGCCG
Organism: uncultured Rhodoferax sp.; assembly: GCA_964504185.1. Taxonomy (GTDB): domain Bacteria; phylum Pseudomonadota; class Gammaproteobacteria; order Burkholderiales; family Burkholderiaceae_C; genus Allorhodoferax. Next base: position 14,157 of record CAZDDK010000073.1, on the reverse strand, counting down.
CCTTTTTTCTGTGCCATGACCTTGTGTCCTTATGCAGCAATAGCGCCGATTTGCAGTTCGGTGAACTGCTGACGGTGCCCTTGACGTTTCTGGTAGTGCTTACGACGGCGCATCTTGAAAATGCGAACCTTGTCGTGCTTGCCATGAGAAATTACTGTGACCGTAACGGTCGCGCCGGACACCAAGGGTGTGCCGACCTTCAGTTCAGCGCCGTTTCCGACAGCCAGGACCTGGTCGATCACAATCTCTTGGCCTACGTCCGCAGCAATCTGTTCTACTTTAATTTTTTCGCCAGCAGCAACCCGATATTGCTTGCCACCGGTTTTTATGACCGCGTACATGTTGACCTCTTTAATCTGTCTCCACAGACGAATTTCTGCAGAGCCCGCGAGTATATCACTTTTGTATTTTCTGGGCAAATCACGCAGGCAGGTCGAACGAGTGATGGCGGGCTTTCGATACAATCTGTCAACTAACCAACTGCCCAAACGCCTTGCACGCCACTACAACCGGCTCCTCAAACGGACTCTCTATCGTTGAGCAGGACATGCTCCAGGTCGATCAGGTCATTGCGCGCCGGCTGGACTCAGGTGTCCCCCTGGTTGGCAGTGTGTCCCGATACATCATTTCCGCGGGCGGGAAACGACTCCGCCCCGCATTGCTGCTGCTTTGCTGCGGTGCCTTGGGATTCCGGGGTGAGCAACGGTTCAATATGGCTGCTGTTGTGGAATTCATACATACTGCAACGCTGCTTCACGACGACGTCGTCGATGATTCCGCCATGCGCCGCGGCAGCGCCACCGCAAACACCAAATTTGGAAATCCGGCCAGCGTGCTGGTGGGAGATTTTCTGTACTCCCGCGCATTCCAGATGATGGTGGACACTCAGAGCATGCACATCATGGAGGTGCTCTCCAACGCGACCAACATCATTGCCGAAGGCGAAGTCATGCAGCTGATGAATATGCACAATGCGGGCCTCGACGAAGCGGGTTACCTGCAGGTGATTCGTTCCAAGACGGCCAAGCTCTTTGAAGCCAGCGCCCGCGTGGGGGCCATACTGGCTGGCGTACGCGCGGATCTGGAAGAAGCCTGCGCAGAATATGGTCAGGCTCTGGGAACCGCATTTCAGGTGATCGACGATGTACTCGACTACACCGGCGATGCGGTGGCCATGGGCAAAAATCTGGGGGACGACTTGCGCGAGGGCAAGGCCACGCTTCCGTTGATCGCCGCCATGCAACGTGGGACCCAAACCGATCGGGGAACCATACAAAGGGCCATTGAAACCGGCGATGTCTCCATGCTGGACGCGGTCATTGCCATCGTCAAGAAGACCGGATCGCTGGAGGTCGCTCGCCATGCCGCGCAACAAGAAGCCAGGCGCGCCGTGGCTGCAGCGGGCCGTTTGCCGCCAGGCCCGCATACGGACTGTTTGATACAATTGGCGACACAATTATTGGACAGAAACCACTGATGCGCCAAGCCAGTCGGTCGTGTCAAACGGGGTGTAGCTTAGCCTGGTAGAGCGCTACGTTCGGGACGTAGAGGCCGGAGGTTCGAATCCTCTCACCCCGACCAGATTCCCAATTGAAGTACCCTTCGACTTCAGGCGAGTGTGGCGTTGGAGATGACGCCCATTTCCCAGTGCTCTCCTTTTCGTGTACATTGCCAACGCGGTCCTTGAAGATTGCACGGATATCGTCACAAAGCATCTCCCTTTGATCCATGGCCACTTTTGAACCCAGTCAACGCGAAACACCCACTATCGCCCTTCCGGGGCTCGGTAGGGCGCTGATCACAGCGGGTAAGCTGGGACAAAAATCAGCGGAAGACATTTACCGAAAAGCGCTGTCCGGCAAGAACAGTTTCATTGCAGAGTTGGTCGGTTCGGGGGCTGTTTCCGCATCCGATCTGGCACACACGCTGACTGCTGCTTTTGCTGCACCGCTGCTGGACCTCGACGCCATTGACACGAACCGCCTGCCTAAGGGCCTGCTCGACAGCAAGATTTGCAGCGACTACCGCGTCGTGGTGCTGAGCAAGCGCAGCAACCGGCTCATCGTGGCAACGGCGGACCCATCGGACCAGGCCGCAGCGGAAAAAATCAAGTTCTCCACCCAGATGGGTGTTGACTGGGTTATCGCGGAATATGACAAGCTGTCCAAACTGGTGGATGCCAACGCCACCACGGCCACCGAGACCATGGAAGACATCATTGGCGGCGAATTCGAATTTGACGAGTCTGCCGCCGAAGCCATCATCGACAACGACAAGTCGAACACCTCGGAGGTGGAAGATGCGCCGGTGGTCCGATTCCTGCACAAGATGCTCATGGATGCGTTCAGCATGCGGGCATCGGACCTGCACTTCGAGCCCTATGAGCACACTTATCGGGTGCGCTTCCGCATAGACGGCGAGTTGCGGGAAATTGCCTCGCCCCCTCCGGCAATCAAGGAAAAGCTGGCCTCCCGAATCAAGGTGATCTCGCGGATGGACATTTCCGAAAAGCGGGTCCCGCAAGACGGACGCATGAAGCTAAAGGTCGGTCCAGACCGGGTCATCGATTTCCGGGTCAGTACCTTGCCCACCTTGTTTGGCGAGAAGATCGTGATCCGTATTCTGGATCCGAGCAGCGCCAAGCTAGGCATCGACGCATTGGGTTACGAGCCCGAGGAAAAAGAGCGACTGCTCAGCGCCATTGGGCGACCGTACGGCATGATTCTGGTGACGGGACCCACGGGCTCTGGCAAAACGGTGTCGCTGTATACCTGCCTAAACTTGCTGAACCAACCCGGCGTCAATATCGCCACCGCAGAAGACCCTTCGGAAATCAACTTGCCGGGCGTCAACCAGGTCAACGTCAACGAGAAGGCCGGGTTGACCTTTGCCGCCGCGCTCAAGTCCTTTCTGCGCCAAGACCCAGACATCATCATGGTGGGCGAAATCCGCGACCTGGAAACTGCCGACATTTCCATCAAGGCAGCACAGACCGGGCACCTGGTCCTGTCCACGCTGCATACCAATGATGCGCCTGCCACACTGACCCGCATGCGCAACATGGGAATTGCGGCCTTCAACATTGCCTCCAGCGTGATCCTCATTACCGCGCAGCGCCTTGCCAGGCGCTTGTGCGCCAACTGCAAGGCACCGGTCGAGCTGCCGCGTGCTACCCTCAGCGGTGCGGGATTCAAGGAGTCCGAACTGGACGGTAGCTGGAAGCCCTACAAGGCGGTGGGCTGCTCCATGTGCAACAACGGATACAAAGGCCGTGTGGGTATCTACCAAGTCATGCCTATCAGCGAGGAAATTCAGCGCATCATTCTGCGCGATGGCAGTTCTCTGGACATTGCGGCGCAAGCCGAAAAAGAGGGAGTGCGATCCTTGCGGCAATCGGGTCTGAACAAGGTTAGATTGGGGATGACTTCGCTGGAAGAAGTGCTGGCTGTCACCAACGAATAACAAGAACACTGGAGGAAAGTAATGGCAACTGCCAAGAAGGGTGACAGCAAGGACGCTGTTTTTGAGTGGGAAGGCAAAGACCGCAACGGCAAGCAGGTACGCGGCGAAATCCGGGCCGCCGGAGAGAACCAGGTCAAGGCTTCGCTGCGGCGACAGGGGGTGACGCCCACCAAGATCAAAAAGCGCCGCATGAGCGCAGGCACCGCGATCAAGGCCAAGGAGTTGGCCATCTTCACACGCCAACTTGCGACCATGATGAAGGCCGGTGTGCCCTTGCTCCAGGCCTTTGACATTGTGGGCCGGGGCAATCCCAATCCCCGTGTCGCCAAACTGCTCAACGACATCCGCACCGATGTGGAGACCGGGACATCGCTGAACGTCGCATTTCGCAAGTTCCCGATGTACTTTGACAACCTTTACTGCAACCTGGTGGAAGCGGGTGAGTCGGCCGGTATCCTGGATCAATTGCTGGACCGGCTTGCGGTGTACATGGAAAAAACCGAGGCCATCAAATCCAAGATCAAATCGGCCCTGATGTACCCCATTTCCGTCTTGATCGTGGCGTTTGTGGTGGTGGCGGTGATCATGATTTTTGTGATTCCCTCGTTCAAGTCGGTGTTCTCCTCATTTGGCGGCGAGTTGCCCATGCCCACTTTGGTGGTGATCGCCATGAGCGAATTCTTTGTCCAGTATTGGTATCTGATTTTTGGTGGTCTGGGCGGCGGCGTCTACTTTTTCATGCAGGCCTGGAAGCGCAACCGGAAGGTGCAGGCCTTCATGGACCGCCTGCTGTTGAAAGTGCCCATCTTCGGCATACTGGTCGAAAAGTCCTGCATCGCACGCTGGACCCGGACCCTTTCGACGATGTTCGCCGCCGGCGTCCCGCTGGTGGAGGCGTTGGACTCCGTGGGTGGAGCGGCGGGCAACAGCGTTTTCACCGATGCGACCGTCAGAATCCAGCAAGAAGTGTCAACCGGAACGGCACTCACAGCCGCCATGACGAACGCCAACTTATTCCCATCCATGGTGCTCCAGATGTGCGCCATTGGAGAAGAATCGGGCTCCATTGACCACATGCTGGGCAAGGCGGCGGATTTCTATGAAGCCGAGGTCGATGACATGGTGGCCGGTATTTCCAGTCTGATGGAACCCATCATCATCGTGATTTTGGGTACCGTGATTGGTGGCATCGTGGTGGCCATGTACCTGCCTATCTTCAAGCTGGGACAAGTCGTTTGATATCGGTTGAAGTGCGCTGGCTGGAGGCATCGCTGGCCTCCATCTTGGGTTTGCTCATCGGTAGTTTCCTGAACGTTGTCATCTACCGCCTGCCCAAAATGATGGAACGGCAATGGGCGGCAGAATGCGCGGAGCTATCAGGGAACACCCCCGAACCCTCCGCCCCCTTCAATTTGATGCTGCCCCGATCGGGCTGCCCGCACTGCGGCCATCCCATTCGCTGGTATGAAAACATTCCCGTTCTGAGCTACCTGTTGCTGCGCGGACGCTGCTCCGCCTGCCAGGCTCCCATTGGTTTGCGCTATCCCATGGTGGAGTGGGTAACGGGCGCGATGTTCTTTTTCTGCGCCTGGCGTTGGGGTGCCTCGACGACGGGATTGCTGTGGTGTGTGTTCTGTGCAACCCTGCTGGCACTGGCCATGATCGATTGGGACACGACCCTGTTGCCAGACGATCTGACCCTGCCGCTGTTGTGGTTGGGACTGATTGCGTCCGCCATGAAATGGATCCCCGTGGACCTGCACTCCTCCCTATGGGGCGCGGTTGCCGGTTATCTGTCTCTCTGGTCCGTGTATTGGGCCTTCAAATTGGTGACCGGCAAGGAGGGCATGGGCTATGGCGACTTCAAGCTGTTTGCGGCCCTGGGTGCGTGGTTCGGCTGGCAGGCCCTCATTCCCATCATCTTGCTGGCTTCGGTCATCGGTGCCCTTGTGGGCATCGCCATGAAATTCAGTACGGGATTGCGGGAAGGGGGCTATGTGCCATTCGGTCCGTTTCTGGCCGGAGCCGGTTTCTCGGCACTCTTTTGGGGACCCGGCGCACTGTGGCAGACACTGGGTCTGACACCGTGACCGCACACCGCGTTGGCATCACGGGTGGCATTGGTAGCGGCAAGAGCACCGTCGCGCGGCTGCTGGCGACCCAGGGGGCCACTGTGATCGATGCAGACGCCATTTCCCGTGCTGTAACCGCTCCCGGTGGTGCCGCCATTGCGGCCCTGTCTGAAGCGTTCGGCAGCGGCATATTGACCCCGGAAGGTGCACTGGACCGGGAGCAAATGCGCGTGCTGGCCTTTGGCGACCCGCGCGCCAAAAGCCGACTGGAGAGCATCATTCACCCGCTGGTGGAACGCTCCATTGGGCACACCGCACTGGAAGCCGAGCAAAACGGCGCGCATTGCCTGGTCTTTGATATCCCGCTGCTGGTGGAGTCGCCACACTGGAGACGCTATCTGCACCGCATCCTGGTGGTGGACTGCCGCGAGGAAACCCAGGTTGGGCGTGTCGTCGCCCGCAACGCGCTGGGAGTCGCCGACATCCAGAAAATCATGGCCAGCCAGGCCTCGCGGACGGACCGCCTGGCGGCGGCCGACTGGGTGCTGTTCAACGACGGCATTTCTCTGGACCAGTTGGCGCACAGCACACACGAAATTGGCCGCCGGTTCGGGCTATGATGCGGCCAGCGGAAAAATCAGCGTGATCCTATACGAATACCCCTTCAACGAGCGAATTCGCACCTTTTTACGTCTGGAACATCTGTTCCTGCGTCTGTCGGCCCTGGTGTCTCGCGAAGATCCTCTGGATCACCACTTTGCCATAGCCACCATGTTTGAGGTGATGGATGTGGCGGCCCGTGCGGACCTGAAGTCCGACGTGCTCAAAGACCTAGACAAGCAAAAGCAGATTCTGAACGGTTACCGGGGCAACCCAGCCATTGCCGAAGGGGTGCTGGACGCCATCATCCGCAAGCTGGAAACCTGCTTTGGCGCACTCAACGCGCAGCCCGGCAAGGCTGGACAGGCCTTGACCGAGAACGACTGGCTCATGAGCATTCGCAGCCGGGTGGGCATTCCCGGCGGGACCTGCGAGTTTGACCTGCCCGCCTATTTTTCCTGGCAGCACCGCAGCGCCGCCGCGCGGCAGGCCGACCTGCAGCGCTGGGCGAGCACACTGGCCCCTTTGGCGGAGTCCATTCATTTGCTGCTGAAATTGCTGCGCGACTCCGGTTCCCCCCAAAAAGTCATTGCCGTGGGAGGACAGTTTCAGCAAACCCTGCCGCAAGGCCGCACTTTCCAATTGCTGCGGCTTGCCTTGCGGGAAGAACTGAATCTGATTCCCGAAATCAGCGGCAACCGGCTCATGGCGTCCATCCGCTTGATGCACCACGCACAAGACGACCGGCTGCACATTTCCAGCGAAGACTGCGCGTTTGAGCTGACCCTGTGTTCCTGACCCAGCCTCCCCAGCCCATGGACATGGCCCAAGACGGCACCTCGCGCAATCCCCCGGCACAGCGCCTGGTGCGTTGCCCCAGCTGTGGGGGCGACAGTGTGTACGCACCGTCCAATCCCTCTCGGCCTTTTTGTAGCGAGCGCTGCAAGAACATGGATTTAGGTGCGTGGGCCAGCGAACAATTCCTGGTCAGCACGGGTGCCACGCCCGGCGAGTACCCCCATGGCGACTAGACTCAAGACAAAATAGGCCGTTAGCCCGCGTGTTTACTCGATAGGTTGCTATCAAATACGCAGCAATCTCTCACCCTGTTCGCCCGCCAGCCACTCCAGCACCGGCACAGTACCCGCCAGCACGGGCGTGACAGCAACCGGGAGTTGCTCCCAGGCATGGGACTGGCCCTCGCGCATTTCCAGCGCACCCGACCACTCAAACACCTTGCAAAAATGCAGACGCACCAGGGCGTGGGGGTAGTCCACCAGCTCCACCTTCCAGGGGTGCACGGCAGCAACCTGGATGCCCAGCTCCTCGTGCAGTTCGCGCGCCAAGGCCTGGGCCACCGTTTCGCCCGCTTCGAGCTTGCCGCCCGGAAACTCCCAGTACCCCGCGTAGGGTTTGCCGACCGGGCGGGAGGTGAGCAGAAAGCGCCCATCCGAGCGCAACAAAACGCCTACGGCCACCTCGACCGCCGCACGGTGGGTACCGCCCACCCGAGCGGCCTGCGGATCCGCCACCAGCGGTGCGCCCACGCTCATGGAGCCAGCACGGCATGGCGACCGGCGTAGTCCCTGGCGAACTGCCACGCCACCCGGCCACTGCGCGAGCCGCGCTCCAGCGCCCAGACCAGGGCTTCTGCCCGGGACTGCGCGATGTGCTCAGGCTCCACCCCCAAGGCCTGGAGCCACTGGGCCGCGATCTGCAGGTACTCCTCCTGGCTGAAGGGGTAGAAGCTGACCCACAGGCCAAAGCGCTCGGACAGCGAGATCTTCTCTTCCACCACCTCGCCCGGATGCACCTCTCCATCGGGCGTGTGGGTGTAGCTGAGGTTGTCCGCCAGGTATTCGGGCAACAGGTGGCGTCGGTTGCTGGTGGCGTAGATCAGTACATTGGCCGTGGCCGCCGCCACCGAGCCGTCCAGCACGGACTTCAGCGCCTTGTAGCCCGGCTCTCCCTCGTCAAAACTCAGGTCATCGCAGAAAACGATGAACTTCTCGGGCCGTTGTGCCACCAGCTCGACGATGTCGGGCAAATCCACCAATTCGGCCTTGTCCACTTCAATCAGGCGCAGCCCCTGGTCCGCAAAGGCGTGCAGGCAGGCCCGGATCAGCGAGGACTTGCCGGTTCCGCGTGCGCCCGTCAGCAACACATTGTTGGCGGGCACCCCCCGGACAAACTGCTCCGTGTTGCGCTGAATTTTGTCCTTCTGGGCGTCAATTTCCTTTAGGTCCTCCAAGCGCATCGGGCCAATGTGGGCGATGGGGGCCACCACCCCCTGCCCAGAGCTGCGCCGCCGGTAGCGAAAGGCGATCGACTGGCTCCAGTCGGGTTGCACCAGCGCATGGGGCAATGCGGCTTCGATGCGCTGCATCAGCAATTCGGCACGCGCCAGGAACGCGATCAAGGGTTCGGTCATGGCCTAGGATCGGTAGTCGGCGTTGATGGTCACGTAGTCATGGCTGAGGTCACAGGTCCACACGGTCTCGGCCGCCGTCCCTCGGCCCAGGCCAACCCGCACCGTGATCTCGCTTTGGCGCATGACCCGCTGGCCATCCTCCTCCCGGTAGTCCGGGTGGCGTCCGCCCTGGGTAGCCACGTGGACATCGTCGAGAAACAACGCAATCAGGCCTTGGTCCAGGTCATCGATGCCGGCATAGCCCACGGCGGCCAAAATCCGGCCCAGATTGGGATCGCTGGCAAAAAAGGCGGTCTTGACCAGGGGCGAATGGGCGATGGCGTAGGCCACCTTGCGGCATTCCGCAGCGTCGCGCCCGCCTTCGACCCGGATGGTGATGAATTTGGTGGCCCCTTCCCCGTCGCGCACGATGGCTTGCGCCAGCTTGCGGGCCACCTCCAGCATGGCCGCCTTCAGCGCCTGGCCATCGGCACTGTCCAGTGCGGTAATTTCAGCATGCGCGGCCCTGTTGGAGGCGATCACCACCAGCGAGTCGTTGGTCGAGGTGTCGCCGTCCACCGTCACGCGGTTGAACGAACCCTCGGCCAGTTCCCGCGCCAGATCTTGCATCAACGAGGGGTGCACCCGGGCGTCGGTGGCAATGAAACCGAGCATGGTCGCCATGTTGGGCCGGATCATGCCTGCGCCTTTGCTGATGCCGGTCACATGGACCGTTTGCCCCCCAATGCGGACCTGCGCGCCAAAGGCCTTGGGCACGGTGTCGGTGGTCATGATGCCCTCAGCGGCGCGCATCCAGTTTCCCGGCTGGGCGTCCGCAATGGCCCCGGCCAGACCGGCCTCAATGCGGTCATGGGGCAGTGGCTCCATGATCACACCCGTAGAAAACGGCAGGATTTGTTGCTCTCGCACCCCCAACTTCTGCGCCAGTGCCACACAGGTGCTGCGTGCCCGGGCCAGACCGTCTGCACCGGTGCCGGCATTGGCGTTGCCGGTGTTGATGAGCAGGGCCCGCACGCCTTGCCCGGCCTGCAAATGCGTACGGCACAGCTGAACGGGCGCGGCACAGAAGCGGTTGGTCGTAAAAACCCCGGCCACCGAGGCCCCCTCATCCAGCAGGACCACGGTCAGGTCCTTGCGGCCGAGCTTGCGAACTCCGGCTTCGGTCACGCCAATGCGGACGCCCGCAATCGGATACAGGGTGGAAGGATCGGGAAGGGGAAGATTGACAGGCATTTCGGACTCTCGCGGAAATTGGGAAGGGGGGCGTGCGAACAGTGCCCACCCACCGGGCGTGCACACCGGCGCAATGGTGCAGCGCAAACAGACAATAGTCTACCGTGCGGCACTGGCCAGCGTGGCACCCTGCCTCACTGCACGCAGCTTTTTGGCCAGCAGCGCAGCGCCGGGGCCGCGCCGGTTGAGCCCTTGCAGCGTTGCAAGTTGCTTGGCGGCCGCTTCGATCTGGCCATTGCGCAGGTAGGCCACGCCCAGATTGGTGTGGATTTCCTCAAAGCCGGTGGTCAGGGAGGCCGCTTTTTCCAGGGCCGCGATGGCCGCCGCGTTGCGTCCGGATTGCAGCGCATCCAGCCCCTGCCCCAGCCAGTAGTAGGGGTCTTCGCTCTGGCGCTGGGCCAGCCGCTCGGCGTAATTCCGGGCCTCGGCATCGCGCCCCTGGCTGGCCAGCAACTGCGCCACATTGCGCAGCGCGGCGTAGGACGCTGGGTCCAGCGCAATGGCGTGCAGCAGCAACTGCTCGGCGTCGCCACCCAGGCCCTGGCGCTGGTACAACTGGGCCAGGTTGACATAGGGCGGGGCGTAGTCGGGCTGCATCGCCATGGCGGCACGGAAATACGCATAGGCATTGGGGCGGTCGTTCCGCGCCAAATACTCGGTGGCCCGGTTGTTGTAGTAGCGCGCCAAAATGGCCCCCTCTCCCAGCCACCGGCCACTGGCCCGCGTGCCCGGTTGCGGCTCGAAATCGATGACAAACCCGCCCGGCAGCATCGCGCGCCCGTCGATCACGATCTCGAAATCGTTGCGGATGTACAAATTGACATGGCCATTGACATAGTCCACCCCATCACGGCGGTCCACCAGCAAGGGGACACGCACCTCCTGCATGTGGGCCGACAGCCCCATGGATTTGGCCGCCGCATAGGCCAGAATGGTCAGGGAAAGGCAGTCGCCACTCTGGCTCTGCCAGGTCTGCGCGGCCCCGGTGGTGTGCCCGCTGGTATAGGACAGGCGAATGCCTGCGGGGCCGTAGAGTGCACCAATCAGGGTATCCAGACGCCCCTGGACGGACGAGTCGCCGCGCGCCTGCTCCACCAGTCTCTGGCGCATGCCGGCATCCAGGCCGAACACCGCTTCGGGCCCCTCGGTCACCCGTTGGGGGTGGTAGTCGAACGCGGCATCGTGCCAGATGCCCTGGGGCAACGCCCCCACCACGGGCTGCATGGCGCACCCGGTCAAACCCGCCCACGCCAGCACCACCGCCTGAAACACCCTGCGCACACCCATGGCACACCTCCTGCGCGTTTACTACCCGTGGGTGCAGTATGGTGGACGCCACCGGAAATTTCCATAGGGTTGGCACCCATTTCGCAAAGCACTCGCTCGGCGAAAATAGGCCGATGCGCACAAGCCTTGTTCTCTCTCCCCCCGCCATCCTGCTGTGTCTGTCCCTTTGGAACCTGGAGGGCATGCACCTGACCAACGCCGCCTTATGGTGCATCGCCATCGCTGTCAGTCTGTGGGCGGCCTGGCTGGGTGTGCACGGACGCCTGCACCTGCTGGAGGTGCTGGTCGTGCAAAGCGGTACGGTGGCCACGCTGGGGGCCCTGGGCGTGGTGGCCGGGTACATGGTGTTCAAGCCCCTGACCATGGTGGTTGCTATAATTTTTGTAGCTAATAGACGAATAAATACGCGGGCTAGAGGCCGATTTGATGCCTTGCTCATCGGTGCCCTGGTGTTCTCCCTGGCGGGCGACGTGTTCCTGATGCTGCCGGGCAATTACTTCATCCCCGGCCTGGCGGCGTTTCTGGTGGCGCATGTGTTCTACATCGCCCTGTTTCGCCAGGGGCAGGCCTGGTTTCCCAGTCGGCGGGCGCTGCTGGCGGTGCTGGCGGTGGGAGCCGTGATGTACGCCATCATCTGGGGCGGCCTGACTGACCCCGTGCTGAAGATCGCCGTGGCCGCCTACGTGGCAGTGATCTCGCTGATGGCCTCGCAGGCGATCGGTCGCGCCGTGGTGCTCAAACAGGTGGCTGCGCGCAGGGTGGCGCTGGGCACCTGCATCTTCATGGTCAGCGACTCGCTGATTGCCATCAACAAGTTCGTCGTGCCGCTGGAACTGGCGTCGCTGTGGATTCTGGCCACGTACTACGCGGCGCAGGTGTTGATAATGCACCATGCCCGACCCGCTGATCCCCCTCAACCCGGATGACGTCGAGTGGACCGCCATCCGTGCCCAGGGCGCGGGCGGCCAGAACGTCAACAAGGTCTCCAGCGCCATTCACCTGCGCTACGACATCCCCGCCTCTTCCCTGCCCGACGCCATCAAGCAGCGCCTGCTGGCGCTGAACGACCAGCGTATCACCACCGAGGGCGTGCTGGTCATCAAGGCCCAGACCACCCGCAGCCAGGAACAGAACCGGCTGGACGCCCTGGCCCGCCTGCAGGCCCTGGTGGACAGCGTGGCCGTGCCGCCCAAACCCCGCCGGGCGACCAAACCCACCAAAGCCTCGCAGCGCAAACGGCTGGAGAGCAAGGCCACACGCGGAGATGTGAAGAAGACGCGCGCCCGGGTTACTGGCAGCGAGCACTGAGCCGCAAGGCCCCCGGCGCGCCCAACCGGTTCAGAGAAACCCGCAATGGCTGCTCTGGCCATCGTCACTAAAGGGCACCACCAGCGGCAACGTGAGGAGAATGCGCACGCCGGTGCCTTCCGCGCTCTGCAGTTCCACCGCACCACCCAGGCCTTGGCCTGCAAGGCGCTGCGCAATACCGCCAGGGTTTCATCCACCACAGTATGCAGAGCAAAACAGTGGCGGCGTGTGCTGGCGCGGTTCAGCGCCACCTCCTTGAAATTGCGGACCAGCTCGGCGGCGCGTTGGGCATTGCGCTCCATCAAATCGCAGGCATCGACACTGCGCGCAATGAAGTCGGCCAGGCTTGCGCAGCACCGCCCACGCCCCTCCCAGAGCCAACACCGCAACGCCCAAAGCCAACCACAGTGCAAGCGTGTTGGGAGACATGAACCCATTGTTGGGTGCGCTCGCGCACGGTGTCAAGCGCGCCGACCGGCCTCGTGCGCCGACAGCAGCGCATTGCCCACGCCACTGGCGGCAATCACGGCGATGCCCAGCCATGCCCACGCATCCGGCACGTGGTCAAACGCCAGCCAGCCCAGCAGCGTGGCAAAGGCGATCTGCACATACAGATAGGGTGTCAGCACCGGGGCCGAGGCCCGCATGTAGGCCCGTATCAGCATCAGGTGGCCAAAGGTGCCACAGAACCCCACCACCACAAACCACGGCCAGTGGCCCAGCAAGGCAGCGGTGTCCCAGTGCAGCACGGCCAGCGGGGTCGTGCACAGTGTGCCGACCAGACCGGTATAGAAATGGGTGGTATAGGGGTTGTCCGCAGCGCTGAGCTGGCTGGTCAGCACCTGAAACCCGGCGTAGGTCGCCACCAGAACCACCGGAAACGCCAGCGCCCAGCTAAACACCTGGCCGCCCGGGCGCACCACCAGCAGGACCCCGAGCAAGCCACCCACCATCAACCCCCAGCGCCGGGGAGTGACCTTGCTCTTGAGCCACCGCGCCGCCAGCGCCGTGGCGGCCAGGGGCGACAGCATCACCATGGCGGTGAACTCTCCCACCGGCAGGTGCTGCAAGCCAAAAAAAGCGCACGCGCTGGTGACCAGCAGCAGCACCCCGCGCAGCAACTGAAAGCGCGGGTGGGCGGTGTACAGCAGCGCAGGACCCTGCACCGGAAAGCGCAGGGCAAAGGTCGCCACCGCCTGGAACAGGTAGCGAAACCACAGCAGCATCAACAAGGGGACCAGGCGCGTGGCGTGCTTGGTGCTGGTGTCCAGCACGGCAAAGCACAGGGTCGCCAGCACGATCAGCAAGACCCCGGTGCCCTGGCGCGTGCGCCAATAAGGCACCGCTGCCGGATTCGGCGGCGGCTGCGGCGCAGCCATCACGGCGCGAACAGGCCTTCGCCCGCGCTCTTGGGTGCCACGCCCAGGTGCCGGTAGGCCGCCAGCGTGGCGATGCGCCCGCGTGGCGTGCGCTGCAGGTAGCCCTGCTGGATCAGGTAGGGCTCGATCACGTCTTCAATGGTCTCGCGCTCCTCGCCAATGCTGGCGGCAATGTTGTCCAGCCCCACCGGGCCGCCGTCAAACCGGTGGATCACGGCTTCGAGCAGCTTGCGGTCCATCACGTCGAAGCCCAGCGGGTCGACGTCCAGCATCTTCAGCGCCAGGTCGGCAATGGCCGCGACGACGCAGCCGTCGGCCTTGACCTCGGCGTAGTCGCGCACGCGGCGCAGCAGCCGGTTGGCGATGCGCGGCGTGCCGCGCGAGC
>CAZDDK010000072.1:12829-14230 GCA_964504185.1 uncultured Rhodoferax sp. | reverse complement strand
CCGATACCAGCACGATGGCGCTGATGGCCATGGTCACGCACAGCGCGCCTATCCACTCCAGGCGGCGTTCGGGTTGCTGGGACACCAGCAACAGCACGGTGGCCAGGGCGGAGGGGCCGGCGATGGCGGGAACGGCCAGCGGCACGATCAGTGGTTCGACCATTTGTTCGTCGTCGGCGGCACTGGTCGGGGGCGGGAACACCATGCGCAAGGCAATCAGGAACAGAATCACGCCGCCGCCGATCTGCAGCGCCAGTTCGCTGAGGTTCATCACGCGCAAGAATCCTTCCCCCACGAACATGAAGGTCAACAGCAGGGCAAAGGCAATCAGGATCTCGCGCAGGATCACCCAGGGTCGCCGCGCCGGCGCAACCGGGCGCAGCGCGTTGGCAAAAATGGGGATGTTGCCAATGGGGTCGGTGATCAGCACCAGCAAAATAGTGGCGGACAAAAAGGTGTAGTGCGTCATGGCGGAAGGCGTCCGGGGCAAGGGTATACCCGCACCGTATTGTCAAAACCTTGACTTGGCTTAAGGCCAAGTTCGGCCGAGCGCCGATAATAGCCCGCTTATGCGAACCCTGCGCCACTTCACGATCCTCACCCGCCTGGTCTTGGCGTGGTTCGTGCTGTCGCTGGGTGTGGCGGTGGCCTCGCCCATTGTCCAGCCGCAGGACGTGCTGCTGGTGTGCACCGGCTCGGGTGCCATGAAGGTGCTGGTCAAGGCCGACGACGGCGGCACCAGCGAGGTCGCCAGCACCGCCATGGACTGCCCGCTGTGTGCGTCTTCGGCAGCGCCGCCTCCGGTGGCACGTCTGCAGGCAGAGCCTGCACAACCCCTGGCCTACGCCCTGCAGGCCATCCCCGCCGCGCACATTGCTGCGCGCACCGCTGCGCCGCTGCCGGCGCGCGGCCCCCCGTCCGCCTGATGCCCCTGCGCAGCCGCACGTGGGTGCGCAGTCCGCAGAAACTACAAAAACCATAGCGCCCTAAGTCCGTTTCACGCGGGCTAGCGGCTATTTCGTTGGCATTCAGGATTTTTATCATGCAAGTTTCTCGTATCGCGCTGGCCGTGGCTGCCGCATTTCCTCTTTCCGTGTTCGCCCAGGGTGTGGCGATGGACGCCCAGCTGCAAACCGTTCAGGTGGCCGCCGCCCGTGCGCCGCTGGACCCCAATTTGCCCTCCAGCACCGCAAGCAAAACGGCCGAGCAACTGCGCGCACAAACCGTCTACAACGCCGAAGACATTGCCATCAACCTGCCCAGCACCACGGTGCGCAAGCGCTACTTTGGCGACCGTAATGCCAACGTGGCCGGGCGCAGCTACGGCACGCTACAGCCAGGGCGCGCCCTGGTGTATCTGGACGGCTACCTGATCTCCAATTTCCTGGGCCGGTTTGACGC
>CAZDDK010000072.1:11489-12729 GCA_964504185.1 uncultured Rhodoferax sp. | reverse complement strand
CCAGCAACGCCTTTGCCCCCAACACCCGCGACGAGGTGCACCGCCAGTTGGGTGCCACCTGGAAGACCAAGCATGCCAAGGGCTGGAACGCCTCGGTGGTGGCCACCGACTACGTGATCCAGAGCGACGCCGCACGCCAGGCCAATCTGGCCCAGCCGCTGGCCGACCTGGGTGGCGCGGGCACCGTGACCCGGCGCGACGGCACGGGGTGGAACACCTTTGAAGTGCAGTCCACTTACACGCCCCAGGCCGGTGACTTTGGTGATGGCCGCCATGCGCTGGTGCTGGGCCTGCACCGCAACCAGTACAAGCTGCAAAACGTGGTCAACAACGCCCCCGACTGGCGCGGCGCGGAAACCACACAAAACCAGAACTACTACGGCAAGACCACCATCACGGCGCTCTACGCCCAGGACGCCTGGAAGATGACGCCCGAGCTGACGTTGACCAGCGGCCTGCGCTTCGAGAACTTTGAGTCCTTTGACGGCTCGCAGTATTTCGCCGGGCCACCGGTCGCGCAAAAGGCGTTTGGCAGCCGCACGCTGACGGCCACCAGCCCCAAGCTGTCGCTGGCCTGGGCGGCCACGGACGAGCTCACCCTGCGCACCAGCCTGGGCCGGGGCGTGCGTTTCCCTAATGTGGATGAACTCTTTAACGGTACCCAGACCGGTACCAGCATCACCACCAGCGACCCCAACCTGCGCCCCGAGGTGTCGGATTCCGCCGAAGTTTCACTGGAGCGCGAATGGGGCGGCCACTGGCTGCGCGCCAGCCTGTTCCGCGATGATGTGACGGACACCATCCTGCGCCAGACCGATTCCACCGTGTTCCCCAGCGTGACCCGCGTGAGCAACGTGGACAAGGTGTTGACCCAGGGCATTGAGCTGGTCTGGGCCACGCGCGACGTGGGCGTCAAGGGCCTGGACCTGGGCGGCAGCTTCACCTGGACGGATGCCGAGGTCAAAGCCAACGCCGCCAACCCCGCACAAGTGGGCAAGAAGTGGCTGCGCATCCCGCCGCAGCGCTATTCCGTGCAGGCCAGCTACCGGCCCAACAAGGCCTGGCTGTTTGGTGCGGCCTACCGCTGGGCCAGCAGCAGCTACAACACAGAGATGAACATCGACACCAACCCCGATACCTACGGTGGCACCTCCAGCGTGAACCAGCTCGACCTGAAAGCCAGCTGGAAGTTTGCCAAGCAGTGGGAATGGGGCTTTGGCATCAACAACGTGGCGGCGCG
>CAZDDK010000072.1:0-11389 GCA_964504185.1 uncultured Rhodoferax sp. | reverse complement strand
CAAAAGTCTGGCTACTGAGCTTTGCCGCTGTGGCGCTGACCTGGGGCAGCGCCGCACTGGCGCAGCACGCGCATGGCGATCCAAAAGCCCCGCCGCAGGCCATGGCCGCTTCCACGCCTGCGTCTGCCGCCAAGCCCGCGCGCAAGCCGCGTTCGCAGCTGGGCACCGGTGTGGCCTTTGCGCCCGACGGCACGCTGTGGTGGGTCGGGCTCAATGCCGACAACCAGTTGGTCATCCAGAACACGCTGCCCGGAGTCACGCCGCTCCAGTGGAGCGCGCCGCGCGTGCTCGACCTGGGTGGCGACCCCGTCTCCGCCGATGGCGAAAACCATCCCAAGCTGCTGTTTGGCCCCAACGCCACGGTGCTGATCGCCTACACCCAGCCCCTGGCCAAACCCAACACCGGCTTTGTGCGCCTGCTGCGCTCTACCGATGGGGGCAAGACCTTCTCCAAACCCAGCACGGTGCACGCCGACCGGCAGGAAATCACCCACCGCTTCGAGTCCATCGGCTTCGATGCCCACGGTGTGCTGCACGCCATCTGGATCGACAAGCGCGACCTGGAGGCCGCACCCAAGGTGGGCAACAAGTCCAGCTACCGGGGCGCGGCCATCTACCGCACCTATTCGCTGGATGGGGGTGCCACGTTTGGCCCGGACCTCAAGGTGGCCGACCACTCCTGCGAGTGTTGTCGCATTGCCGTGGCCCAGGGCAACGACGGTGCCCTGCACGCCATGTGGCGCCATGTGTACGAACCCAACGTGCGCGACCACGCCTTTGCGGCACTGGTCGCCACCCCCACCGCACCGGCCCCCACCGTGCGGGCCACGTTTGACGAGTGGCAGGTCAACGGCTGCCCGCACCACGGCCCGGGCCTGGTGGCTGCGGCCGAGGGCGGCTTTCACACGGTGTGGTTTGGCATTCGCCAGCAGGACGGTACCAACGCCTCCGGCGTGCGCTACGCCCGTTTGAAGGCCGACGGCAGCCCCGATGCGCAGACCGTGCGCCGCCTGCCGGACGACCGTGCCGAGCACGCCGACGTCATGGCCCAGGGCCCGCGCGTGGCGATTGTGTGGCGCAGCAGCGATGGGCTGCAGACCACGCTCAAGGCCTGGCTGTCAACGGACGGCGGAAAGACCTTCACCGAGCGCACGCTGGCGCAGGTGCAGGGCGACAATGACTTTGCCCGCCCCGTGCAGCATGGCACGCGCATGGCGGTGGTGTGGCGCAACCCCAAGGAGGTACAGGTTCATGAACTCGTGTTCTAGCTTTTTCAGGCGCGCGCTTCTGGCGGCAGCCCTGCTGCTCCCCGGTTTTTATATGCAAAATGGGGCTCTAGCCCGCGCAGAACCTCAACATTCCGCTATCACTACCGTAGCGGATTTTGACGCCACGACCTGGACGCAATTGCTGCAGAGCGGCCCGCGCCCGGCGGCCTATGTCTTTACCAACAGTTTTTGCGCCACCTGCCCCGAGGCGTTTGACACCCTGCACCACACGGTGAAGGCGGCCGGTAAACCGGTCCCGCTGGCGGCGATCCTGATGGATGTGCAGGGCGAGCGTGCCCTGGCCCACGCCCACCACTACAGCGGGGTGACCACAATTTATGCCTTCGACGGCTTCGAGCCCGCCATCCGCCAGGCGGTGGACCCGACCTGGCGCAACATCACGCCCTATGTGGTGCTGGTGGACCGCAAGGGCCGGTTGCAGCGCGTCACCGGCCAGCCCACTGCCCGCCAGCTCAAGGCCTGGCTGGGCTGATTCCCCCATTTTTCGTCCCCATCCATAACCCAAGGAAGCCAAGGAACCCACCATGAAACTCACAACCATTGCCACCCTTCTCGCCCTGTCCAGCAGCGCCCTGTTTGCCCAAACCGTGGACGTACAGGGGGCCTGGGCCCGTGCCACGGTGCCCGGCCAAAAGGCCACCGGTGCCTTCATGAAGCTCACCGCCAAAGAGGGTGCCAAGCTGGTGGCCGTGTCCAGCCCGGTGGCGGGCGTCAGCGAGGTCCATGAAATGAAGATGGACGGCGACGTGATGAAAATGCGCGCCGTCGCCGGGGGCCTGGACCTGCCAGCGGGCAAAACGGTGGAGCTCAAGCCGGGTGGCTACCACGTCATGCTGATGGACCTGAAGGCCCCGCTGCAAAAAGACACTTCCGTCGCGGTGACTCTGGTGTTCAAGGACGCCAAGGGCGTGGAAACCAAGACCGAGCTGAGCGTGCCCGTGTCGATGGCCGCGCCCGCTGCCACGCCGCCCGCCATGGACCACGGCAAGCACAAGATGTAAGGGCGGGCAGTTCCCCATACCTCACGCCCCATGATCCGCACGCCGATCCGCACACCGTTGCGCCGCCCCTGGGCGGTGTGGCTGGCCGTGCTCGTCGCCGTGCTGGGGGCGCTCGCTCCGGTGCTGACCCATGCCCTCATGCCCACCGCCATGGCGGGCACGCAGGGGGTGGAGATTTGCACCATCGACGGCCCGCGCTGGGTGGCGGCGGAGCAGGGGGCGAGCGCTGCGCAGGACGCGTCCGCGCCGCTGCCCACTTCCACGCCCGTCCCCACGCATTGCCAGTTTTGCCTGCAAACCACGGACCGCAGCGCACTTCCCAGTGATCCGTTGCCAAGCCCCTTCCTAGTTCAGGATGGACAACGGGCGCTTGCGGTCCGGCAGGCTTTTTTATACCCCCCCTTGCACGGCTTTGCGCCTCCACCCAGGGGGCCGCCGGGATTCTTCTGAGCTATTGTTTTCATAGCAAACTCTGCCCAATTTACGCGGGCTGGAGGTGCTTTTTATAGTGAAGAAGAGGTTCCGAGCATGTTGCATTTCAAAGTTAAAACGATTCCCCTGGCCATTTCCCTGGCCTTCTCTCCCCTGGGCCTGTTGGGCACCAGCGCACTGGCCGCAGACGCGCCCGGCATTACCCTGCCGTCCGTCACCGTCAACGATTCCCGGGCCGACAGCCTGGTCCCGAGTACTGCACTGCTGAACCCGTCCGGCCTGGCATCGCGCCGCGCGTCCACCAGCGACACCGCCCGCCTGCTCGGCGACGTGGCGGGCGTGAACGTCTACGGGGCCGGTGGCGTGTCCAGCCTGCCCACGCTGCACGGCCTGGCCGATGACCGCCTGCGCATCAAGGTGGACGGCATGGACCTGATTTCCGCCTGCGGCAACCACATGAACCCGGCCTTGTCGTACATCGACCCCACCCAGGTGGGCAGCATCCAGGTGTTCACCGGCATCACGCCGGTCAGCGCCGGTGGCGATGCCATTGGTGGCTCCATTCTGGTGGGTTCGCAGGCCCCTGAGTTCGCAGCACCCGGCCAGGACCTGTTGACCAAGGGTTCGCTGGGCGCGTTCTACCGCAGCAATGGCAATGGCCGGGGCGCAAACGCCAGCGCCACCGTGGCTACGCAAAACTTCAGCCTGCGCTACAACGCGGCCAGCGCCGAGTCCGGCAACTATGAGGCGGCCCAGGCATTCAAAGCCGCCATCAAGGCCCCGGCCGGAGTGCTCATCCCTGGGCCCAAGGAAGTCGGCTCCTCCGAGTTCCGCTCGCGCAACCAAGGGCTGGACCTGGCGGTGCGCGGAGGCGACCATCTGCTGGAGCTCAAGCTGGGCCGCCAGGACATTCCCTACCAGGGCTTCCCCAACCAGCGCATGGACATGACCCGCAACACCAGCGACCAGGTCAACCTGCGCTACCTGGGCCAGACCGCCTGGGGCAGCGTGGAGGCGCGCCTCTACCAGGAGAACACCCGCCACACCATGAATTTCCTGCACAACAAGCTCAGTTCCTTGAGCTCGCTGGGCATGCCCATGGACACCGAGGGCAAAAACAGCGGTGCCGTGGTGAAGGCCGATGTCGTGCTCTCTCCGGGCGACACCCTGAAGCTGGGGGCCGAGTGGCAGCGCTACCGCATGAGCGACTGGTGGGACCCCATCAGCACCGTGGCCAGCATGATGGCCCCCAACCCGTTCTGGAACATTCGCGACGGCCAGCGCGACCGCCAGGACGTGTTTGCCGAGTGGGACGCCCGCTGGAGCGCCCAGTGGCTGACCCAGGTCGGCGTGCGCGCCAGCAACCTGACCATGGACACCGGCAAGGTGCAGGGCTACAACACCATGGGCGGCATGATGGGCTATGGCGACCCGGCCAACCCGTCGTCCATTCCTGGTGCCTTCAACGCGCTGAACCACCAGCGCACCGATGCCAACTGGGACCTCAGCGCCCTGGCCCGCTACACCCCCGACGCACAGACCCGCCTGGAGGCCGGCTACTCGCGCAAGGCCCGTTCGCCCAACCTGTACGAGCGCTATACCTGGTCCACCAATAACAACATGGTCATGAACATGATCAACTGGGTGGGCGATGCCAATGGCTACGTCGGCAACATCAACCTCAAGCCCGAAGTGGCCCACACCGTGAGCGCCACCGCCGACTGGCACGCCGCCGAGCGCCAGCAATGGGGCCTGCAAGCCACCGCGTACACGACCTTTGTGGAGGACTACATCGACGCGGTCAGTTGCGCCACGGTGGGCAAGGTCTGCCCCGCGCGCACCGACAAGTTTGTGAACCTGAGCTTTGCCAACCAGAGCGCCCGCATTGCGGGACTGGACCTCTCCGGCTACCGCATGCTGGCGCAGACGCAGGGCTGGGGCAGCTTCACGCTCACGGGCATGTTGAGCGCGCTCAAGGGCAAGAACGGCACCACTGACGACACGCTCTACAACACCATGCCGCTCAACGCCAAGCTGGCCCTGGTGCAGCGCGTGGGGGGATGGAGCAACACGCTGGAGGCGCAGTGGGTGGACGCCAAGTCCGATGTGTCCAAGGTGCGCAACGAGACCAAGACCGAGGCCTATGCGCTGTTGAATCTGCGCAGCAGCTACGAGTGGAAGCAGGCGCGCTTTGACATCGGCGTGGAAAACGCGCTGGACCGCTTCTACACACCGCCGCTGGGGGGTGCCTATGTGGGCCAGCGCGGCTCGGTCTGGGGCATTTCGGTGCCGGGTGCCGGGCGTTCGATCAACGTGGGCGTGACGGTCGCGTTCTAGCCCATTGCCCCGCTGGCTTTGTGGGTTGGCGGGGCTTGGTAGTATGGAATCTTTTGAGGAACATCGACCATGAACCGCCGAGACCTTTTCAGCACCTCCGCAGCGCTGGCCCTGGCCAGTGCTGCGTCCTCCGCCATGGCCGAGGACCATTCGCATCATGACCATGCCGCCATGATGGGTGGGGCACCCAGCAAGGCGCTCCTGACCTCGCTGGCAGACTGTATCAACAAGGGACAGGCCTGCCTGGCGCACTGTCTGGTGTTGCTGGGTGACGGTGCCAAGGAGATGGCGCCCTGCGCCCAGTCGGTCAGCCAGATGCTGGCCATCTGCACCGCGTTGCAAAGCCTGGCCAATCAACACGCACCACTGACCAAGGCTACGGCGCGCGTGGCGCTGGATGCCTGTGAGCAGTGCGAGAAGGAGTGCCTCAAGCACGCCAAGAAGCATGTGGAGTGCGACGTCTGCGCCAAGGCCTGCGTCGATTGCGCCAAGCAGTGCAAGGCTCTGTTGGCCTGATAACCCCGCTAGGGACCGCGACGAATGCCCGTCTGTCGGAAGCCAGCACGGTATAGCCCCATCAAGGGCGTCCTGCCGCGCCACGCGCTGCTGGTGCTGCTCATGGTGCTGGTCAGTGGGGTTCCCCTGGTGGCCCCGGCGCTGGCGCATGCGTTGTCGGGGGGGAGCCTTGTCGAGGTCTGCACCAGCACGGGCACGCAGCTGGTGTCGTTGGATGCCTCCACCGGGAACGAATCCGCACTCTGTTCCCATTGTCCGCTGTGCCTGCCGACCCCGGACCGCCTGGCACCGCCACCCTCGCTGGTGCCCGTATCGGGTGGTCTTGTAGGCACCTGCGAGGGGGTGCGCCACGCACTCCCCGTTCGACCCGCTCTCCCATTTTTAACGGCCATTGCCCGTGCTCCGCCCGATTCCCGTGACCGACCAGCCGCTTGACGGCTGTTGATGTTGTCGCCCACGCCGCGCATGGCGGTGTGGCCACATTCCGGAAATTGGGAGTTTTCTATGGATTTCACTGTATCGGGCGGCACGGTTGCGTTTCCAGCCCATGTGCCGGGGCAAACCGGCTTTCTCACCGGGGTCGTTACCCCGGCGTTCACCCGGTCGCTGCTGGAGCAGTCGGTGGCCATGCTGCTGCGCAACGAGCCCGAAGCGGCGCGTGCCATGTTGTACGACGTGGTGCGCGCGACGCTGGGTTTTGGGGAGCTGGCCAAGGTGACCAACCGGCCCGAGTCCAGCTTGCGGGGGATGCTGCGCTTTGACGGCCGTGTCAGCATGGACAGCCTGGCTGCCATTTACCAGGCGATTTCGCGGTGGCTGGAGGTCTCGGTCGATGTGCGGGTTGCCACGGTGCGCAAACCCCGGCGGCTGCGCCCGCCCGTGCCCCAGCCGCAATAGGGGAGCCACCCCAGGGGCCGTGGGCCGGCGCGGTTCACCGAATGGGCACATTGGAGTAAGCTGTTGACTGTTCAGCGTTGACAACCTCCCATGGAGTGCATATGAGTGACACCGACACCACTGGCTTTGGCAAGTTCGTCCCCGGCTTTGATTTCCTGCAGAACGTGGCCAAGGGGGCGAGCAGCAACATCCCCCAAATGCCCAATCTGGGCAACTGGGTGGCTCCCACCCTGAACGTGGAGGAGCTGGAGAAGCGCATCGAAGAACTCAAGGCCGTGCACTTCTGGCTGGAGCAGAACTCGCGCGCCCTGGGTGCCACCATCCAGGCACTGGAGGTGCAGAAGATGACGCTGGCCACGCTCAAGGGCATGAACTTCAATATTGGCGACGTGGCCAACGCGCTCAAGCTCAAGGCCGCCGAGTCGGTCCAGACCGGGGTGCAGCGTGTCACCGAACGCGCCGCCACAGCGGCAAAAACCGTTTCGGACGTGGCCACTGGCGCGGGCAAGCCGGCCGCAGGCGTGGGCGCGCTGGTGGACCCGTTGCAGCTGTGGGGTTCGCTCACCCAGCAATTCCAGCACATTGCGGCCGGTGCCTTCAAGGAGGCCACGGCCAAGACGGCGGTCGATGTGACCAAGAACATGGCCAGTGGCATGGCCAAGGAGGTCGTCAAATCGGCCAAGGCGGCGGGCAAGAAGGCCACCGGCGGGACCGCATCCCGCACAACCAAGCCCGCAGCGGCCCGCAAGACCGCCCCGCGCAGCCGGTAGGCCGGGTCTGTCCCCACGCAGGAGGGGTGGGTCATGAAACACTTTCCCTACGCCCACGCCACCCATCCGCAGTGGCAGATGGCGGCCGCCCTGGTGCTGGCCCAGCTGCGTGCGCAGATGGCCTTGCCGGGCTACTGCAACGCTGCCACCCTGGGGCTGCTCTACATCACCGACCACTACGCCGGCGTGGCGGCGGACATTCTTCGGCACCTGGGGGACGAGCTGCCGCTGGTGACGGATTGGTCGGGCACGGTAGGGGTCGGCATCGTTTCCAACAATGTGGAGTACTGGGACGAACCCGCCATGGCCCTGATGCTGCTGGAGCTGCCCAGCGACCAGTACCGCGTGTTCTCCGGCGTGGCCCCCCTGGGACTGGGCTTTGAGGCGGATTGTGCGCTGGTGCACGCCGACCCCACCACAGCCGACCTGGGGGAGCTGATTGAAGAGATGGCCCAACGCACCGACTCCCACTACGTGTTTGGCGGGCTGTGCAGCAGCCGCGCGCAGGGCGTTCAGTTTGCGGTCACCGGCAACGGCAACATCCGGGGCCACGGTGGGGCCAGCGGTGTGTTCTGCGGTGGGCTGAGCGGTGTGGCCTTTGGGCCGGAAGTGGCCCTGGTGTCGCGCGTCACCCAGGGCTGCACGCCGGTGTCTGGCGCACACACGGTGACGGCGGTGGACCACAATCTGGTGCTCTCGCTGGGAGGGCTTGCGGCGCTGGACGTGATGCTGGCCGAGCTGGCCGTGTCGCTGGAGCAACCGCAAGAGGCGCTGGACGCGGTGCGCGCCACCCTGGTCGGGCTGGCCCCGGCCCGCAACGGACACCGCGCTGCGGTGCGCCAGACGGGCCACTTCGGCGAAGACGTGGTGGTGCGCCACATCATCGGCCTGGACCCCCTGCGCCGTGGCATTGCCGTGGCGGAACACGTGCAGGTGGGTGCCCAGCTGGTGTTTTGCCAGCGCAATGTGCAGGCGGCCCGCGCGGACCTGACCCGCATTTGCGCCGAAATTCGCGAAGAGCTCGAACCCCAGGAGCCGGTGCTGGCAGCGGCACGCGGGGAACCGGCGTCCGCGCACGCCGCCGCTGAGCATGCGCAACCCCGCATGGCCGGTGCAATCTACGTCAGTTGCACCGGGCGCGGCGGTGCCCACTTCGGAGGGCCCAGTGCCGAGTTGCAGCAGGTGCGCCGCGCCTTGGGCGACGTGCCCCTGGTGGGTTTTTTTGCCGCCGGTGAAATCGCCCACAACCGCCTGTATGGCTATACCGGCGTGCTGACGGTGTTCATGGCCAGCGCCACAGCATGAGGATTCGCCAGTTCAGTCGGCTGATGGTGGGCCTGAGTGTGCTCATGATGCTGGCCATGGGCTCGGTGATTGGGTGGCTGCTGCAGACCCAGGCTTTGATAACCGCCAGCGAGCAACACCGTTGGCGTGCCCAGGAACTGGCCCAGGAACTGATGCAGAGCTCCGAAGACCTGACCCGCATGGCGCGCAGCTACGTCGCCACGGCGGACCCGGTGTTCGAGCAGCGCTACTTCGAAATTCTGGACATCCGCAATGGCCGAAGCCCCCGCCCGCAGCACTACCCACCCACCTACTGGCATCTGGCCGGGGTTGGCAAGGCTGCCGTGGTGCCGCTGGAGGAGGCCGTCCCGCTGCGCACCCTGATGCAGCGTGAAGGAGTGCAGGACGAGGAGTTCGCCCTGTTGCGGGAAAGCCAGGCGGAGTCCGACGCGTTGGGGGCGCTGGAGCGCCAGGCGTTTGCGGCCCTGAAAGGCCTTCTTGCGGATGCCGAAGGAGCCTACACGGTGCGAGCGACGCCCGATCCGGCTCTGGCCACCGACCTGCTTCATAACGGGCGCTATGGGGACGCCAAGGCCCGGGTCATGGCACCCATCCAGGCATTCTCCGACGCGATCGCCCGGCGCAATGCCCTGCGCATCGATGCGCTGCGCAGCACCTTGCGCGCCCAGGTGCTGCTGTTGTTCGGTCTGGTGGGGGTGGCGCTCTTGGGCCTGTTTGGCTTTTCCCGCTACAACCGGCGCGCCGTGGTGGAGCCCCTGCAACGCCTGGGGGACCATGCGCAAAGCTTGCAGCGGGGTCTCTACGCCGCGCGCATCCACCTGGCCAGCGGCAACGAGTTGGCCGAGCTGGGCGCGCACTTCAACGCCCTGGCCCAGTCATTGGCGGACGACGTGGCCCAGCGGGAGCAGGCGGAGGGCGCGGCGCGCCAGGCGGCGCAGGATCTGGCGGCGCGCGAGCTGCAGTTGCAGCAGATTCTGGACACCTCCAGCGTGGCCATTTTTCTGGTAAACATGGAGGGGCGCATCACCCACGCCAACCGGCGCATGGCGGAAATGTTCGCCCTGACGACGGCCGAGCTGGAGGGGCGGGAATATGTGGACCTGATTGCGCCGCACGAACGCGAGATCGGGCGGGGCTTGATGATCCAGCTATTGGCCGGCGACATCCCCCTGACCGACGTGGAGCGCCGCTACCGGCGGCCCGATGGAAGCGAGTTCTGGGGGCATCTCTCCGGTCGGCGCATGGTGGATCTGCAAGGGGACAAGCAAGGGTTGGTGGGTGTGATGGTGGACATCACGGCCCGCAAACGGTCCGACCAGCGCCAACAGCACCACAACCGGGTGTTGAAACAGCTGGCCGAAAGGGCACCTCTGGCCAGCGTGCTGGATACGGTGGTGCGCGACGTGGAGGCCATGGATGCCTCCCTGCTGTGCAGCATCTTGCTGCTGGAGGCCGATGGCAAGCACTTGCGCCACGGTGCTGCGCCCAGCCTGCCGGCGTTTTATACCCGGGCGATTGACGGAGTCTCCATAGGGCCTGGCGTGGGGGCTTGTGGCACGGCCGCGTTTACCGCCGAGCGGGTGGTGGTGCACGACATTGCCAGCCACGCCTGGTGGACACCGTACCGGGAACTGGCCGCCAACGCGGACCTGCGCTCCTGTTGGTCCCAGCCCATTGTGTCGGTGCGGGGCGAGGTGTTGGGCACCTTTGCCATCTATCGCCGCAGTCCCAGCGAGCCCACGGCGCAGGACATCGAGTTGATTGAGGATGAGGCCCGCCTGGTGGCGCTGGTGATTGAAAAACTGCGCTCGGACAGCAGCTTGCAGCTGGCGGCCAGCGTGTTCAGCCACGCACGCGAGGGAATCATCATTACCGATGCCCAGGGCCACATCGTGGAAGTCAACCACATGTTCACCGAAATCACGGGTTACACCCACGAGGAGGCCGTGGGCCAAAACCCCGTCAAATTGCTGCATTCGGGGCACCAGCCGGAGGCGTTCTATGCCGAGCGCAGGCGCATCCTGCAACAGCATGGGTATTGGAGCGGCGAGGTCTGGAACCGGCGCAAAAATGGGGAACTTTTTGCCGAACTGCTCACCATCAGCGTCGTGCGCGATGCGGCGGGCGCGACCGCCAACCTGGTGGCCCTGTTTACCGACATCACGCCCCTGAAAGAACAGCAGCGCCAACTGGAGCATCTGGCCCACTTTGATGCGCTGACCGGGCTGCCCAACCGGTCCTTGCTGGCGGACCGTCTGCAACTGGCCCTGACGCAGAGCCGACGCCGAGGCCTCTCGGTGGCGGTGGTCTATCTCGATCTGGATGGCTTCAAGGCGGTCAATGACACCCATGGCCATGCCATTGGGGATGAGTTACTGGTGGCCCTGGCGCACCGCATGAAGGCTGCGCTGCGCGACGGGGATACCCTGTCGCGCATTGGGGGTGACGAGTTTGTGGCCGTGCTGGTGGACCTGGTGACGGTGACCGATGCCGAGCCCGTGCTGCAGCGCCTGCTGCAGGCGGGGGCCGGCCCGGTCGAACTGGCGCATATCCCGCTGCAAGTGTCCGCCAGCATTGGCGTCACCGTGTATCCGCAAGATGCCTCCGAGGTGGACCAGCTGCTGCGCCATGCCGACCAGGCCATGTACGTGGCCAAGCAAGCCGGCAAGAACCGCTACCACCTGTTTGACGTGGTGCAGGACACGGCGGTCAAGACCCTGCGCGAAAACCTGGAACACATTCGCCTGGCGTTGCAGCACCAGGAGTTCGTGCTGCACTACCAGCCCAAGGTGAACATGCGCACCGGTGCCGTGGTGGGGGCGGAGGCGCTGATCCGCTGGCA
>CAZDDK010000071.1:0-14278 GCA_964504185.1 uncultured Rhodoferax sp. | reverse complement strand
GGCCGTGGCCAGCAGCGTGCGCACCGCCAGCGCGGCCACGCCGTCTTTTCGGGCCATTTCCCACGCCAGCTTGGCCGCGTAGCCCAGGCTCGCGGAGGCGGTGGCGTAACCCAGCGCGATCTTGGCGCCGTCTACCAGTCCAGGTTCAATATGCATGCTTGTGCTCCTCATGAAATGCGTTGTCTCCAACGCGGGTTGAAAAATCTGCGCAGTCGCGGGTGTGTTCAACGCACCGCGCACGGCAACGCCACCCATTGCCCTTCAATGGCATGGATGGCAATGCGCCGGTCAAACACGTCCACCAGCGCCTGGTGCGTGGCCGCATCGCCACTGGCACCGTGGTGCAGCAAGCGCCCCTGCGCCATGACCACCACGCGATCCGCATGCAGGGCCATGCTGATTTCGTGCAGCACGCTCACCACCGTATGCCCCCGCTGCACCAGGCCCTGCACCACCGCCAGCCAGTCGGCCTGGTGCGGCGGGTCCAGGTTGGCCAAGGGCTCGTCCATCAGCAGCACCTGCGCCTGCACCGCCAGGGCACGCGCAAGCAGTACCCGTTGGCGCTCACCGCCCGAGAGCTGGCCCAACGGACGCCAGCGCCACTCCCAGGCCTGCGTGGCGCGCAGGGCTTGTTCCACGGCCGCTTCATCGGCGGCGCTGGCCGGTGCCAGCCAGGCCTGGTGCGGCAAGCGCCCCAGCATGGCCACGTCCCACACCGTCAGGTCATCGGCCGAGGTCTCGTTCTGCCCCAGCCAGGCCAGCTGGCGCGCGCGTTCGCGCACCGCAATGCTGGATAGCGGTTGCTCCCACAGCGCCACCGCGCCCGTGCAGGGCAGCACCCCGGCCAGACACTTGAGCAAGGTGGATTTGCCCGCACCGTTGGGCCCGACGATGCTGGTCCACTGCCCTGCCGCAATCTCCACCGACAGGCCGTGCAGCACCGCCGTGCGGCCCGCGCCGCTGCCCAGGCTGGCATGCAAATTCTGCGTACGCAAGGCCACAGATGCTGCGGGGTTCATAGCGCGCCCCCCACCTTGGCAGGCCCGCGGTGCATCAACCACAGCAAATAGCCCCCCCCCAGCACCGCCGTCAGCACCCCTACGGGCAACTCTTGCGGCGCGATCAGCCAGCGCGCCAGGGTGTCAGCCGCCATCAGCAGCACCCCGCCCACCAGACTGGCCAGCACCATCAGCTGGCTGTGCGTGGTCTTGACAGCGGAACGCACCAGATGCGGTGCCGCCAGGCCCACAAAGGCGATCAAGCCGGTCTGCGCCACGGCCGTGCCCGTGGCCAGGGCCAGTACGCCCACCAGCGCCGCGCGCATGGGCACCACGGGCAGGCCCAGGCTTTGGGCGGTAGCATCGCCCAGGCTCAGGGCGTCGAGCACGCGTGCGAGCAACCAGGCCGCCACCAGGCTTACCAGCCAGGCTGTCGCCATGAGCGTGAGCGACACCCAACCCACAAAGGCGGTTGAGCCCAGCATGAAGGCCCACATGGCCTGCAACGAATCGGGCGACGCCATCAGCACCAGGTGCGTCACCGCACCCAGCACGGCACCGACGATGACGCCGGCCAACAGCAGGCGCAAGGTATGACCTACTCCGCGCGACAGCGCTAAGGTGAGCACAATCGCTGCCACCGCACCCAAAAATGCCGCACCCGTCAAACCCAGGCGCACCAACAGGCTATTGGAAAAAATTCCCAGCACCAGACCACCTTGCGCCAGGCTGCCAGAACCGCCAGAACCACCGAGCATGCCCGCAGCACCTCCCATGGCAGCCAGGGCCAGGGCCACACCCAGCGAGGCCCCGGAAGCACTGCCCAGCAGGTACGGGTCTGCCAGGGGATTGCGAAACAGCCCCTGCGCCACGGCCCCGGCCAGCCCCAGCAAGGCCCCAGCGGCCCAGGCCCCCACGGTGCGCGGCAAGCGAATCTCCCACACGATCTGGCGCGCCATGGCGGCGCGCTCAGGGTCGCTGGCGGGGTCCAACACTGCGCGCAACAGGTTTTCAAGCCCCACGCTGCCCACGCAAACTCCCAAAACGCCCAGCGCCAGCGTAGCCGCCAACGCAGTCCACAGCATCCAGCGCACGCGGTTCTGCATCATGGCTTGCCCGGCCCCCGGTAAGGTGACTTGTCCGCCAAACACTTCGCCATCAGGCGCGCGCCCTCGGCCATGCGCGGCCCAGGGCGGATGAGCGCATCGGCCTCGTCGCTGGGAAAGATGCACACACGCTGCTCGCGCAGCGCGCGGATGCCCTGCCAGCCCGGGCGCTGCTGCAAGCCGTCGGCGCTGCGCTGGCCGATCAGGATCACATCGGGGTTGGCGCGCACGATGAACTCGGGGTTGAGCTTGGGGAAAGGCCCCAGGTCGCTTGTGACGATGTTCTGCGCCCCCAGGCGCTTGAGTGTTTCACCAATGAACGAGGACTCGCCCGCCGCATACGGTCCGGGGTTGACTTCGAAGTACACCTTGGCTCCCAGCAGCCCGCGCGGAATCGATTGCCCCGCCGCAGCGACCCCGGCATCAATGGCGCGCCAGACGCGCTGGGTATCGGCCACCTCCAGCAGTTGCCCCAGTTTGAGCAATACGCGTTGCACATCGGCATGGGACTTGGGCTCCAACACCACCACCTTGATGCCCAAGGCCTCCAGCCGCTCCGCCACGCGCGAGGACTTGGCCGCCAGCACCACGTCGGGGCGCAGCGCCACGATGGCTTCCACATTGGGATCGATGCCGCCGCCCACCTTGGGCAGCTTCTGCACAGACTCGGGATAGTTGGAATACCGATCCACCCCCACCAGGCGCGCGCAGTGCCCCAGTTCGCACACGCTCTCCGTCAGCGACGGCAGGATGCTGACCATGCGCTGCGGCACACCGTTCAAAGTGACGGTGACGCCACGGTCGTCGGTAACCGTGGCTGCCTGCACGGCGAAGTTGCCGAGCAGGGCCAGGCACGCAATCACCGAGCGGAAAAAGACTAAGTGTTTCACGGGATATCTTTCAAATACAGAGGCAGTCCAGCTGCCATCAAGGTCACACGCTGGCACACGGCGGCCACGTCCTGGTTCAACCGCCCCAGCGCATCCACAAACGCCCGCACCTCGCGCCCCAGCGGAATCACACCCAGGCCGATCTCGTTGCCGACCAATACCACAGGGCCGGGAGCTTGCTGAATTGCTATCAATAAAGGAGCTACATGCTGAGTATCGACGAGGGCTAGGAGGCTGGGTGGCTGAGTGTTTTGCTCGGTACAAGGAGGAGCCCGCAAAGCGGGCGGGGGACACGGAGCAAAACATTCAGCCGCCCAGCCTCCGGGTCGTTGCGCGCCCTCTTCATGCATCGGCATGCGCAGATTCGTCAGCCACAGAGTCAGGCAATCCACCACCAGCAGGGTCTGGGGCGTGCTGTGCTGCGCAATGGCCTGCGCCAGCGCCAGCGGCTCTTCCACCGTCACCATGCCCGGCACGCGCGCGGCACGGTCAGCCTGGTGGCGGGCAATGCGCGCACGCATCTCGTCATCCCACGCTTGCGCGGTGGCAATCAGCACGGCGCGGTGGTGGACGGCTTGCTCCAGCCAGGTGCGCGCCAGTACTTCTGCGCGGCGGGACTTTCCGCTCTTTTGGCCGCCCAGAATGAGTTCGCTCTTGGCGAGTGCTACTGGCTTCATGGCGTCAAGACGTTGTGTGCAATCGCTACATGCTCGGGAGACGACAGCAATTCCACCACCGCTTGCGGGCTCGACGGGAACCAGGCATGAAAGTAGCTGGCTCGCACGGAACCCTGCTCCCACAGCGCCTCGCCCACGTCGGGCTGCGGGTCGGTTTCAGGGCGTGCGCTGCGGGTCACAGGCTGCAGATCCGTCGCCGTCGTCGAGTAATGAAAAGTATGGCCGCGCAAAGTGCCGCTGGCCAACGTGAGCTGCTGCGGCCCCAGGCCCGCCAGGCGCTTGTGCATGGTGACCACGCCGGGTAACAGACCCCACAGCGGCATGCGCTCGCCGTCCACCAGCTCCAGCGTATCAAACAGGGTCATCATGCCGCCGCACTCAGCCCACACGGGCTTGCCTGCGGCCACGTGGGCAGCAAGACTGTCGCGCAGACCGGTGTTGACGGCCAATTGCTTGGCGTGCAGTTCAGGGTAGCCACCAGGCAGCCAAACAGCATCACACATCGGCAGCGCAGAGTCAGCCAGTGGCGAGAAAAACACGATCTCCGCCCCCAAGTCCCGCAAGCAATCCAGATTGGCCGCGTAGATAAAACAGAAGGCTGCATCGCGCGCCACGGCTACCGTCTTTCCAATTAGCGTAGGGGGTGCATGGGTTTGGACATTTTGCGCAGGTAAAGGAGGAGTCCGCAACGCGGGCGGGGGACACGGAGCAAAATGTCCAAGCCCCTGCGCACCCGGCCCCGCAAACTCTACCGCCCATTGCTGCAGGTCAGCAATCGACATGCGCCCCAGCGGCGTATCGGCCAATGCATCCGCAGCGGCATCCAGTCGCGCCAAGGCATCCGGCAGTTCGCTGGCAATCGTCAGACCCAGATGGCGCTCCGGCAACACCATGTCGGCGTTGCGCATCAAAGCACCCAGCCAAGCACTTGGGTCTTGCAGACTGGTGCGCAGCATATCGGCATGGCGGCTGCTCGCCACCCGGTTGGCCAACACGCCCGCCCACGGCATCCCGGCGCGATAGTGCTGCAGGCCAAAAGCCAACGCGCCAAAAGTGCCCGCCATACTGGAGGTATCGACCACGGCCAGCACCGGCAAGCCAAAGCGCTGGGCCAAATCGGCTGCGCTGGGTTCGCCATCAAACAGACCCATGACGCCTTCCACAAGAATCAGGTCGGCCTCGTGTGCTGCCGCCAGTAGGCGGGCGCGGCAGTCGGCCTCGCCATTCATCCAAAGATCCAGCTGGTGCACCGGCGCGCCGCTGGCCAGGGCATGCCAGTAGGGGTCCAAAAAGTCAGGGCCGCACTTGAACACCCGCACCCGCTGGCCCTGGCGCGCATGCAGGCGGGCCAGGGCGCTGGTGACCGTGGTCTTGCCCTGGCCGGACGCCGGGGCTGCCACAAGGACCGCAGGGCAACGTGCGCGCACCATGGGTTTACAGCGCCCAGTTCACCGACACAAACACATTGCGTCCTGGCATGGAGTAGGTGTTGGCCAAACTGTATTGCGCATCCGTCAGGTTGTTGATGCGCCCCAGCACGGACACATTCTTTTGTACCTGCCAGGTGGCACCCAGGTTGAGCTGGGTGTAGCCCGGCAGCACATCACGGCCGCTGAAGGCCAGGTTGGTGTCCTCGCGGTCACCAGAGACCCGCACTTCTCCAAACACGGCAATGGGTCCCATGCGGTGGTTGACCCGGGCGTTCAACACGTTCTGCGCCACGCGCACCAGGCGCAGGTCGTTGGCGCCAGGGTTGCTGGAGTAGGAGCGCGGGTCTGCGTAGTCATACGACACGGTGTAGCTGGTCTGGCCCCGCTGCGCCGCCGCGCTCAGGGTGATGCCACGCAGCACCGCCAGTGAACTTTGTGTGTTGGTCTGCGCCAAGATGAAACCTTGGACGTCGTTGTGGTACGCCACTGCACTCAGGGACAGGTTGGAGACCTGGTACTTCAAGCCCAGCTCACTGGCGCGGTTGCGCTGCGGCACCAGGGCCGTATTGCCGTAGCCTGGGTAATACAGTTGATTGAAGGTGGGTGCCTGGAAGCTCGTGCCCACGCTGGCCACGGCGCGCAGGGCAGTGTTGAGGCGGTAGCCGCCAGAAACCGACCAGTTGCCCAGGTTGCCAAACTGGGAGTTGTCATCATTGCGGGCCACAGCCAGTGCGTTCCAGGTCGGACGGTTCAGTGCGTAGGAAACCAGGGCGCTGCGAATGTCGCGGCTGCTGACGGTGTAGGCGGTGGAACTGTCCACCGCCTCATTGCGATTTTCCAGCACCACGGACAGCACGTCTTTGTCCAGTGCAAGATCGTTTTGCCAGGTGAGCTGGCGGCGGCGGGTGTTAAACGTGCTGCTGCCGCCAAATGCGCCGTCACTTGCGCGGAAGTAGTCCGCCACGGAGCGGTCTTCGCTGCTGCCCAGCACCAATGTGGAATGCCACTGCGCCAGCCACTGCGCATCCCATGTCAATGCAGCATGGTGGAGGCCGAGCTGGGTGTGCGGATCTGCCGTGAGCCTGGTCAAACGCAAAGGGTTGGGATACGGCGTGCCGTCGAACTGCAGGTCGGTATCGCTGCGCAAAAGGCTCAGGCCCAGGGTGTGCTCCTTGCTGAGCCGCGCATTGAGTTTGGCGTCGACGCTGGTGGATGTGAACCCATCGGCGTCCGGATTGAAACCACTGGCCGTCGGGTTGGACACCACGCTGATGCCAGCGGCCTTTTCACGAGAGACGCCCAGGCTGTAGCCCAGCCCGCTACTGCGTCCACGCACCGACGCACCCGCCTGCTGCTGGCCATCGGTCCCGATGCCGACACCGGCGTCCATCTGCAAGCCCTCGCCCGGCTCGCGGGTAAAAATCTGGATCACCCCTCCCACGGCGTCCGGCCCATAAAGGGCCGAAGCCGCGCCGCGCAGAATTTCAATCCGTTCAATGCGCGACAGCGGCATATTTTCCAGGGACGCCCCGCCCGAGGTAGCCGATCCCACTCGCACACCATCCACCAGCACCAGCGTTTGCGCCGTGGTGGCACCCCGCAAGAAAATGCCCGTGGTGGACCGGTAACTGCCGTTGGAGACAACTTGCACACCCGCTTGTTGGGCCAGCAGGTCGCGCAACGAGGATTGACCCGCCAAGTCCAGGGACGTGCGGTCGATGATGGAGACATCGGCAATGACGTCGGTGACCGGTGTAGCAACCCGGGAGGCGGTCACCACTTGTTCTGTGAGCTGCAATTGGGCATGCGCCGTCAGCGCCGTGCCAAAAGCCAGCGAGAACGTGGCAACGCGGGCACATGAAGTGCGATTTTTCATAATTTAGGAAACCATCAACAAGAGTGCCCTCACCGTCTTCCCCGACAGCGTATGGGCGTAACGGTTGCGCGCAGGCGTGCAACCACCGAATTGGCCGGTATCCGGGCTGGTGGAGCAACTCCCATCGCCTTCCCAGACGTGTGTTCAGAACGTCCAGTGGCTGTTGATGGGAGCGAAATCACGGAGGACTCGTCCACTTACCGTTGCGGGGGCAGCGCAGGTTAGGTTTGCCGTGCATGGCGCACCCTCCTGCTTCCCGTTGAACTGCGGCGTGCGAACCACGCCACGAGAACCAACGCGCGGATTTTACGGCAGTTTGCTTTGCCAAACCCTACAATCATCAGCCTATGGCGAACCAGAATCTCATCGATCAAATTGCCGAACGTACCGAGCGACTGCTCCTGCGCTACGGAGAGCTGCAGCGCACCAACGCCTTGCTCACCGACCAGGTGCACACGTTGACGCAGGAGCGAGACGCCCTCAAGTCCCGCCTGAACGCCGCCCGCGCGCGGGTGGATGCGCTGCTGGAGCGGCTTCCACAGAACGATGCGACCGCCACGCACAAAGACCCAACATGAAACAGCTTGAAGTCCAAATCATGGGGCAAACCTATCTGCTGGGTTGCCCACCGGGAGGCGACGCCCGACTGCTGGAAGCGGTGGAGCGCGTGGACACCGCGATGTGCAAGATTCGCGATGCCGGCAAGGTCCGTGCCCGCGACCGCATTGCCGTGCTGGCAGCCCTTAACCTGGCGTTTGACGTGTCCGATCGCGGCCCGGCACCATCGTCGGCCCCGGCATCAGCTCAGTCCACTGCAGCCGACGCCCCGGTAGCCAGCCTCCCCCCCGATTCCAATCTGCTGCTGGTCTCCCTGCTGGAACGCCTGGACGAAGCGCTGGGTGAGGACGGACGACTGATCTAGTCCAAAACGCCGAAGTCTCACCGGTAGACGCTCTACAATCCCCAATGTCTGCAGCGCCGCCGGGCTTTATATTTCCTTGAACCAATGCTCATAGAGCCCGGGCTTGGAACATTGCCCTGCTAGCGTGATCATCTCGCGTCAGATGAACCCAAGGCTGGCGCTGACCTCGCCCACCTGAACCCCGGTTCAGGGTGCCGGTCCGGTGGCTACTGCAGACACCTTACACGCCCCTTCGCCGCATGCTGGACCCCCTCCTGATTCTTGAACTGGCCGCACTGGGACTGGCCACCGGCTTTCTGGCCGGCCTGCTGGGCATCGGCGGGGGTATGTTGATCGGCCCCTTCATGACACTCATCCTGTCAGCCATCGGCGTTTCTGCGGACCTTGCGGTCAAGATGGCCATTGCCACCTCCATGGCCACCATCGTGTTTACCTCCATCTCCAGCGTGCGCGCGCACCACCAGCGCGGTGCGGTGCACTGGAACACCGTCAAGGGGCTGGCACCGGGCATTGTCCTGGGAGCCGCACTCGCCAGCGCGGGGGTATTTGCCCTGCTCAAGGGGACCGTTCTGGCCGTTTTTTTTGCACTGTTCGTCGGCTTTTCGGCCACGCAAATGTTCCTGGACAAGAAGCCCAAGCCCAGTCGCCAGATGCCGGGCACGGGAGGCCAGATAGCGGCCGGTGGGGTGATCGGGTTTCTATCGGGCCTGGTGGGGGCTGGCGGGGGCTTCATCAGTGTGCCGTTCATGGTGGCGCACAACGTGCCCATCATCAACGCAGTGGCCACCAGTGCGGCGCTGGGTTTTCCCATCGCCCTGGCCAATACCGTGGGCTATGTCGCCAGTGGGGCCCACCTGCCGGGGTTGCCCGCGCATTCACTGGGCTATGTGTGGTTGCCCGCACTGGGCGTCATAGCATGCGCCAGCGTGCTGACCGCCCCGCTGGGTGCACGATGCGCGCACCGCTTGCCGGTGGCCCAGCTCAAAAAGGTCTTTGCACTGATTTTGTACGTCCTGGCCGCCTACATGCTGTGGAAAGGCCTGCACGGCTAATGGGATGACGGCAGGGCGGCTGCCAGTCGGGAGCGCACGCTTTCGAATTCTGCGGCCGGCAGTCCCGGCGCGCACAGAAATCCCTGAAACGCCTCGCACTGCAGTCCGTGCAGATAGTCGCGCTGCGCCGGTGTTTCCACCCCTTCGGCCACCACGGAAAGCTTGAGCGCACGCGCCATGGCGATGGTGGCACTCACAATGGCGCGGTCTCCCTCGTCCTCGGGCAAGCCCATCACAAACGCGCGGTCGATCTTGAGTTTGGAAATCGGAAACTTCTTCAAGTAGGCCAGACTGGAATATCCGGTACCGAAGTCATCAATGGCCAGGCTCACGCCCAGCGCGGCCAAGGCGTGCAAGCGGGCCAGGGTTTCACTGACATCGCGAATGAGGATGGACTCTGTCAACTCCAGCTCCAGCAGATCGGGGTTCAACCCCGCACCACGCACCGCGTTGGCCACCCGTTCGACAAAATCGCTCTGCTGAAACTGCAAGGCCGACACATTGACCGAAACCACCACCGGCTGACCGCTCTGCTGCCAGGCAAGCGCCTGGCGCACCGCCTCCTCCAGCACCCAATTTCCAATGGTGACGATAAAGCCGGATTCTTCCGCCAGCGGGATAAAGGTTCCTGGCGACACGTTGCCCAAATCGGCGTCGGTCCAGCGGATCAGGGCCTCGACACCCAACAGCCGACCGTCGCAGAGGGATATTTGCGGTTGGTAGTGCAGGCGGAATAGCCCCTGGTCCATGGCCTGCCGCATGGCGTGGTCCATCTTGACCCGCGACAGCAGATCCACGTTCATCTGCGGTTGATAGAAGCGGAAATTCCCGCGCCCCCGCTCCTTGACCCGGTACATGGCGGTGTCCGCGCACTGAATCAAGGTGTCCAGCGTACGCCCATCTTCCGGGTACATGGCCACGCCAATGCTGCAGCCCAACGAAAAGCTCACGGTATCCACCATGAAGGGCTGGGCCAGTTTGTCCAGAATGCGACGGGCGACGATCTCTGCACCAAACGCATCAGCCTCCTGCAAAAACGCAATGAACTCATCGCCACCGATGCGGCACAGGGTGTCCACTTCACGCAGGGTTTGCTGGATGCGGGCAGACGCCTCGATCAGTGCCTGGTCCCCAAAAGCGTGTCCCAGCGAGTCGTTGATGTTCTTGAAACGATCGAGGTCAACGAACAACAGGGCAAAGGTTGCGCCGTTGCGCTGCGCAGCCCGCAAGGCAACCGCCACGCGCTGGCTGAGCAGCAGGCGGTTGGGCAAGCCGGTCAGCACGTCGGTATAGGCCAGGGTTTCAATGCGCTTCTGGGCATCCAGCCGCTCGGTCAGGTCACGAAAGGAATAGACACGCCCCACCACCCGTCCACGGGTGGTTTGTGGCAGGGTCACCCGCTCCAGCATGCGACCGGAGCGCAACAGCACCACATCGGTGCACTGAATCTCGGGGTCATTGGCGATGCTGGTCAATTGATCCTGGTAACTCGCCTCGTCCTGCACACAGCTGGCCAGATGGGAGAACAGCGCACTGCCGCCGCCGTCCATGTTGATTTCGTGGGGAACGTTCCAAAGCTCCATGAAACGCCGGTTGAAATGGCGCACGGCACCCGCGGTATCCACCACCAGAATGCCATCACCGGTGGATTCCAGCGTGGCGCGCAACTCGGCCATGCGGTCCTCCAGCTGCTCTTCGGCCTGGCGCTGTTGGCGCAAATCGCGCACTCCCACCAGAAACACCGGGTTGCCAGGATCAAGCCACACGCGGCTGACTTTGCGCTCCACGGGAATTGCCACCCCATCGATGCACCGCAGGCGCGTATCGGACAAGATGTGGTCAGTCAGCCCTGCGGCCACATCTTCCCAAAAGAACAGGTCCTCTGGCG
Source organism: uncultured Rhodoferax sp. (assembly GCA_964504185.1). Lineage (GTDB taxonomy): Bacteria > Pseudomonadota > Gammaproteobacteria > Burkholderiales > Burkholderiaceae_C > Allorhodoferax. The sequence goes on along the minus strand of CAZDDK010000071.1, from coordinate 3,439 downwards.
ACTGCGTCAACTCCACAATCGGCATGCCGACAAAATCGGCTTGCGCAATCCCTACCAGCGCCGTCAGCATCTGGTTGGCGGTAACAATGCGCAGCGTCTTGGGGTCCACCAGACACACGCCTTCAATCATGGCGTCAAGCAGTGGCGCGGACTGCTCCGGCGTCATGCAAGCCCGCCCATCTGGGAGTCGCTGACGCTCTCGAAGAAGTAGCTGACCCGCTGGCGTGGTGCCAAGAAATCCATGGCCGCTGCGGGCAGTGCCGCAGGCTTGAGACTGCGCCGGATACTGACGCCGGGGTGGTGCTCCAGGTCCAGAATCAGTGCCTCGTGTTTGGAAACCCCCGTGTCGTGCACGATCACCCGGGGCTTGAGTGGCCGCGATGAGTTAACCGACACCACCATGGCGTAACGGTCATCCATGAGCTGCACCACCGATCCTGGTGGATACACGCCCATCATGCGAATGAAGGCACTCAGGGCCACCGAATCAAACTTGGTCTTGAGCTGGGCAAAAATCAGGGAAAGCGACTCATGCGGCGTCATGGCCGCTGCCGCACGGCTGGGATTGCACAAATTGTCGTAGCGATTGACCAGTGCCAGGATACGGGCACCCAGCGCCATGGACTCCCCCTTGGCCCGCATCGGGAAACCGCTGCCATCGACCAGTTCATGGTGTTGCGCAATGGCCAACAGCGCCGGTTTGGAGAGTTCCATGGACTTGGCGGCCTGCACGCTCTGCGCGACGTGCTCTTGGTAGAGCTTGTACTCGGCTGTGGAGAAATTGTCCTCCAGCCAGCGCACCCGGTCGGGCAACTGCACCTTGCCCACATCGTGCAGGAAGGCCGCCATGCCCAGGTCCACCAACTCGGCCTGCCCCAGTCCCATGGCCTTGCCCAGCAGCAGGGACACAATGGTGACGTTGACCGGATGCATGGAGGACTTGTCCCCGGCTGCTTCGGACAACAAACGGATGGCCGATTCCCCTTCGGCCAGCATTTCGCCCACAAAACCGCTGACCATGGTGTGGCAGTGTTGCGCCGCCACCTTGGGTTGGGACGGAATCAGCTCCAGGGTCTTGCGGTACAGGCGCACCGCCTCGCCAAAGCGGCGTTCACACACCACCAGGCTGCGTTGCTGCGCCGCCAGTTGCTCCGTGTGCGCCTGGCGGGAAGCGGCTTCGCGCTGGGCTGCGGCGGCGCGTTCGGCAGCGGCGGCCAGCTGCTGGGCGCTGGGTGGGGGCACCGCATCGGGGTCCGGATCACTTTTGGCCCAATTGACACGGATCTTGGCCTGGCCCAGGCCACCGATGGTGTCGATCTGCTTGGTCGAGGAAATTTTGAAACTACCGACGGGAAACGGATGGGACAGCCAGCCCACATCCAGCTCCACGAACATGCCAATCCGCAGAGATTGCACATCCACGAGTTCGACGCCCTCTTTCTCTCTGTTCCTGCTGTTCAAGGGTTATCCTCTCTGCCGCTGCAACACCCCGGCCTCCCCAAGCGCTGCGAATACCCCAAGGGGAAATCGCGATGAAGCGGAAGCATACCCCAGCTTGATGGCCAAGTGGTCAAGTTTTCACGCACCCACAAAAAACCCGCCGAAGCGGGTTGCGCTGGCCGGTGCGTGCCAAAGGGGCACGCCCCGCCTTAGCCCATGTGCAGACCACCGTTGACGGCAAACTCCGCACCGGTGGCGTAGCCCCCCTCATCGGAGGCCAGCCAGGCAATGATGGAGGCAATTTCGCTGGGCTCACCCAGGCGCTTGACGGGCACGGTGCCAATGATCTTGTCCAGCACGTCCTGGCGGATGGCCTTGACCATGTCGGTGCCGATGTAGCCAGGACTCACGGTGTTCACCGTCACGCCCTTGGTGGCCAGCTCCTGCGCCAGCGCCATGGAGAAGCCGTGCATGCCGGCCTTCGCGGCCGAGTAATTGGTTTGACCGGCCTGCCCCTTGGCACCGTTGACGGAGGAAATGTTGATGATGCGGCCCCAGCCCTTCTCGACCATGTCTCCCACCACCTGCTTGGTGACGTTGAACATGGAGGTCAGGTTGGTGCCGATCACGGCGTCCCAGTCCTCCTTGGTCATCTTCAAGAACATGCGGTCCTTGGTAATGCCGGCGTTGTTGATCAGTACGTCGATGGTGCCGTGCTCGGCTTTGGCTTTGCTAAAGGCGTCCACGGTGGACTCCCAATCGCCGACGTTGCCGACCGACGCGTAAAACGCAAAGCCCAGGGCCGCCTGCTCCGCCAGCCATTTGGCGTGGTCCCGGGTCGGGCCACAGCCGGCGATGACTTTGAAACCTTCCTTGTGCAGGCGCTGGCAAATGGCGGTACCGATGCCACCCATGCCACCGGTTACGTAGGCTACTTTTTGACTCATACTGACTCCTCTTTGGTATTGATTGCTATAAAACTAATAGCTGTAAACCCAATATATACGCGGGCCAACAGCCAATTTGATCAGATGCAGTCAGAGCACTATTGCCGCGCAACGGGGTCTGACCCACAAACAATCATCTCTCGATGGTCAACGCCACCCCCATGCCGCCGCCAATGCACAGCGAGGCGATGCCCTTCTTGGCTCCACGGCGTGCCATCTCGTGCAGCAGCGTCACCAGCACGCGGCAGCCGGAGGCACCGATGGGATGGCCAATGGCAATGGCCCCCCCGTTGACGTTGACCTTGGCGGTGTCCCAGCCCATCTCGTTGTTCACGGCGCAGGCCTGCGCGGCAAAGGCTTCGTTGATTTCCAGCAGGTCCAGGTCCTGGGGGTTCCAGCCCGCGCGCTCCAGCGCCTTGCGGGAGGCGGACACGGGACCCATGCCCATCAATGCAGGGTCCAGGCCACTGGTTGCAAAGCTGGCGATGCGGCCCATGGGCGTGAGGCCCAGTGCGGCGGCCTTCTTGGCGGTCATGACCATCACGGCGGCGGCACCGTCGTTGATGCCGGAGGCATTGCCGGCGGTCACACCACCAGCCTTGTCAAATGCGGGGCGCAGACCGGCCAGGGCTTCGGCGTTGGACTTGCGGTTGATGAACTCGTCGGCTGCAAAAATCAGCGGATCGCCCTTTTTCTGGGCGATGCTGACGGGCACGATTTCATCGACAAACTTGCCAGCATCCTGTGCCGCCGCAGCCTTTTGCTGGCTGGCCAGGGCCAGGGCGTCCTGCATGTCGCGGGTAATGCCATAGGCCTTGGCCACATTCTCGGCGGTGATGCCCATGTGGTACTGGTTGTAGACGTCCCACAGACCGTCCACGATCATGGAATCGACCATCTTCCAGTCACCCATGCGCTGGCCGTCGCGCGACCCCAGCAGCACGTGCGGGCTGGCGCTCATGGTCTCCTGGCCGCCGGCGAGGACGATCTCGCTGTCGCCATAGGCCACGGCCTGGGCGGCCAGCATCACGGCCTTGAGGCCGGAGCCGCAC
>CAZDDK010000070.1:10816-14415 GCA_964504185.1 uncultured Rhodoferax sp. | reverse complement strand
CATGGACATGAAGCCCCAGACCCTTGAGCTGAAAAAGGGCGTGGAGGTGCTGGTGGCCACGCCCGGTCGCCTGCTGGACCACATCGAGGCCAAGAACGCTGTCCTGAACCAGGTCGAGTACGTGGTACTGGACGAAGCGGACCGCATGCTCGACATCGGTTTTTTGCCCGATTTGCAGCGCATCTTGTCCTATCTGCCCAAGACACGGACGACCTTGCTGTTCTCCGCGACTTTTTCCCCCGAAATCAAGCGCCTGGCCAACAGCTATTTGCAGAACCCTGTCACGATTGAGGTGGCCCGCTCCAACGCCACGGCCTCCACCGTGGAGCAGCATTTCTACAGCGTGCCTGACGACGAAAAACGGCACGCCCTGCACCAGATTCTGAAGACCCGGGGCATGAAGCAGGCCTTTGTGTTTGTCAACAGCAAGCTGGGCTGCGCCCGCCTGGCCCGTTCGCTGGAGCGCGATGGCCTCAAGACGGCCGCGCTGCACGGCGACAAGAGCCAGGATGAGCGGCTCAAGGCGCTCGATGCCTTCAAGAAGGGCGAAGTCGATTTGTTGGTGTGCACCGACGTGGCGGCGCGTGGACTGGACATCAAGGACGTGCCGGCCGTATTCAACTTTGACATTCCCTTCAACGCCGAAGACTATGTGCACCGCATTGGCCGCACGGGTCGGGCGGGGGCCTCCGGTTTGGCGGTGAGTTTTGTGGGCGGCAACAATGATGCCCGCCTGGTGGGCGACATCGAGAAGCTGATCAAGACCAAGATTGAGCTGGAAGCCCTGGAGTTTGACGAAGACCAGCCCGACATCCGCAAGCAGGGGCGCATCAATGACGGTCGGCGCATGTATTCGCACGACGGGGAGGGGGGGGGCGACAATGGTCGAAGTGGTGGCCGTGGCACCGGACGTGGCCGGGAAGAGTCTGGCAGCGGCCGCCCCATCCGGGCATCCCGTAACGACTACTCCCGTCCTGCCCAGGCTCCACGGGACCCGTTTTTCGACAAACCCTATGAACCTACGGCGGCCAGTGAAAGCGCAGCCCCCTCCTGGGAGGCTACGGCGCGTCCTGCGTCTCGCAGCATTTCGGCCAATATCAAACCCAAGGTGAAGCTTGCCGCGCTGTTCAAGGCGTCGTAATTAGTCACCGGGCTGTTGTGCGGCGCTGCAGGGCACCTGGATCAGAGTGTGGGTGCGGTCGCTCAGGTTGAACTGCAGGGCGCTTAAGGCTCCCCCCCACACACATCCGGTGTCCAGCGACAACAGGTCGGTTCGGCCCAGCCAGCCCAGCGTGGACCAGTGTCCAAAGGCGATGTCGGCGTTTTCCGTTTGGCGGCCTGGCACATCAAACCAAGGCATGTAGCCGGATGGTGCGCCACCCGCGCCTTCCTTGGTTGCAAATTCCATGTCACCGTGTGCGGTGCAAAAGCGCAGCCGGGTGAACGCGTTCACGATGACGCGCAGTCGCTCCATGCCGGTCAACGCATCGTCCCAGCGGGTGGGGGTGTTGCCGTACATGGCCTGCAGAAATGCCGCGCATTGGCCGCCTTGCAGTTGCATCTCGACCTCCCGCGCCCGTGCCATGGCGTGGCTCACCGTCCAGGTGGGCAGCACGCCGGCGTGCACCATCAGCAGTGGCATGTCACCGCGCTGCAAGAGTAGGGCCATCTTCTGGTGGCGTACCCAGTGCAGCAACGCGCTTCGGTCCGGGGCACTCAACACGCTGTCCAGCGTGTCCTTGCGGTGGGGTTTGCGTATTCCCTGCGCCACCGCCAGCAGGTTCAGGTCGTGGTTGCCCAGCAAACACTGGGCCGATTCTCCATACGACATCACGCGGCGCAGAACGGCTGCCGAGTCCGGCCCCCGGTTGACCAGATCGCCCAGCAGATAGAGCGTGTCGCGGCTGGGAGAGAAGTCGATGGTGTCGAGCAGCCGCTGCAGAGCGGCATCGCAGCCCTGCACGTCGCCAATCATGTAAAGTGCCATGGTGTTGATTCTCACCTGCCTTGCATGGAAGTCCTGCTGATATTCTTTTTGACGCTGCTCAACGGTGCTTTTGCCATGTCGGAGCTGGCACTGACCGCAAGCCGGAAAATTCGGCTGCAAACCATGGCCGATGCGGGTGACAAGGGTGCGCAATCCGCGTTGGTGTTGCTGCAGAATCCGACCCAGTTTCTGTCTTCGGTGCAGGTGGGCATCACGTCGATCGGCATGCTCAATGGCATCGTCGGCGAGGCGGCATTCAGTGACGCCCTGTCGCACTGGCTGCACGCGAGCCTTCCCCTATCCGAGCGCGCGGCCGAGGTGTCTGCCACCGGGGTAGTGGTAACGGTCATTACGTTTATCACCATCTTGTTTGGTGAGTTGGTGCCCAAGCGCATCGGCCAACTCTATCCAGAAACGGTGGCCCGCTGGGTGTCGCGGCCCATGACGTGGGTCGCGTCCGGTGCCAAGCCGTTCGTGCGGCTGCTGTCGGTTTGCACGCACGGCATGCTCAAGTTCTTGCGCATCGATACCCGTGACAACCGCGCGGTGACCGAGGAGGAAATTTCCGCCAGCCTGGAAGAGGGTGTGGACGCGGGAATCATCGAACAGCACGAACACCAGATGGTGCGCAACGTGTTCGATCTGGACGACCGCAGCCTCACCTCCATGATGCTGCCCCGCGCCGACATCGAGTGGATGGACGCCGGGGCCAGTGTGGCCCAGTGTCTGGAGCAGGCCAGTCAGCGCGGGGGCAAGGGCACGCACTCGTGGTACCCGGTGTGCAGGGGATCGCTGGACCAGGTGGTGGGCCTGGTCAGCGTGTCGCGCATGCTGGCAGAGATGGACCCCGCCCGCAGCGTGGGGACGCTGGCGGACCCTGCAGCCTTTGTGCCGGAGACACTGAGTGGCATGGAACTGATTGAGCAGTTTCGCAACAAGGCCGCGCGCATGGTGTTTGTGGTGGATGAATACGGTGTGGTCCAGGGGCTTCTGACCCCCCACGATTTGTTGGAGGCCATCACCGGAGAGCTCAAGCCCGATGCGCAGAGCCAGGCCTGGGCGACCCAGTTGGGTGACGGTTCCTGGGCTTTGGATGGTTTGATGCCTGTGGGCGAGCTCAAGGCCCGCCTGGAAATTGACGAGTTGCCCCAGGAAGACCGTGGCCGCTACAACACCCTGGCGGGCTTGCTGATGGCGGTGTCGGGCGAGCTGCCCGCTGTGGGAGCCCGGATTGAGTGCGCGCAGTGGCAGTTTGAAGTGACGGGACTCGATGGCAAACGCATCGATACGGTGTTGGCGCGCAGCCAAGCGTAATCTTTCTGCGCGGCTGCCTGTGGTCTATTGGGCATCTCGGGTAAACCCTTAGTGGATGTCCACACTTGAGGTTTGGTGGCATTCCATTAACCTTCAGGCCGTCACTTCACTACTGGAATACACACCATGAAACTGCGCGCAATTGCACTGGGACTGGCTCTTGGATCGTTCTCTTTGCTGGCCTTGGCCCAGCAGCCCATCGTCATCAAGTTCAGCCACGTGGTGGCCAACGACACACCCAAGGGGCACGCGGCGGAGTACTTCAAGAAAAAGGCCGAGGAGTTGACCAAAGGCCGGG
>CAZDDK010000070.1:0-10806 GCA_964504185.1 uncultured Rhodoferax sp. | reverse complement strand
GCCGCTGAACTGACCGGTGGCAAGGTCAAGGTCGAGGTCTACGCCAACAGCACGCTGTACAAGGACAAGGAAGAGATGGAGGCGCTGCAGATTGGTGCGGTGCAGATGCTGGCACCGTCGCTGGCCAAGTTCGGCCCCCTGGGCGTCAAGGAATTCGAGTTGTTCGACTTGCCCTACATCTTTGACAACTACGACGAACTCCACAAAGTCACGCAAGGCCCCGTGGGCCGCATGATGCTGGACAAGCTGGATGCCAAGGGCGTCAAGGGCCTGGCCTATTGGGACAATGGCTTCAAGTCTTTCTCCGCCAACAAGCCCATTACCGCGCCGACGGACCTCAAAGGGCTGAAGATGCGCATCCAGTCGTCCAAGGTGCTGGAGTCGCAGATGCGCGCCTTGGGCAGCCTGCCCCAGGTGCTGGCGTTCTCAGAGGTGTACCAGGCACTGCAGACCGGCGTGGTGGATGGCACGGAAAACCCCATCTCCAACCTCTACACGCAAAAAATGCATGAGGTACAAAAGCACCTGACCCTGACCGAGCATGGCTACTTGGGCTATGCCGTCATCACGAACAAGAAGTTCTGGGACGGACTGCCTGCGGACATTCGCAAGCAACTGGAAGACGCGATGGAGCAGGCAACCCGCTATGCCAACCAGATTGCCAAGCAGGAAAATGAAGCGGCATTGGAAGCCGTGAAGAAATCTGGCAAAACCCAGGTGCACGTATCTACCCCGGCCGAGCGCGCAGCCTTCCGCAAGGCAACGCTCAAGACGCACAGCGAGATGGAGTCACGCATTGGCAAGGATCTGATCCAAAGCGTGTACAAAGAAACCGGATTCGATCCGAGCAAGCAATAAGCCCAGGCAAAGCCCGGCCCACAGACCGGGCTTTTTTTTCACCACTGGAACACCACCATGAAATTTCTCGATCACATTGAGGAGTGGCTCATCACCTTCCTCATGGGGGCGGCGACCCTGGTCATCTTTGCCTCCGTTGTGCACCGCTATGGCTCGGGCTTCTCCATCCCCGGCGTGCAGGATTGGCTACTGGGCATCAACATGGGTTGGGCCCAGGAACTGTGCATCATCATGTTTGTGTGGATGGCCAAATTTGGTGCTGCCTACGGCGTGCGCACCGGCATCCACGTGGGCGTGGACGTGTTGATCAACCGCATGTCTGACCGCCGTCGCGGCATGTTCGTCGTGTTCGGCTTGCTGTCGGGGGCGCTGTTCACCGGCATTGTGGGGACGCTGGGTTCGCGCTTCGTCTGGGAAAACGGCATGCACCACTTCGTTTTCTCGGTGTTGGGCATGTCCTTGGATGGCCTGCCCGAAGGCCCCACCACGCCAGATCTGGAGTGGCCGACCTGGATCATCTATTCGGTGATTCCGATGGGTTCCTACCTCATGTGTTTCCGGTTCTTGCAGGTCACAGCGGGATTCCTGCGCACGGGTGAACTGCCGCACCATGACCATGGGCATGTCGATGGCCTGGATGACGCCGAACCCTTGGCCCCTGGCAAGGATGATGCCATCTACCGGATGGACGACAACCTGCATCCGCACGGAACTGATAGTGCCCGTGCACCGCGTGACGGAGGCAAACAATGAGCGCTTTGATTATTTTGGGGCTGCTGGTGGTGCTGATGCTCACCGGCATGCCGATTTCCATTTCACTGGGCTTGACGGTCCTCTCGTTCCTGTTTTTCCTGACCGAGGTGCCGATTGAGTCCGTGGCGCTCAAGCTCTTCACCGGTATCGAGAAGTTCGAGATCATGGCGATTCCGTTCTTCATTCTGGCGGGCAACTTCCTGACCCACGGTGGGGTGGCGCGGCGCATGATTGCGTTTGCCACTTCCATGGTGGGCCACTGGCATGGAGGCCTGGGTTTGGGCGGCGTGCTGGCCTGTGCCCTGTTTGCGGCCGTCTCCGGTTCCAGCCCGGCTACGGTGGTGGCCATTGGCTCCATCCTGATGCCGGCCATGGTCAAGGCGGGTTTCCCCAAGGGATTCGGTGCGGGGGTAATTACCACGTCGGGTGCACTGGGCATTCTGATACCGCCATCCATTGTGATGGTGATGTACTCGGTGTCCACCAACACCTCGGTAGGAGCCCTGTTTATGGCAGGCGTGATTCCTGGTATTTTGCTGGCCTTTTTTCTGGGGTTGACCACCTGGTACCGTGCCAAGAAGTTCAATTACCCCTGCCAGCCCAAGGCGACCTGGGCCGAGCGCTGGACATCGTTTCGCAACGCCATCTGGGGGCTGTTGCTGATTGTGGTGGTGATGGGGGGCATCTACTCGGGAATGTTCACGCCCACCGAAGCAGCGGCCATGAGCGCGGTCTATGCTTTTGTGGTGGCAGTGTTCGTGTACAAGGACATGGGCCTCAAAGACGTGCCCCGCGTGTTGTTGGCCAGCGCCAACATGAGCGCCATGCTGCTGTACATCATCACCAATGCTGTGCTGTTTTCGTTCTTGCTGACACACGAAAATATCCCCCAGCAGCTGGCGGACAACATGATCGGAACGGGTATTGGGGTGATCGGTTTCTTGCTGATCTCCAACGTGCTGTTGCTGATTGCCGGCAACTTCATGGAGCCCTCCAGCATCGTGCTGATCCTGGCACCCATCTTGTTCCCCATTGCGATCAAGCTGGGTATTGACCCGGTGCACTTCGGCATCATCATGGTGGTCAACATGGAAGTGGGCATGTGCCATCCACCCGTGGGCCTGAACCTGTACGTGGCCTCCGGCATCACCAAGATGGGCATTACCGAACTCACCGTGGCGGTGTGGCCCTGGTTGCTGACCATGCTGGGCTTCCTGGTGCTGGTGACCTACTGGCCAGGCTTGTCCCTGTGGCTGCCGCGGATGATGGGCATGGTGGCATAAGCCCGGATTCCCGATCCGCGCAAAACCCTGCTACCGTATGGCTGGCAGGGTTTTCTTTTTTGTGAGACTGATTGCCGCCTTGTTGACAGACAGCATTTGACGCAGGAGCATTGGCCATGTCCGACACATTGCACAGCCTGATTGCCTTTTGTCGCGAGGACCACCGCGTCTGTCCAATGCCCAAGTACTGGAATGCGCTGTTTGAAATGCTTCCCGGCCGCAAACGCGGCCCACTGGGCTGGGAGCCACCCCTGCCCCTAATTTTGGAAGCCTGGGAACCAACGCCTGCAGCGCTCAAAACGCTGCGACTCGTGGAGCACCTGGAGTGGGCCGCTGCGCACGGGGCGCTGGAACCGGTCAGCCACTTTCTGCGGGGACTGCCGCAGGACGGCTGGTTGCGTTCGAGTTGATTTAGCCTGTGCGACCGTAGTTGTCTTCAAAACGAACAATGTCATCCTCGCCCAGGTATTGCCCGCTTTGCACTTCAATCATGGCGAGCGGCAATAGACCCGGATTTTCGAGGCGATGCCGGTGACCTGCCGGTATGTAGGTGGATTCGTTGGTATTGACAAAAAAAGTGTTTTCGCCGTTGACCACTTTGGCCATTCCGCTGACCACGATCCAGTGTTCGTTGCGGTGGTGGTGCATCTGTAAGCTCAAACTGGCACCCGGCTTGACCTCGATGCGTTTGATCTTGAAACGTTCACCCTCTTCCAATACGGTATAGGTGCCCCACGGACGGTGCACAGTGCGGTGCACCTGGTGGGCGGGATGGCCCTTGGATTTGAGTGCAGCAAAGATGTGCTTGACATCTTGTGCGCAAGACTTGTCAACGACCAACAGGGCATCGGGGGTATCGACGATGATCAGGTTCTCCAAACCCACCGCGCCCACCATGCGATCGGGGCTGTGAATGGTGCAGTTGCGGGTTCCGTAGAGCTGAACGTTTCCCTGAACGCGATTGCCATCGGGGTCAGCACTTTGCAGATCCCCCAGAGCCGTCCAAGATCCAATATCACTCCAGCCGATGGAGCAGGGCACTACGGCCACTTGGTCAGATCGTTCCATGACTGCGTAGTCGATGGAAATGTCGGGCACGTCCCGAAATGTGACGGCGTCCAGTTCGACTTGGCAGAATTGGGGGCCAGTGGCGCGGCGTGATGCTTCCATGCATGCCCTAGTAGCGAACAGCACTTCGGGACAATGCCGTTCCAGTGCCTGAAGGATGCTCCTGACCGAAAAACAGAACATGCCCGAGTTCCAAAGGAAACGGCCACTGGCGACATACTCCTTCGCTTTGTCTACAGACGGCTTTTCGACAAACCGGCGCACAAGGTTGCCGTCTGCCTCAATATACCCATAGCCTGTTTCCGGGCCTTCGGGTTGAATGCCGAAAGTAACAAGCTTTCCCTGCTGCGCCAGAGTGCAGGCTTGCGAAACCGCTTCGGCAAAAGCCGCCTGATCGACAATCAAGTGATCGGCCGCCAGCACCAAAAGAACCGCGTCGTTTCCATGCGTCGTGGCACTGTGGATGGCAGCGGCGGCAATGGCCGCAGCGGTGTTGCGCCCAAAAGGCTCAAGAACAAATGAGGTGCCCAGGCCCATTTGATTGACTTCACGAAATTCGTCTTCAGTTTTGAAGAAAAGGTCTCGGTTCGTGAGGGTCAGAACCTCTGTTACATCGGGCAACAATGCTCCACGCAGGAAAGCTTTTTGCAGCAGGCTTTGACCATCCGCCAAGCGAATGAAGGGCTTCGGGTGAAGCTCGCGCGAAACCGGCCACAGCCGCGAACCGGAACCGCCACACAAGATCGTGGGAATCAGCCGCATGGGCATCTTGACTTCAGTCATGCTGTATATGTTGGTTGGAATGTCGCCCGATTTTATCGGCCCCTCTGTGAGCGCTTGAACCCTACAAATTCCCCGCCAGCAGCCGCCGAATCACCGTGTCCTTAAAACTGTGGGCATCGGCCAGGCCCAGGCGTTCCTGGTAGGCCTGGGGCATGTCTTTTCCGTCCCAAAAGCTCTTGAACGCCAACGACAACAGTTCTGCAGGATGCTGGGAGGCGTGCTTGAGCTTTTTCAGTGCCCGCACGATGTGCAACTCGTCGGGCGTCAGGTCCGTGCCAAATGGGAAGTCGGGCAGCAGGCCGGCCTGTGCCCAGGGATGCAGCTTATCTTCCAGGGCCTGGGGCAGGTTGTTGCGGTAGCGCTCTGGTACCTGGTAGTGCGCATCAAGCTTGCCGTGGGCCTTGGCCTGTTTGACCAGATCGTCCTGAAAGCGCGAGTCGGCCACGGCGATCAGGCGCTTGATGACCTCCGAGTCGGGCTGTCCGCGCAGTTCGGCCACCCCGTATTCGGTGATGACCACGTCGCGCAAATGCCGTGGAATGGTGACGTGGCCGTAGTTCCAGACAATGCTGCTCTTGAGACCGTCCTTGTTGTCGTGGGTAGAGCGCAGCATCATGATCAGGCGCGCGTCGTGCAGGGCGTGGGACATGGCGACGAAGTTGTACTGCCCGCCCACCCCGCTGACCACTTGGCCGGATTCCAGCGCGTCACTGGCCGCAGCACCCAACAAGGTCACGATCATGGTGGTGTTCATGAAGCGGGCGTTGCGGCGTTGCGCGCGTTTCAGATCTTCCTGGCCATAGAGCTGGTTGATGAAGTCGATGCGCGTCATGTCGATCTTCGCCAGTTCGTGCGCCGGCATGGAACGCAGGTGCTCGTAGAAGTCGCGCGGTCCCAGGAAAAAGCCGCCGGTCATGAAGATGCCGCCCTGCAGCCGAGAACCCAGCATGTGCTGGCACACACAATCAAATGCGGGGTCGTCGTGCAAGTTGGAGCTGCAGCGCTGGCCGTCTAAGACAAGTTCTTCGCCATCCAGTGTCACCTCGGGTCGCAGCACGCCAAAGCGCTGCAAAAAGGCCAGGTCCTCCGCGCAGACCGGTGCACGCACGCGACCCGAGTCCAACAGAGCCCGCAGGGTCTGTGGTGTCACGGTTTCGCTAGCGATGGTGCCTTGGTTGAGCAACTGCTGCAACACCACATCATTGAATACCTCGCGGCGGATGATGCCGGCTTCAATGAGCTTCAGAAAGCCGTTGACAAACATTTCGGAGCATCCGTAGAGGCCCGTGTCGAACCGCCCCAGGTCGCGCCCGGCCAGCCCGTCCGGGCACAGCGATTCCAGAATGCATCGGTAGTCGTTGCTGTGGCGGTCGCGCACGATCAGGGCCTGCCCGATGGCGTCGCCCAGGGAGCCGATGCCGATTTGCAAGGTGCCCCCGTCGGCGACCAGGCTGGATGCATGCAGGCCGATGGCGTAGTCGGCCAGGCTGACCTTGTTGTTGGGTGGCGCAAACACGGTGTGTGTGCCGGCGGGGTCGGTTACCAGAATGTCGAAAAAGCCGGGTTTGACTTCGGCCGTGTTGGGCATGAAAGGCATGCGCTGGTTGATGACCCCCACTGCGGTGAACGCCTGCCCCGATGCGCGAAACATTTCCACCACTTCCAGCACCACATCGGGGTTGCTCGACAGGCTGATGTGCAGCCCGTCCTCGTCCGTCCTGGCCGCCACGGCCTGCGCCATCACGTTCATGCCTTGTGCAACCATGTCCCGCGCGATGTGGGTGTAGTTGGTGGACATGTAGTTTTGTTGTGCGACCTCGTTGCCCAGGTAGTCCCCGGTCTTCATGAAGACCTCGCACACCTCGATGTTGGGTGGCAGCCCGCCGCCACGCAAATCCTTGACGTATTCCAGATCGGGGTAGTCTTCAAAGACCCGTTCGACCAGCGGCCCCAGGAAGTGCTGTTCCAGTTCGCTCTTGCCGACGGGGCGCTCCAGCGAGAGGGCTGTGATGATGCGCAGCCGCCGCGCCGGATTGGCCTTGATCCGCCGGTACAGGGTGTTGACGAAGGGGTTGGGTTTGCCGATTCCCAGCGGAATTCCCAATACGATGTCCCCCGGGGTGGTATCCAGTACGTGGTCTACAGCGGCGTCAATCGAGTCAATCAGCATCGGGTTTCGCATGGTGTCTCCGAGATGGGTAGGCATGCCGACAGGGCATGCGGCACACTGTAGGGCGCGAGGAACCACCCCGGCTTGCCGTGGATCAAGTTTTTTGGCAGTTGGGCATCGCTCCCTATGGCGGCGGTGGGCGCGATTAAACTGCCCATCCCACCAAGCTGTTCTGCCGTGAAATCTCCCACCGTCCCCTCCCCGCACCAACCCCTCGCCGAGCGCCTGCGGCCTCAACGCCTGGCGGACGTGATTGGTCAACAACACCTGTTAGGGGAAGGCATGGCACTGCGGTTGGCGTTTGAGTCGGGGCGGCCGCACAGCTGCATCTTGTGGGGGCCGCCGGGTGTCGGCAAGACCACCATTGCGCGCCTCATGGCCCATGCGTTTGACGCACAGTTCATCGCCATCAGTGCGGTGCTGGGGGGCGTCAAGGACATTCGCGATGCGGTAGAGCAGGCGCAGGTGGCGCTGGGCCAGGGCCGACGAACCATTCTGTTTGTGGACGAGGTGCACCGCTTCAACAAGAGCCAGCAGGATGCGTTTCTGTCGCATGTGGAGAGTGGACTGTTCACGTTTATTGGGGCGACTACCGAAAACCCGTCGTTTGAGGTCAATTCGGCTCTGCTGTCACGTGCGGTGGTCTATGTTCTGCAGCCGCTGTCTACCGAAGATCTTAAGCAAATAGTGGACTTAGCCCGCGTGGTATCTGGTATTGTTGCTATTGAATCTATAGCAATCGATCGCCTCGTTGCGTTTGCCGATGGGGACGCCCGGCGCCTGCTGAATACGCTCGAAACGCTGGCCATGGCCGCGCACCAGGAGGCGCGGGAGGAAGTGACCGATGCCTGGCTGGTGCAGGTGCTGGGTGAGCGCATGCGCCGGTACGACAAGGGCGGGGACCAGTTCTACGATTCCATCAGTGCCTTGCACAAGTCGGTGCGCGGTTCCGACCCGGATGCCGCGCTCTACTGGCTGGTGCGCATGCTCGACGGCGGGGCCGACCCCCGCTACATGGCGCGCCGATTGGTCCGCATGGCCAACGAAGACATCGGGCTGGCCGACCCGCGCGCGTTGCGCATGGCGCTGGATGCTGCCGAGGTGTATGAGCGCCTGGGCAGTCCCGAAGGCGAACTGGCCCTGGCCCAATGCGTGGTCTACCTTGCGGTGGCACCCAAGTCCAACGCGGTGTACCGCGCATTCAATGAGGTTCGGGCGCTGGTCAAGAAGGAAGGCTCGCGTCCCGTTCCCCTGCACTTGCGCAATGCACCCACCCAGTTGATGAAGTCGCTCGACTACGGCAAGGGCTACCGTTACGCACACGACGAAGACGACGGATTTGCCGCTGGTGAGCGCTATCTGCCCGACGGAATGGCCGAACAGGCGTTTTACCGGCCGGTGGAGCGCGGACTGGAAATCCGCATCGCTGAAAAACTGCGCCAGCTCAAGGCGCGCAATGCAGCTGCGGCGGTGTCTGATCGGCCCCGCTAAACCCGCGTTTCGGGGCCTGAAGTCGGTCCAGTATTAGCCCAGCTAACTTCCTGCTCATTCCACTGATGATGGCCCGTAGCTAGGGGTAAACCCACGTATGGGGCGCATGTCCCAAACCCGACCCTTGGCTACAATCCCACTCACTCGGGCCTGCTGCATCATTGATCGTGGCAGGCTTTTTGCTAAGAATCAGGTATTGCCCACAAGGCCGCGTTGTTGGGCGTCACAGAGCTGTTGAGCAGCGTGGCGTCTGTGCACCGGCCAACAATCGGAGAACCTCTATGGATATTTTGTTGCAGCAGATCATCAACGGTCTGGTGTTGGGCAGCATGTATGCGCTCATTGCGCTGGGCTACACCATGGTGTACGGCATCATTAATCTGATCAACTTTGCCCATGGCGAAGTGATGATGGTGGGAGCACTGACCAGTTGGACCATCATCGGATTGATGCAGGACTCCCTGCCCGGTACTCCAGGCTACATTATTTTGATCCTCGCGCTGGTCATTGCCTGTGTGGTAGCGGCGTCGCTCAACTTTGCCATCGAAAAGATCGCCTACCGGCCCCTGCGCAACAGTCCCAAGCTGGCCCCCATGCTCACCGCCATGGGCATGTCCATCCTGCTGCAGACACTGGCCATGATCATCTGGAAACCCAACTACAAATCCTATCCCACGTTGTTGTCGAACACGCCCATCGAAATTGGTGGCGCGGTCATCAGCCCCACGCAGGTGATGATTCTGGGCTTTACCGCCGTGTCACTGGCCGCCCTGATGTGGCTGGTCAATTACACCAAGCTGGGGCGGGCCATGCGTGCCACATCGGAAAACCCGCGCGTGGCGGCACTGATGGGGGTCAAGCCCGACGTCGTGATCTCTGCCACTTTCGTCATTGGTGCCGTGCTGGCGGCCATTGCCGGGGTGATGTATGCCTCCAATTACGGCACGGCCCAGCATGCCATGGGCTTTTTGCCTGGCCTGAAAGCGTTTACGGCAGCGGTGTTTGGCGGGATCGGCAACCTTGGCGGCGCGGTGGTGGGGGCGATCTTGCTGGGGCTGATTGAATCCATTGGTGCGGGCTATATCGGAGCCCTGACCGGTGGTGTTCTTGGCAGCCACTATTCCGACATTTTTGCGTTCATCGTCCTGATCATCGTGTTGACCTTGCGGCCTTCCGGCCTGCTGGGAGAGCGTGTGGCGGACCGGGCTTGAGGAGCACATTCACATGAAACAACAACAAAAAATCCTGGTATTCCTGGCCGCCGCCGTTGGCTTGCTGATACTGCCACTGCTGTTGCAAGGCTTTGGCAACGCGTGGGTACGTATTGTCGATATGGCCTTGCTGTTTGTGCTGCTGTCCCTGGGCCTCAACATCGTGGTGGGCTATGCCGGTCTGCTGGACCTGGGGTATGTCGCGTTTTTCGCGATTGGAGCCTACACCTTTGGTTTGATGGCGTCCCCCCATCTGACCGAGACTTTCCCCGCCTTGGCCGCGATGTTTCCGGACGGCCTGCATATGCCGCTTTGGGTCATCTTGCCGCTGGCGGCGGGAATTGCCGGCTTGTTCGGTGTTCTATTGGGTGCCCCGACCCTGCGCTTGCGGGGTGACTACCTCGCCATCGTGACACTGGGCTTTGGTGAAATCATCCGTGTGTTCATGAACAACCTGGATCACCCGGTCAACATCACCAATGGTCCCAAAGGCATTCTCGGTATCGATTCGTTGCACTTCTTTGGCATTGACCTTGGCAAGAAGCTGTCGGTATTGGGTTTTGAAGTGGCCTCAGTCTCGCTGTACTACTACCTGTTTTTGGCACTCGTTGTTTTTAGCGTCGTGATTTGCCATCGATTGGAGTTGTCGCGCGTGGGCCGCGCATGGATGGCGATTCGTGAGGACGAAATTGCCGCAAAAGCCATGGGCATCAACACCCGTAACTTGAAGTTGCTGGCGTTTGGCATGGGAGCGACCTTTGGAGGGGTGTCCGGCGCGATGTTCGCGGCGTTTCAGGGCTTTATCTCGCCTGAATCGTTCAGCCTGATGGAGTCAGTGATGATTGTGGCCATGGTGGTCTTGGGTGGCGTGGGGCACTTGCCGGGCGTCATTTTGGGTGCTGTGTTGTTGGCGGCGTTGCCCGAGGTCCTGCGTTATGTGGCCGGGCCTCTGCAAGAGATGACGGGCGGGCGCCTGGATGCCTCCATCCTGCGCCAGTTGTTGACGGCGATGGCCATGATCATCGTCATGCTGGCACGTCCCCGCGGTTTGTGGCCATCGCCCGAGCATGGCAAGTCCCTGCAGAACGTCAAGAGTTGAATGGAATCACCAACATGACAGATACAGTACTCAACGTTTCCGGCGTTTCCAAGCGGTTTGGTGGCCTGCAGGCGCTTAGCGATGTCGGTA
>CAZDDK010000069.1:11783-14531 GCA_964504185.1 uncultured Rhodoferax sp. | reverse complement strand
GGCACGCCGAAGCGCTGGGTGGAGCCGATGGCAATGTCCGCGCCCATTTCACCGGGGGACTTGAGCAGGGTCAGCGCGAGCAGATCGGTTGCCAGAATCAGGGCCGCGCCTTTGGCATGGATCTGGTCGGCATCGGCCTGCCAGTCGGCCAGCCAGCCGCTGGAGCCGGGGTACTGGTTGAGCGCGGCAAAGTAGTCGTCGCCCGCAATGGCGGCGTGCCAGGCATCGCTGGAGCGCACGACGCGCACCTCGATGCCCATCGTGGCGGCCCGGGTTTGGATGACCTCGATGGTTTGCGGATGGCAGTCCCCCCCCACGATCAATACGCTGCCCTTGGCCTTGACGCTGCGCTTGGCCAGGGTCATGGCCTCGGCCGCGGCGGTGGCTTCGTCCAACATGGAGGCGTTGGCGATGGGCATGCCGGTCAGGTCACACACCAGGGTCTGGAAGTTGATGAGGGCTTCCATGCGGCCCTGCGAGATTTCGGCCTGGTAGGGCGTGTAGGCGGTGTACCAGGCGGGGTTTTCCAGGATGTTGCGCAGGATCACGCCGGGCGTGTGGGTGCCGTAGTAGCCCTGGCCGATGAAGCTCTTGAAAAGCTTGTTTTTGCCCGCCATGGCCTTGAGTTCGGCCAGCGCAGCCGCTTCGGTGATCGCTTCGGGGATCGCCATGCGGTCGGCACGGGCGATGGCGCGCGGCACCACGCCGTCGATCAGTTCCGCGCGGGTGGCACAACCCACCGCGGCGAGCATGGTTTTTTCTTCGTCGGCGTCAAAGCCGATGTGGCGGGCAATGAATTCGCTGGAGTTTTCCAGGCTGGCAAGGCTGGGGGTGGGAGTGGCGTGGGCGGACATGGTGGAACTCGAAAAGCAGGAAATGAGCGGGCGGGTGCCGCGCTGTCGCGGCGGGAATGGCACCGCAGCCGGGGGTGGGGCTGCGGATTAGCGCTATGCGCTTAGGCGTTTTGCTCAAACGCCTTGTAGCTGGTTTCGTCCATCAGACCGTCCAGCTCCGCGGGGTTGGACAGCTTGACCTTGAAGAACCAGCCTGCGCCCATGGGGTCGCTGTTGGCCAGCGAGGGGTCGGCGCGCAGGTCTTCGTTCACGGCCAGCACTTCGCCGCTGACGGGCATGTAGACGTCGGCGGCGGCCTTTACGGACTCGACCACACCGGCCACGTCCTTGGCAGCCAGGGTCTTGCCGACTTCGGGCAGGTCCACGAACACCACGTCGCCCAGGGCGTCCTGTGCGTGCTGGGTGATGCCCACGGTGGCGGTGTCGCCTTCAATGACCAGCCATTCGTGGTCGGGGGTGAATTTGATGTTCATGGAGTGCTCCTGTTGACAGTGTGAAATTGAAAATCCTGGTGTGAATTTCCGCCGACGGCAACTGTAGCCGCAGTCGGCGTATTTCGGTGATTAGCCGCGGTAGTAGCGGGTAGGAACAAAAGGCATGGCAGAAACCACCATGGGTACCGGCTTGCCGCGTACGATGGCGACCACCGTGGTGCCCAGGGCGCTGAAGGCGCTGTCCACGTAGCCCATGGCCACGCACTGGTTGATGGTGGGTCCGAGCAGTCCGCTGGTGACTTCGCCTATTCGGTTGCCAGCGCCGTCTTGCAGTTCGGTGTGTTCGCGCACGGGAATGCGCTCCTGGGCCACCAGTCCTACCCGCTTTCTAGTGCCTTTTTTGGCTCCAGCCCGCGTGGAATCTGCGAGAGCAGCTAGTATTTTGGTAGCACCTGGGAAGCCGCCTTCGCGTGCACCACCGGCGCGGCGCACCTTTTGCATGGCCCACAGGAGGCTGGCCTCCACCGGGGTGGTGGTGGTGTCGATGTCGTTGCCGTAGAGGCACAGGCCGGCTTCCAGGCGCAGCGAGTTGCGCGCGCCCAGGCCGATGGGCTTGACTTCGGGCTGGGCCAGCAGGGCGCGCGCCAGGGCGTCGGCTTGCGATTCGTGCACGGAGATCTCGAAGCCGTCTTCACCGGTGTAGCCGCTGCGGGTCAGGAATACGTCAATCTTTTGGGTACCGGTATCCACGGTGAAATTGCCACCGGTCATGAACACCAGCTTCTCCACCCCGGGCGCCAGGCGGGAGAGGGCGGTCACGGCCTGTGGGCCTTGCAGCGCCAGCAGCGCCATCTCGGGCATGGGGATGACCTGGCAGCGTGTGCCGATCTGGGCCTGGATGTGGGCGATGTCGCCCGCCTTGCAGGCACCATTCACAATCACAAAAATCTCGTTATTGCCCTTGTTGAAGAACATCAGGTCGTCAATGATGGTGCCATCCAGAGTGGTCAGCAGGCCGTAACGCTGCTTGCCAACGGGCAGGTCGATCACATCCACCGGCATCAGGGTCTCGAAGGCGGCGGCGGCATCGGGTCCGACCAGGCGCAACTGGCCCATGTGCGACACGTCGAACAACCCGGCGGCATTGCGTGTGTGGTGGTGCTCGGCCATGAGCCCTGCGGGGTACTGCACTGGCATGGAGTAGCCGGCAAAGGGCACCATGCGGGCACCGAGTTCAATGTGCAGGGCGTTGAGCGGGGTGGTCAACAGAGATTCAGTGGGTGCGGACACGGCGGACTCCAGAAAGACGGGGGCAATTGATTTCCAAGGCACAAACACGCTGTTCATGTCCTGGGCTGCCCCCGCTGTCCGCTTTACCTGAGAGATTCACCGCCATGCGCCCGGGTGGGGATGCGCGGTTTGCTCCTTCGGTGGGCTGCATTGCATGCAACCTCTCTCCA
>CAZDDK010000069.1:0-11773 GCA_964504185.1 uncultured Rhodoferax sp. | reverse complement strand
GCGGCGGCATCGCTGCCGCCACACGTTTGTCAGTCCTTTTGCCTGAGCGTTCAGACCGCTGCAATCAGCGGTCCTGCGCCTTCGGCGGCCTTTTGGGGAGGCTCTCTCCTGACGGGATGGATTCTAAGGCAAATGTCGCCCGTGGGCGGCATCAGGCCGGGTTGGCTGCCTTTTTCAGAATGACGTACAGCTGGTCCTTGAGTTGCAGCTTTTCCTTCTTGAGGCTGTCGATGTCGGAAGGGGTTCCCGCTTCGATGCGCGACTCGATGTTCTTGACCTTTTGGTCCAGGGCATTGTGTTGTTCAAAGAGGCGGCTGAAGTGATGGTCGCTGGTCTTGAGCTGGGAAATTAGATCGCGGTATTCGGGAAACATCACATATCCTTGGTTGATGGCTAGAGGGTGGTGCAGGGGCGATTCTAGTGTGCGAACCGCACATTCGATGGGTTCTACATGCCCGCGTAGTTGGGGCCACCGCCGCCTTCGGGGGTTACCCAGACAATGTTCTGTGTCGGGTCCTTGATGTCGCAGGTCTTGCAGTGCACGCAGTTTTGTGCGTTGATTTGCAGTCGATCCGAGCCATCGTCGTTTTTCATGAATTCATACACACCCGCCGGGCAGTAGCGCGCTTCGGGGCCGGCATACTTGGCCAGGTTCACGGACACAGGCACCGAGGCGTCCTTGAGGGTCAGGTGGGCCGGTTGCTCCTCGGCGTGGTTGGTGTTGCTGATGAACACGCTGCTCAAGCGGTCAAACGTGAGCTTGCCATCGGGCTTGGGGTAGACAATGGGCTGGCACTCGGCAGCGGGTTTCAGGTAGGCGTGGTCGGGCTTTTCGCGGCGCAAGGTCCAGGGCATGTTGCCGCGCAACACGAACTGCTCGAAGCCGTTCATCATGGTGGCCACGGTCAGGCCGTATTTGAACCAGTTCTTGAAGTTGCGGTCCTTGTTCAACTCGGCGTGCAACCAGCTGGCCTGGAATGCGTCGGGGTAGGCGCTGAGTTCGTCATGCTGTCGGCCTGCCACCACGGCGTCAAAAGCGGCTTCGGCCGCCAGCATGCCGGTCTTGATGGCCGCGTGGCTTCCCTTGATGCGGCCCACATTGAGGTAGCCCGCATCGCAGCCCACCAGTGCGCCACCGGGGAACACGGTTTTCGGCAAGGCCGACAGGCCACTGGCGTTGATGGCCCGCGCGCCGTAGGACAGGCGCTTGGCCGTCACTTCACCCTTGGCGTTTTCCAGGTAGTAGCGCACGCGGGGGTGCAGCTTCCAGCGCTGGAATTCCTCAAATGGGCTTAGATAGGGGTTGGCGTAGCCCAGGCCCGTCACGAAGCCCAGTGCCACCTTGTTGCCCTCCAGGTGGTAGAGAAACGCGCCCCCGTAGGTCGCCGCGTCCATGGGCCAGCCGGCGGTGTGCATGACGAAACCGGGTTCATGGCGCGCCGGATCAATCTCCCACAACTCCTTGATGCCGATGCCAAAGCTCTGGGGGTCGCGGCCTTCGTCGAGGTGGAATCTGGCAATGACCTGCTTGCCCAGGTGGCCGCGTGCGCCTTCGGCGAATACGGTGTACTTGCCCAGCAACTCCATGCCGAGTTGGAAGTTGTCGGTGGGTTCCCCATCTTTTCCCACCCCCAGGTTGCCGGTGGCCACGCCCCGTACGGCGGGGACGCCCCCGTTGTCCGCACCGTCGGTGTACAACACTTCCGCTGCGGTAAAGCCGGGGAATATTTCCACGCCCAGTCCCTCGGCCTGTTCGGCGAGCCACTTGGTGACTGCACCCAGGCTCACGATGTAGTTGCCATCGTTGTGCGCAAAGGGGGGCAACACTGCATTCGGCACGCGGTAGCCCGCCGTTTCACTGAGGAAAATGTAGGCATCGTCGGTGACGGGCTGATTCAGCGGAGCGCCCTTGGCCTTCCAGTCGGGAATGAGCTCGGTCAAGGCCTTGGGGTCCATGATGGCACCTGAAAGAATGTGCGCTCCCGGTTCAGATCCTTTTTCCAGTACGACCACCGACACGTCGCTGCCCTTCTCGGCAGCCAATTGCTTGATGCGGATCGCAGTGGCCAGGCCTGCAGGGCCTGCGCCAATGACGACCACGTCGTATTCCATTGCTTCACGCGGGCCAAACTGGGCCAGAATTTCGTCGTTGGTCATGGTGTGTCTCGTTCAATAATGGAAACTGGTTGGATTCTGCCGGGCATTGTGCAACGCACGCCGGTTCGTGCAGGATTTTATGCCCGGAATGATCGTAATAGCACGGTCGTTCTTTTATTTGTGGAGGTACTCTAGATGGCATACACCTTGGATTTATCAGGCCGGGTGGCCTTCATCACTGGCGCATCCAGCGGTCTGGGGGCGCAGTTTGCCCGAACCTTGGCGTCTGCGGGTGCGGCGGTGGTCCTGGCGAGTCGCCGGGTGGACAGGCTGAAGGACCTGCGCGCCACCATCGATGCCGAGGGGGGTGACGCCCATGTGATCGAGTTGGACGTCAATGACCATGATTCGATCAAGTCGGCTGTTGCGCATGCCGAGACCGAGGTGGGTTCGATCGACATTTTGGTCAACAACTCGGGTGTGAGCTCCAGCCAGCGCATTCAGGACGCAACACCCAACGACTTTGACTACATGTTCAACACCAATGTCAAAGGTGCCTTCTTTGTGGCCCAGGAAGTGGGCAAGCGCATGCTGGCGCGGGCCACGGGCGCGGCACCGGGAACCTACACCGGTGGGCGCATCATCAACGTAGCGTCCATGGCCGGCCTGCGCGCGCTGCCGCAAATTGGCGTTTACTGCATGAGCAAGGCGGCGGTGGTGCAAATGACGCGGGCCATGGCGCTGGAATGGGGCCGCTTTGGCATCAATGTCAACGCCATTTGCCCTGGCTATATCGACACGGAAATCAACCATCGTCACTGGCAAACCGACGCCGGCCAAAAGCTGGTCCAGATGATGCCGCGCCGGCGGGTGGGCAAACCCGCCGATCTGGATGCGCTGATGGTGATGCTGTGCTCCGACCAAAGCCACTTCATCAATGGTGCGGTGATTTCCGCAGACGATGGCTTTGGCGTGTAGTGCCGGGTAAATGTCAGCGCGGTGCCAGGCGAATGGCGCCGTCCAGGCGGATCACTTCGCCGTTGAGCATGTCGTTTTCAAAAATGTGGGTGGCCAGCTTGGCGTAGTCCTGCGGCGTGCCCAGTCGGCTGGGGAAGGGCACGCTGGCGGCCAAAGCGTCTTGCACGTCCTGGGGCATGCCAAACAGCATGGGGGTGCCAAAAATACCGGGGGCAATCGTCATATTGCGAATACCGCTGCGTGCCAGGTCGCGGGCGATGGGCAGGGTCATGCCCACCACGCCTCCTTTGGATGCGCTGTAGGCAGCCTGGCCAATCTGGCCGTCGTAGGCTGCCACGGATGCGGTGGAAATCAAGGCACCGCGCTCACCTGTGGACTCTGGCTCGTTCTTCGCCATGGCTTCGGCTGCCAGGCGGATCATGTTGAAGCTGCCCACCAGATTCAAGGTGACGGTTTTGGTGAATGCGCCCAGGCTGTGTGCACCGCTTTTGCCCACGGTCTTTTCCGCAGGAGCGATACCGGCGCAATTGACGAGTCCCATCAGTTTGCCCAGGGAAACCGCCTTGGCGACTACAGCCTGGCCGTCCGATTCCTGGCTCACGTCACACTTCACAAACGCACCCCCGATTTCCTTGGCAACGGCTTCTCCCTTTTCGGCCTGCATGTCGGCTATGACGACCTTGCCGCCCTTGGCGGCCAGCATGCGGGCCGTGCCTTCGCCCAGACCGGATGCGCCACCGGTAACGATAAATACCTTGCCTGCGATTTCCATGGTGATTTCCTTGTGGTGAATGAGTTAATGAATTGACGTTTACGTAAACGTCAATTATGACCCAAGCCAACCCTGACTGGGTTCCAAGGTGGAGTGGGGGATTTTTGCTGCTATACTTCGGCCTCTCGAATACTGTAGGCGCGTAGCTCAGCTGGTTAGAGCACCACCTTGACATGGTGGGGGTCGTTGGTTCGAGTCCAATCGCGCCTACCAAAATATGCCCCGTCTCCCTTGTGGAGGCGGGGCTTTTTTGTGGGCTCAGCGCCTTGTTCCCGCCTTGCGGTGTTCCAGTCGATAGGGCGGCAACCCCGCCAGCATTCTTTTCCCATAGCTTTGCAGCACCAGGCGTTTGTCGTAGCAGATGACGGCGGCGTGGTCGTCTTCCGTGCGAATGGCACGACCGGTCCATTGCAGCAGCTTGATGCCCGTGGCCGGAATCACAAGTTCGTTGAACGGGTCCCGGCCCACGCTGCGCAGCCATTCCGCGCGGGCCTCGTCCACGGGTTCCGAAGGGGGGGCAAACGGCAGCTTGGTAATGAACACGGTGTCGCACAACTTGCCCGGCAGGTCCAGCCCCTCACCGAACGACTGCATGCCAAAAATGATGGACGGAAATCCGGCCTCGATGCGTGCCGTATGGGTGGCCAGCAGGCGTGCGCGCGACTGCGTGCCCTGCACCTGGACGGCGTCTCTCAGCGAGGCGGGCAGGGCGTCGGTGGCGGTTCGCAACTGGGCCCGCGACGTGAACAGTACCAGTGCACCGGTTTCCACGGCCACCAAGTCCTGCAGCAGCTCGACCACCATTTCGCGGGTGTAGGCGTCGGCCTGCTTGGGGTCGCTGCGGGTGTGAACCACGGTGAGTGAGCCCTGGCGCGCGTAGTCAAACGGGCTGGCTACTTCAAGTGCCACGACCGCAGGGTTGTTGTACAGACCGGCTTCGTGCAAAAAGTAGTCGAAACTGCCGCAGCTGGTCAGCGACGCGGATGTGAGTACGGCACCGCGCACCTGGCTCCACAGGAACTGGCGCAGCAGGTCTGCGGGGACGATGGGGCAGGCGTGGGCGGTCAGGGTCAGGTAGCCATGCTCACTTGCCGCCCGCAGCCATTTCGCCAGTGGCTGGGGGCCGTGTTCCAGCAGCAGGCTGGCGGTGGACACGATGCTGCCAAGGCGTGGTGCGAGGCTGCCCAGCCTGGCGTACAGCTGGGCGCACTGCGCGGCCTGGTCGGGGTCCTCCTTGGCGAGCGCCTTTACTTCCATGCCCAGGGCGTCCAGGGCCTTTGACAGCCCTGCTGCCTGTGCATGGATCTGGGACACGGGTTCCGTCAGCGCTTCGGGTAACACACCGTGGGCAAAGCGCAGCGTGCCGTCCTGCCCGCCGCCATCCGGCGACTTGCCGGTGTGCGCCCAGACCAACTCCATGGCCATGCGTGCGAGTTGGGTCAGTACCTGCTTGAGCTGGCTGGTCACGGTGGCCACATCGTGGCCTGCGTGCAAATGCAAGGTGTTGGCAATCTCTTGCACGGCTTTTGGCAACTTGTCCAACCAGCGCAGGTTGCTCAGATCCATGCTGCTGGCAAACTGGTCCAGCGCGACCGCGGGCAGGTGGTGCCCCTCGTCGAAGATGACCAGACAGTTGTTCAGGTCCGGCAGGGTCTTCAGCCCCAAGCTGGCCAGCACCAGGTCGTGGTTGGCCACGATGACATTGGCCTCTGCCAGGCGGGTGCGGGCCTCGTAGTAGCTGCAGGTGCGAAAGCGTGGACAGTGGCGCACGGTGCAGGTGTGGCGCTCTGCGGCCACGCCCGCCCAGTCGCGTGGATCGGGCGCCTCGGCCAGGGTGTCGCGGTCTCCGTCCCATTGGTTGTTGCCCAGCAGGGTGGCAATGTGCTCATAGAGGCGGATGCGGCGTTCGTGCGACTCTTCGTGCGACAAGGAGCGCCCCAACGCAGAGGGTTTGGGTGCGTCGTCGTCGGCGTCGAAAAGGTCTTCCGGTGCGCCACTCTGGCCTACCAGGCGCTCCAGCTTGAGCTTGCACACATAGCGCCCACGCCCCTTGGCCAATGCGAACACGAAAGGTTTCTCCATGGCCTGGGCAAGGGCCGGCAGGTCTTTGCCCATCAGTTGCTCTTGAAGCGCCACGGTGGCAGTGGAAATCAGCACCCGGGTCTTGCGCTCCAGCGCCATTGCGATCGCAGTGGATGCGTAGGCCGCCGACTTGCCCACCCCGGTTCCGGCCTGGATAACGGCAATGGCTTTGGTGGGGGCGGCGTGCTCGCCCAAGTCGCCGCGCGCCAGTGTTGCGGCAATACAGGCCGCCATGTCGTGCTGGCCCGCGCGGGGTCGAAAGCCGGGCGTGCTGCCGACGACCCTTTCGAAGGCGGCCAGCGCCTGGTCGGTCAATGTCTCAGCGTTCAAAAAGAGTTCCCTAAAAGTGGGTGCCTGGCCGCGCAATGGAACGGGGTTTGTATGACCAAGACCCTGTGAACTGGGCGCGCGGGCGTGGTGAATTGGGGACTTTCCCCTACGCTATTTTGCCGTGGCTGCGGTATTCTGCAGCCTTAACCAAAGAGGAGACCCGCGGTGGCAAAAAGCAAGCTGATTCTGGATTACGTCTACGACCACGAGGCCAAGCTGGCCGACCGGGTATATATGACCCAGCCCGTAGGGGGTGGACAGGTAGTGGACTACACCTGGCGTCAGACGCTGGACCAGTCCCGGCGCATGGCAGCGCATATCGCATCGCTGAAGCTCGAACCCGGGGCACGCGTGGCGCTATTGTCCAAGAATTGTGCCCATTTCTTCATGGCCGAATTGGCGATCTGGATGGCCGGTTGCACCACGGTCGCCATTTTCCCGACCGAAACGGCAGAAACCATTGGCTATGTGCTGGAGCACAGCGGTGCCAGTCTGCTGTTTGTCGGCAAGCTCGATACCTGGGAGGCGCAAAAGCCAGGCGTTCCCGCAACACTGCCCTGCATTGCGTTCCCACTTGCACCCAAGAACAGCTATGAATCCTGGGACGCCATTGTTGGTCGCACCGCGCCGGTGACCGGTCGTGTGGCCCGTGCTGGAACCGACATCGCGATTCTGCTGTACACCTCCGGCTCCACGGGAACGCCCAAAGGTGTGATGCACAGCTTTGAGCGCATCACCAAGGTGGCCGAAAACGTTGCCAAGGACATCAAAAACCGCATTGGCGATCTGGAGGAAAACCGCATTCTGTCCTATCTGCCCCTGGCGCACGTTTTCGAGCGCGGTTGGGTGGAGTGCATGTCCATGGTGGATGGCAAAACCCACGTCTTTTTTGCGGAATCCCTGGACACGTTTGTGCAGGATCTCAACCGCGCGCGGCCTACCACCTTCATTTCGGTGCCGCGCCTATGGCTCAAGTTTCAGCATGGGGTGTTTGGCAAGATGCCACCCAAAAAGCTGGAGCGCTTGCTGAAGATTCCGATTCTCAGTGGCATTGTCAAGCGCAAGGTGCTCAAGAACCTGGGCTTGGACCAGGCCTTGCTGGCCGGCAGTGGCTCGGCACCCATCCCTGCGGAACTGATTGCGTGGTACCGCAATCTGGGATTGAATCTGATCGAGGGCTATGGCATGTCGGAAGACTTTGCCTACTCGCACAACTCGACTCCCGAGATCAATGCCCCCGGCTGTGTGGGCGTGCCCCTGCCCGGCGTGCAGGTGCGCATCAGTGAAGAAGGCGAGATTCTGATCAAATCACCCGGCCAGCTGGTGGGCTACTACAAGCGCCCCGATCTGGATGCTGAGGTATTTACCGAGGATGGCTTCTTCCGCACCGGCGACCGGGGCGAACGCCGTGCGGACGGTCTGCTCAAGATTACCGGACGGGTCAAGGAATTGTTCAAGACCTCCAAGGGTGAATACGTGGCACCCGCGCCCATCGAGAACAGCCTCAACGCGCACCCGTTGGTTGAGATGAGCATGGTGTCCGGCCTGGGCCAACCCGCCGCCTATGCCATGGTGGTGTTGAGCGAAGAGGTGCGGCCCAAGCAAAAGGACCCTGCATTCCGCAAGGAAGTGGAGGCAGAGTTGGCCAAGTTGCTGACCGACGTCAACGCCCACCTGGTCAACCACGAAAAGCTGCAGATGATCGTGATTGCCCAGCAGCCCTGGACCATTGAAAACGGTTTCCTGACACCTACCATGAAAATTCGCCGTGCCCGCATCGAGGGCGAGGTGGGTTCCAAGGTAGACGGCTGGTACAGCGCCAAGGGCAAGGTTCAGTGGTCATGACGACCGCAGGGTGAACACAGAAACCACCTCTACCAGTTCCTGTGCTTGACCCTTGAGGCTGCTGGCCGCAGCGGCCATTTGTTCGACCAGGGCCGCGTTTTGCTGCGTGGTCTGGTCCATTTGGCTCACGGCGGCACCCACTTCGGCCACACTCATGGACTGCGAACTGCTGGCCGCACTGATTTCTCCCATGATGCCGGTCACGCGCTGGATAGAGGCCACCACCTCGCCCATGGTGGTGCCGGCCTGATCGACCAGGGCCGTGCCATGTTCCACCCGGCCCACACTGGTATCGATCAAGGTCTTGATTTCCTTGGCGGCGGCGGCGGAGCGACCCGCCAGGGCCCGCACTTCGGACGCCACCACGGCAAAGCCACGGCCCTGCTCACCAGCGCGGGCGGCTTCCACCGCAGCATTGAGGGCCAGGATGTTGGTCTGGAACGCGATACCGTCAATGACGGTGATGATGTCCGCAATCTTGCGCGATGCTTCGTTGATGCCCTTCATGGTCTCCACCACCTGGCCCACTACTTCACCGCCTTGAACCGCCACGGCCGATGCGCTTTGCGCCAACAGGTTGGCCTGGCGCGCGCTGTCGGCGTTCTGCTTCACGGTGGACCCCAGATCGGCCATGGAGGCGGCGGTTTCTTCCAGCGCGCTGGCCTGGTGTTCGGTGCGGGTGGACAGGTCGTTGTTGCCCTGCGCGATTTCGGCACTGGCCGTGGCCACGCTCTCGGACCCCGTGCGAACCTGGCCGACGATGCTGGCGAAGCTGTCCCGCACGGAGCGGATGGCATGCAGCAGGCTGGTGTCGTCGTTGGCCTTGAGGGGGATGTCCACCGTCAGGTCTCCGGTGGCAATTCGGTGTGTGATGGCCGCTGCCGCACCGGGCTCGCCACCCAGCTGGCGAATCACCCCACGGGAAATGACCATGCTCACGCCCAACAGCAGGGCCGCAATGGCCAGCGTGCCAAGACCCGCGCGAACCACCCGCTGGGCAATCGCGGTGTCCACCGTGTCCACGTACACGCCCGAGCCCACGATCCAGCCCCAGGGCTCAAAGCCCTTGACGTACGACACTTTCTGCACGGGTTTGTCGCTGCCGGGCTTGGGCCATAAGTACCACACGAAACCGGCACCGTGGGCCCTGACCGTCTTGACGAACTCCACAAAGAGTTGCTGGCCCGTGGGGTCCTTGTTGTCGGTGAGGTCCTTTCCATCGAGTTCGGGTCGGATTGGGTGCATCACCATTTTGGGCTGCATGTCATTGATCCAGAAGTATTCGGAACCGCTGTACCGCAACGATTTGACGGCCGCCAGTGCCCGTTGCTTGGCTTCGTCCTCAGGCATCTTGCCGGCGGTGGCCTGGCTGTGAAAGTGGGTGATCAGGCCGTGGGCGGTTTCCACGGTCTGGCGCACGCCCAACTGGCGTTCTTCCAGGATCTGGGTGCGCTCGGTCCATAAAAAGACGGCGGACAAGGCGGCAATGCCGAGGATGGAAAGAGCAATCAAGAGGCCCAGACGCTGGGCGATGGTAGCGGAGTGAAGGCGAAACATGGCGCACTCTCCTTTATTGTTGAACCGATGAGAAATGTCATTCAACGGTCACGGCATTGTGGCACTGCCCGAAGAAAATGTCACTGCTTCTTTGGGATGAGTGCCAGCAAGCTGCGCCGGCTGTCAAATTGCAGCGGCTGGCCGGTCAGCGGGTCGGTAAATGCAATCGACCGGGCCAGCAATTGCAGCGGTTTGCTGAAGTCGGCGCGGCCCTCGGGGGTCAGGGTCGGGTAGATGCCGTCAAACCGAATGGGCACACCCAGGGCTGCCATGTGTACGCGCAATTGATGGCGCTGGCCAGTCAGGGGCTTGAGGGTGTAGCGGGCCCAACTGCCGTGTACTTCCCGTGGGGTGATATGGGTCAGTGCATTGGGAGGGCCGGGCACCTCGGTCTGTTGCATGAAATGCGAGGCCGGTGCGATACGGCTCTCTCGGGTCAGGGGCCAGGGCAGGTCGGGGTTCCAGGGCGCGACGCACTCGTAGGTCTTGTCCACCTGGCGCGTGCGAAACAGGTTCTGGTAAGCCCCCCGGCTCGAGGCCTGCTTGGAGAAGAGGACCAATCCGGCGGTGTCGCGGTCGATGCGGTGCAGGGGAGAGAGCGCATCGAGTGACAGCGCGTTCTTCAGACGCACCAGCACGGTCTCCTGCAGGTATTTGCCAGAGGGCACCACCGGCAGGAAGTGGGGCTTGTCCACCACCAGCAGATGCGCGTTTTGCCACAGCACTTCGACCTCGAACGGGATACGCGCCTCGGTTGGCAGGGCCCGATAGTAGTAGAGGCGCAGCCCGGCCCGGAACGGGGTCTGGGAGGTGATGGGCTGACCATGGTCGTCCACCACGTCCCCCGCCAGCAGGCGTTGGGACCATGCGTCGGCGGACACCCTGGCAAAGCGCTGGACCAGAAATTCCAGCACGGTGCCCCAGGGACCTGGCGTCAGCACCACGCAACTCGGGCCTACCCCCTGGCGGGTGGGGGGTGGGTTGGGCCGGTACCGGGTCACGTTGGCGGGTCAGACGCGCTCGAACACGACATCCCACACGCCGTGCCCTAGCTTGATGCCACGGTTTTCGAATTTTGTCAGTGGACGGTAATGCGGCTTGGGCGCATAGCCACGGAGTTCGGGGTGGGACGCCAGGGCTCGGTTCTTCAGGAGCGGCTCGGCGGTTAGCACTTCCAGAATCTGCTGGGCGTAAGGTTCCCAGTCGGTGGCGCAGTGCAGGTAGCCCCCCACCTTGAGCCGGCGCGCCAGCTTGGCGACCAGGGGCGACTGGATCAGGCGGCGCTTGTTGTGCTTGGTCTTGTGCCAGGGGTCGGGGAAGAAGATGTGCACGCCGTCCAGGCTTTGCTCGGGCAGCATGTGGTCGATGACTTCCACCGCGTCATGGGCACAGATGCGGATGTTGGTCAGGCCTTGTTCGCCGATGCGTTTGAGCAATGCCCCCACGCCGGGCTCATGCACTTCACAGCACAGAAAACGGGTGTGCGGCAGCACGCCGGCGATGTGCGCCGTGGCTTCACCCATGCCAAAACCGATTTCCAGCACGATGGGGGAATCTTCTTGCTCATTTTGGCCTCCAGCCCGCGCAATATCTATGTATGGCGCTACTAAATCAATAGCATTCTGCTGGTAGGGAAGCAAGTACTTGGGCCCCAGCTCCTCAAACGCCTTGGCCTGGCCGGTGGTGGTTCTCCCGGCGCGCTTCACGAAACTCTTGATGGTGCGCATGAAAGGCTTGGCGGGCGCGTCGCCGCCCTGGGCTGGCACTGCGGGGGGCTCGGTCGAGGGGGCTTCTTGGTTCATGGATGCGTGCGAGTCAACAATCTTGGGGGCTGAATTGTAGGGAGTCGGAAGAGGGTGACGCTGCGAGGGGGCCACCGGGCGGGGGGCTAGACCGAAGGCGCAACGAATCTTGGCGTTGTGCGAATACAGCCGATGTCGCCGCCGGGTTCCTCGCAGCCATTGTGGCGACCTACGTAGCCACCGGCAAGCTCCCGGACGCCTTGACTTCCTTCAGCGAGAAACTGGTGGCGATTTCCTTCACGCCGGGCAGGCTGCGGATGCGGCTGCGAACCAGGGTGGAGAAGGCTTCCAGGTCGGCGGCCACGGCTTC
>CAZDDK010000068.1:0-14540 GCA_964504185.1 uncultured Rhodoferax sp. | reverse complement strand
GGACTTGCCGTCGATGCGCTGCGTGGGCTATCGCCAGGCCTGGGAGGCGCTGGATGCGCATGACGCTGCAAGAGCCGCAGGGCCGGTGCCGCTGACCGCGCTGCGTGAGCGCGGTGTCATTGCCACCCGCCAACTGGCCAAGCGCCAGATGACCTGGCTGCGCTCCATGCCGCAGCGCTGTGTGGTGGCTGCGGACGAGGGCGACGTGCTGGGGGCGGTACTGAAGCAGGTACGCCGGTTGCGCACAGCACCCACTGCAGCGGCGTAACACCCGGGCACGGCCTCACAACGGCAACCGCACGGTAAAGCAGGTCCCCTGGCCGGTCTGGCTGTGTACGGAAATGCCGCCACCATGCAGTTCCACCGCCTGCTTGACAATTGCCAACCCCAGACCAGTGCCCTTGATATCACCCACATTGCTGGCGCGGTGGAACGATGCAAACAGATGGGGCACCTCATCGGCAGGAATGCCAATGCCTTGGTCGGAGACCGACACGACGAAATGCGATTCGTCACGGCCAAGATCAAAAACCACCTGACCGCCCGCGGGGGAATACTTGATGGCGTTGTTCAGCAAGTTACCAAAAATGTGGCGCAGCAGAGTGGGATCGAACTGGCCCACCGGCAAATGGGGTGTTGAGCGCAGCTCCACCGCGCAAAGCTTGGCGGGAACCGCCTGCAGGGTTTCGTCCACAATTGCCTGGCAAAGCGGTCCCAGTTCGCCAGACTGGGGGGTGAAGGTCATCATCTGGGCTTCGACTCGCCCCAGCATCAGCACACGGTCAAGCATGGTGGTCATGCGCTGCACACCGGCTTCAATGCTCTGTAGCAGGTCCTGGCGTTCCTGAACCTCCATGCGTTCTCCGTAAAACTTCAGCAATTCGGTGGACGAGAGAATGGTGGCCAACGGGGTCCTGAATTCGTGGCTGGTCATGGACACGAAGCGCGTGCGCAGGTCGTTGAGCTGGCGTTGCTGCGCCAACGCGGTCCGGATGCCTTCCTCGGCATGCATGCGCTCAGTGATATCCAGCGCCGTCCAGACGGTGCCATCCAGCAAGTTGTCGTGGTTGACTGCCTGCCCCGAGAGTGAGACCCATATCGTGGTTCCGTCTAGTTTGCGCATGGGCAGTTCGCGCTGGAACAATTCGCCCTTGCCAATCGCCTTGGCCACCGCTGCGCCGACTTCGAGGTATTGCTGGCGGGTCAGGTAGACCTGTTCCATCGAATAGAAACTACCCAGTGCTTGCCCGCCGAAAAGGCCCAACATCGCCGGGTTGGCCCATCGAAAGCGTCCCTCGGGCGTGAGAAACGCTATGCCCACCACGGAGGTGTTGAGCACAATCTCGCGCTCTGCCAGCGTGTTGGTCAGTTGGTTCTCCAGCTTCTTGCGCTCACTCTCATCCGAAAAGAAGGTCAGGGTGGCGGTACCACCTTCCCAGGGCACCAGGGTCACGCCAATGTCGATCCATTTCACCCGTCCGTCGGGCATTTGCAGCCGGATTTCATACCGGTTGGGAACCGCTTCGCCCGCAAGGCGCTTAAGGCGTCGCTGCTGCACCAGGGCATGGTCATCGGGGTGGATGCGCTCCAGGTAGCCACGCGCCATCATGTCGTCGATGGGCATTTCCACAATCGCTGAGGCCCGCGTGTTCACAAACGCAAAGCGTTCACCTTGCACCACGACCATGCCTTCGCCCACATGCTCGACGACCTGCCGGTAGCGCTCCTCCGACTGGTGCAGGGCTTCAATCATGCGCCGCTGCCGGGTGTTGTCGGTAAAGAAGGTCAGCGTCGCGCTTTGGCCTTCCCAATCGGCGGTACTGGAATGGGTATTGAGCCAGTGCTGAGAGCCATCGGGCCAGATGATGCGAAATTCCGTCTCAACATCGAGTTGCTGGCCCGTGTCCCGGGCGCGCAAACGCTCGGCCACCAGGGCGCGGTCATCGGGATGCACGACCTCCAGGGCAGGCATGTTTTCAAGCGCCTCGGGGGCCCGCCCAAGAAGCACCGCACTCTGGCGGTTGGCAAAAATGACCCGACCCTGCTGGATCACCATCATGCCTTCACCCAGTTGCTGGACGACCGAGCGGTAGCGCTTCTCTGAAGCCTGCAGCGCCTGCAGCGTGCCACGCTGTTCCGTCACGTCGGCAAAAAAGGTCATGGTCGCCGGCTGCCCTTCCCACAACAGGGCAGAGGTGCGCGTGCCCATCCAGCGCACCCGGCCTGTACCGGTGATGCAGCGCAGCTCGTAGCGTTCGGGCACGGGCTCACCACGCTCACGCATGCGCTGGCGCTCCAGCACCATGGCGTGGTCGTCGGGGTGCACCCAGTCAAGAAGGGACACCCCCAGCATTGCCCCAGGGTCGCGCTCCAACAACTCAGCAGCTCGCAGGTTGACATAGACGGTGACACCGTTTTGAACGATGCCCATGCCTTCACCCAGGTTTTCAACGACCTCCTGGTAGCGCTCTGCCATGCCGTCGTTTGCATTTCGGGCCACTGCCACGAACCACAAACGCGCGGGTGTTTCGAGCAACCGGATCGAGACTTCAACACGCAAGGCCTGCCCGTTCCGGTGCCGATGGCACCCAACCCATATGCAGGGCGGCGCGTCGCGCACTTGCTGGGCCATCGCCTGCCAAGCAGACGCTGGCGGGGCGTCCACACGCAGCGCCAACACAGAACGCCCCACGACCTCAGCAACCGACAAGCCCAGGCTTTGCGCGCCCGTGCGATTGCACCACGCAATGTGCGACGTGTGGGGGTCAATCACGTAAACACTGTCTTGCACCGCATCCAACAGCGTGATGAGATCAATACCCGGCGGCAGGGGCGGAGAAGGTTGGACAAGCATGGGGGCAGTGTAAGCAATCCGGTGACGCACTTTGCACTGGAGTTAGGACAATGGGTGGCACCCACCCATTGAAACGCCGAGAATGCCAGGAAACGGATTTCACTTGTGTGACCACTCTAGCAAAGACTGACAAAGCCACCATGACCAGCCTGGACGACACGGACTTTAGCGCGGCAGCCTACAAGGCCCTGTACCGCATTGCCGAGCACGCATCCACCGAGGAGACCCTATTTGACTTTGGTTGTGCCCTGCATCGTGTGCTGGCAGAACTCATTCCGGCCAAGAGTCTCTACCTCTGCTTGCTCAGCGAGCGCCCTGGGCGTCTGAACTTTCCCTACTACGTCGATGAACGCGACGGCAACTCGATGCAAGAGGTCGATGTGCCCATGCGCCTGGGTCTGACCGAGTTTGTGTTGCGATCAGGGGTGGCCGAACTGATAGACCAACCGCGCTTTCTCGCGCTGCAGCAGTCCGGCGAGATCACCCAGGCCACGGGGGACCTGACTTTTGCCAGTTGGCTGGGGGTGCCATTGCACATCCGGGGGCGCGTTGGCGGGGTGCTCACGGTGCAAAGCTATGAGAGCGGTGTGTCCTACGATGCGACGCACGCCCATCTGCTGTCCTTAGTCGCACGCCATGTCAGCACGGCCATTGACCGCAAGCAATCCTACGACGCCTTGCGCAATGCACACGCCGAGCTGGAGCGCGAAACCCGCCAACGCCGCCAGAGTGAAACGATGTACCGCGTGTTCTACGAACTGGCGGCCCGGGCAGGCAGCGGAGACTCCTTGTACGAATTCTCGGCGCAGGTTCATGCGCTACTGGGGCAGCTCATGGTTGCCGCTAACTGCTACATCTGCCTGTGCGACATCGAAAAGGGCGTCAAGCACTTTCCCTACTACGTGGATGAACGCGATGGCGACACACTGCAAAAGTCGGATGTTCCACTTCGAAAGGGACTGACCGAGTTCGTGGTGTCAACCGGAGAACCTCAGCGCATTGACCAGCCCCGCCTTGCACAGTTGCAGGCGCTCGGGCAGGTCACACAGGCTCAGGGCGACTTGAGCTTCAGCGCGTGGCTGGGTGTGCCGCTGCGCATCCGTGGCACCGTAGACGGTGTGCTGGCGGTGCAAAGCTACGATGCGGGGACCACCTACTCCGAGTCCGATGCACAAGTCTTGGCGCATGTGGCACACCATGTCAGCGCGGCCATAGAACGCATGCAGGCCTACGCAGCCATGCAGCGTTCAGAAGAACGCTACCGCAACGTGATTGAACAGGTGGGGCAGGGCATGATGGTTCTGCAAATGGAGAGAGTCCTCTTCTGCAACGCCCGGGCTGCAACCATGGTCGGCTTCATGGAAGGTGGTCTGCACGGTCAAGACTGGACGGTTCACCTGCAGCCGCAAGACCGCGAACAGGCACTGCGCTCACTGGGAACGCTGTCGCTTCCGGGCGAAAGCAGCATGCGCCTGGAGTTGCGCCTGCTGGACGCGGATGGCTCGACCCGGTGGCTGGACATGGGTGCAACGCTGGTTCAATGGGAGGGCGAACCGGCCACGTTGGCGTTCCTGTCCGACATCACGCAACGCAAACAATTGGAATTGGCCTTGCGCCGGACATCGTTCGAACGCGAGGCCATGTTGAACACCGCGTTGGTGGGCATCAGCTTCAATGTGCGTGACCAAATTGTCTGGGTCAACGAAAAATGTGCGGAAATGGCGGGACTCCCGCGCGAAGAATTGATCGGTCAATCGCCCCGCATCTTTTATGAATCAGACGCTGAGTATGCACAGGAAAAATGCAGGTCCGAATCCAGCCTGCGCAGCACTGGGACTTACAACAGCGAGCGCTACACCCTGCGCCACGGTGGTGAAAAGGCCTGGGTCCTGATTGCCGGGCGTTGCGTGGAAGACAGGGACCCAGATGCTGGCGTGATCTGGACGCTCCTCGATGTGACAGACCGCCGCAAGGCCGAGGACGATATTCGCAATGCGCTGGAGGCGCAGCGCGAGCTGAACGTACTGCGGTCGCGCTTTGTTGCCATGACAAGCCACGAGTTCCGTACACCGTTGGCCTCCATCCTGTCCTCGGCAGAATTGCTGCAACACTATGCACACCGCATGACAGAACCCGAACGAGCCGATTTGCTGCGGTCCATCGAGTCCGGTGTGCAGCGGATGACCCACATGCTTGACCGTGTGTTGCTGATCGGCAAGGCGGAAGCCGAAATGCTGGAATTCCACCCACAACCCATGAACCTGCGGGCGCTCTTGGACGAGCTGATTCATGACGCCACCCAACAGTTCTCTCAGGCGCACAATCGCATCACACTGGACTGGCAGCATGGCTGCGCCACCCAGAATGCAGATGCCTCGCTGTGTCGTCACATTTTCAGCAATCTGCTGTCCAATGCACTGAAATACTCACCGCAAGGTGGCGATGTGGAGCTGCGCGTACGCCAGGACGGCGAGCACACGTCCATCGAAGTGCAAGACCACGGAATTGGCATTCCTGCGGATGAGCTGCACCATCTGTTCGAGTCGTTCCATCGCGCCACCAATGTGGGGGCCATCGCGGGAACGGGCCTGGGCCTGTCCATTGTGAAAAAGTCGGTGGATCTGCATCGTGGGAACATCGAAGTGCACAGCGAGCTGGGACGTGGAACGCGCTTCACCGTCCGCTTGCCAATAGAAGGCCAGTGACCATGCAGTACGGACCTTCGCCTGAGCCCGCGTACACCGCACGCGTGGGGTCCGCTGCCATCGAGACGCAGCGCAAACCCGTGGCCTACGCGCTTTTTGGCGCAGCGGCGTTCTTTGTCGTCTTGGGCACGAAGAACGCGATCGACCGAGACTTCATCACGGCAGGCTTGTGCGGCATCGCCATTGGGGTGGCAATGCTCTATGGGATGGCGATTTACCACAATCGGGGCAAGCCATTTTCGGACGGCATATTGACAGCCCTCGCAGTGTGTGTGATAGCCGTCACGATTGAACGGCGCGGATTGGTCGGCGTGCTATGGGTTGCCCCGGTCATGATGATGCTCCACCTGGTGACCCATACGCGCGCGGCTGCGGTGTTTGATGGCTGCGCGGTGGTCATCGCAACCACCTTGATGTATCTCCAGGTTGACGGAGTGACTGCCTTTCGTGCCGGTGCGATCCTGATTATCAGCAGCGCCTTTGCCCACATCTATGCGCGCATCATGGCGTCTCACCAGGCACGCCAGGAAGAACAACGCCGCCACCTGGATCTCATGATAAGTTGCGCCAACGTTGGGGGCTTGGAATGGGATACCAAGAACCCGCGCATGCGCTGCTCACCACGGCTGCTGTCCATGCTGGGCAATCC
This sequence comes from uncultured Rhodoferax sp., assembly GCA_964504185.1. GTDB lineage: Bacteria > Pseudomonadota > Gammaproteobacteria > Burkholderiales > Burkholderiaceae_C > Allorhodoferax. The sequence continues at coordinate 8,332 of CAZDDK010000068.1, read as the reverse complement.
CTCGGATTACAACGCACCCGGCTGGAACATTCTGGATTGTGTGCACCCACAAGACCGCGAACGCGTTGCAGTCCACTTTTTTGGCGCGCTGACAGAACCTGCACCACCCGGCGCAGTACAAAAAGCCAAGACCGAAGGATTTCGATTCGTGACCGCACAGGGTGACACGGTGTGGGTGCACGCGGAGGCGATTGCCGTCAGCAGCGACAGCGGGGCCGTGCAATCCTATCTCGCAACCTTTCTGGACGTGTCGCAGGTCCGCGCCGCTGAAGCAGACACGCTGACAGCGCTAAAGCGCCAAACTGAGCTCAACGAGCTGCGTGCCCGCTTTGTGGCTATGGCTAGCCACGAGTTCCGTACGCCCCTGGCAACCATTCTTTCGTCGGCTGAATTGCTCAAGCAGTATGCCGACCAACTGAGCGCCCAGGACCGCACGGACATATTGGCATCCATCGAGGTCGGCGTGCAACGCATGACCGCCATGCTGGACAACATCTTGCTGGTAAACAAGGCGGATGCCCAAATGCTGGAGTTCCAGCCCGAACGGGTCGATGTGCGCCAGCTGTGCGCATCTCTGGTAAATGAAGTCCGCCCGCAAGCGGACAGCAAGCCCTGCTCGATCGAAATGGAGTGCCATCCGGTGGATCCGATGGGCTACTTCGACCCCAAATTAATGCACCACATCTTCGGGAATCTGCTCTCCAATGCCATCAAATACTCTCCGCCCGGCGAATCGGTCACCTTTAGAATGAGCGGCGAATCCAACCAGTTCGTGTTCGAGGTTATTGATCACGGAATTGGCATTCCGCCAGGGGATCTGAATGAACTATTCGAACCGTTTCACCGCGGCAGCAACGTTGCGGACATCAAGGGGACAGGTCTGGGCTTGGCAATTGTGAAAAAGTCAGTGGAATTGCATCGGGGACAGATAGCGGTCGAGAGTGCAATAGGACGGGGTTCCTGCTTTCGTGTCACACTGTCGGCCGAAATTCCATCGAACGGGTGAGGTACAAGATGGCACGCATACTGGTCATAGATGACGAAGCACCGATTCGCGAAAACTTGGTACGATTCCTGATTCTCGAAGGCCACGCGGTTTTGCAAGCCGCCGACGGGTATATGGGACTGGAGGCCATTCGCACCCACAAGCCCGATTTAATTTTTTGCGATGTGATGATGCCCAGGCTTGACGGCTTTGAGGTACTTGAGGCCGCGCAGTCGGACTCATCGTTGAAGGGCATTCCGTTTATTTTTCTCTCGGCCAGCGCAGAGCCTGAAAAGCTGGAAGCCGCACTCCAGCAAGGTGCCAGCGGTTATGTCACAAAGCCCTTTAATCTCGCGCATTTGCGGCAACTGCTTGATGAACAACTGGCAAAGCCAGCAGTACCATGAGCCACCGCATCGTCATTGCGGAGGATGACACCGACATTCGGACCAATTTGACCCGGCTGTTGAAACTGGAGGGCTACGAAGTCTGGGCTGCATCAAATGGCAGAGCCGCACTGGATTTGGTGCGCCAGCACCTTCCAGATCTCGTGCTAAGCGACGTCATGATGCCGGAGATGACCGGCCATGAGTTGGTGCAGGCATTGCGCGCAGATTCCTTGATTGCCCATATCCCGATTGTCTTGCTCACCGCCAAGGCCGACCGCAGTGACCAACGCGAAGGCATGAACATCGGTGCCGACGATTATCTGACCAAGCCTTTTCAGCGCGAGGAGTTGCTCGAGTGCATTCACGCACAAATTGAGAAAACCCTCACCAAACAGGTGGCAACGCGCGCGCTGGCCAGCCAGGCGCACCAACTTGCCCACTTTGATGGCGTGACCGCGCTGCCCAACCGCAGCCACCTCGTTCTATTGCTGAGCCAGGCCCTGCGTGACGAAGAGAACTCCGGCCCCGCATTGTGGGTCATTGGTTTGGACAGTTTGCCGCAGATTGCCCAATTCATGGGTGTCGGAGCGATTGATGACGTGGTGCGCCAAATGGCGCGGCGCCTCAGTCTGCACGCATCGGAGTCGCCCCCATTCGAGGGCTGTCGCCACACCGTGGGGCGATTGGGCGAAGACCGATTGGCCTTGTTGGTTCACAACTGGCGCAAGGAGCAGCGCCTGGAGGACCTTGCACTGGATTTGCTGCGAGCCATGTCCGATGCAATTCTGATCGAAGGCCAGGAGCATTTTCCTGTGGTGTCCATTGGTGCTTGCGCGCAAGCCTCGGCGCACGAATTGCCGGTTGCGATGATCGCTCGACTCGACCTTGCACTATCGGCGGCACGGGCGAGATCCGGTCAGCGCATGGCCGTGCACGAACCAAGCTCCACCGACGAAATGTCAACCGTGTTCAAGTTGCACAACGACTTGCATCGCGCGGTCCAGCGTGGAGAATTGCTGGCATTCTTTCAGCCCCAGGTCATGGCTGCCGACAACCGCCTTGTTGGTTTCGAGGCGTTGATGCGCTGGAAACATGCCGAGCTGGGCTTGATATCCCCCGTACGGTTTATTCCCATCGCAGAAGAGAACGGGCAAATAGTGCCCATGGGCGCATGGGTCATGCAAGAGGCTTGTCGACAGGCTGTCGAATGGAACAAGCACTTGCCAACAAGTGCCGCGCCTTTGCGGGTGGCCGTCAATCTGTCACTGCGTCAATTTGGTGATCCACAGCTATTGCACCAGGTATGCAATGCGTTGGAAGCCTCCGGTTTAAGCGCCACGCAGTTGGAGCTCGAGGTAACCGAGAGCACTGCGATGCTCGACCTTCACCACACGCTGGATGTGCTCAAATCACTGAAGAATCTCGGTGTCAAGCTCGCCATCGACGATTTTGGTACGGGCTATTCCAGCCTGGCATACCTCAAGCGATTCCCACTGGATGTCCTCAAAGTGGACCAGTCTTTCGTTCGAAACATTTGCAGTAACCGCGAGGACCAGGCAATTGCTGGGGCGGTTATCAGCCTGGCGCATAGCCTTCGTCTGGAGGTCATTGCGGAAGGCGTGGAGACACAAGCGCAGCACGATTTGTTGCGCGACATGGGCTGTGACCAGATTCAGGGTTATTTTCACGGCAAGCCCATGGCAACATCCGATGTTGCAGACTGGCTGGCGCGGAGACTGCCATGACCCAAGCCACCAAGGCACGGCTTCTCATCGCTGAGGACATGGGTGAAATGCGTGACATTTTGCGCCGACTGCTCGGTGCACTCGGGTTCTCCAATGTGACACCCGTCACCAACGGTGCCGAAGCGTGGGACCGGCTGAATATGATGGACTTCGACGTTGTCCTGTGTGATTGGAACATGCCAAAAATGTCCGGCCGTGAGCTTCTGGAGAAAGTGCGCGCCTCACCGCGCCTTGCCCACATTCCTTTCATCATGATCACCGGAGAAAACGCGTCGCAATCAGTGCGCAGTGCGATTTCAGGAGGCGTGACAGACTTCATCGTCAAACCCTTCACGGCAGCCGCGCTCGATGCCCGCCTGCGCCATGCGCTGGCACAGGTCGAATTGAGAAAGGACGTGCCGTGAATGCGCCTAGGCCGCAGGCTGCCGGCGTGGAACACGCACGGAAAATTCAGTTCCATCGCCCTGCACGCTGTGCACCGCAATCGTCCCGGAGTGCAGCTCAACTGCGCGCTTGACAATGGCCAGGCCCAGCCCGGTTCCAGCAATATTGCCGACGTTTGTGCCACGGTGAAAACTCTCGAACAGCCTCGCAATATCGCATTGCGGAACCCCAATACCTGAGTCACGCACAACAAAAACAAACGCCCCTTCACCGCAGGTCACGCTCAAGTCAACCACGCCGCCTTCGGGGGAGTACTTGACTGCATTCGATAGCAGGTTGCCAAGAATGTGCCGCATGAGCCTTTCGTCAAACCACCCCGTGGTGTCCGAACCGTGCAAGGCGAACTGCAGGGTGTGGTGGCCAATCCCGGTGGGGCCAATTTCGGACCGGACTTCTTGAATAATGTCGCGGCACATGGATCCCACATCCACCTGTGACGGCCGACATTCAATGCGCTCGGCTTCGTCTTTTTCTATGACCAGAATATCTTCCAGCATTTTGGTCATGCGCCTTACCGCAGTGCCGATGGATCCGAACAGGTCCTTGCGCTCCGAAACCGGCAAGCGTTCGTAGTATTGGCTCAAAAGGTCCGCTGACGACTGAATGGTTGCAAGTGGCGTTCGAAACTCGTGTGAGGCCATTGCCACAAAACGCGACTTCAACTGATTGAGTTCTCGTTGCTTTTCCAGCGAGGCGCGCACTTCGTCCTCCGCCAGCCGCCGCTGGCTTATGTCGCGAATGAACGAACAAAACTCGAACTTCGTGGGGTCATCCAGTACGACCCGTGTGACGGCAAGTTCGATGGGGAATTCACGACCGCTTTGGTGCAGCGCAGTAATCTCGATGCGTTTATCAATGATCGTGGATGGGGCCCCCGCCATGTAACGCTGCATACCGCGCACATGGTTTTCGCGGTATTGAAGCGGAATAATGGTGGTGTGCAGTGGTCGCCCAATGGCCTGACTGGGCGTCCACCCGAAAATTACCTGGGCCTGCCTATTCCAGCCCACAATTGTGCCGTCGGCATCCACCCGAATCACCGCGTCCAAGGCGGTATCCACAATTCCCTGCAGCTTCTGGCGGCTGGTGGCCAACTGGGTCAGTGTGGTCTGCATCTCCTGGGTACGTGCGGCGATACGCGTCTCCAGTTCGTTATTGAGCGCCTGGAGCTCCAGTTCGATGCGTTCGCGCTCGGCGATGTCTTGGACCAAGCGAGCCTGCGCCAGACGCAATTCGTCCACGGCCATGTCCGCCCTGCGTTGGGCTTCTGCGGCGACGCCATAGGCCCTTGCATTGTCCAGCGCGATGGCACCATACGCGCACAGGGTGAGAAAAATGGAGCGTTCCCGTTCACCATAAACGTGTTGTCGTGGCGACTGGATCGTCATGACCCCCAGAACCCGCTCTCCGATCATGAGAGGCGCATACAGCAAACTCAATGTCGGCAATGTTCCAGGAATCCAGTTGGCAGTCACCACGCCCGGCTCGATTTCGATCAGCACTTCTTTGCGTTCGCGCGCACACCGCGCTGAATGGGCCGTGGGACTGCTCAACGGCACCCGCGAGATGGGCAGGGCAATGCCGGCTTCTACCCCGAACACCATGGTCAGGCCCGTGGCGTCAAGATCGACAAGGTAGACGGCAAAGGCTGTTGCGTCCAGCAACTGGTGGACATTTCGGTGCAAGGCATCAAACACCGCGCCGGTATCCAGGCTGGCGGTAATTTCCCTCCCAATGATGCCCAGAGTCTCCAGCGTGGCTGCCGTCTCCTTCAGCGTCGCTGCCAGCTTGCGGTGGTGCTCAGTGTCGGCCCGTGCCTGCTCCACTTGCTGGCGAACCTGCAGCGCCACAGCGCGATTTTGTGCAGCCTTGGTGCGTGAACGTGCTCTGGCAATCGATGCCGCCTCGCAATGGCGGTACGCCGCCTCAAATTGCCCGGCGTGGGCGCGAGCGAGCGCGAGCTGCTCAAGCAACTCGGGAGGCGCTTCGTACCCAGGAATGGTGCCGGTCACTCGCCAGGCCCACTCCAGAAAGTGCAGTGCGGCTGTGGGGGCCTGGCAGTCCTCGGGCGGTGCCAGGGAGTGGGCCATGTGCATGTCCGCCAAAATGCGCAGCACCTGAATTTGCGCGTCAGCACTGCCATGTTGTGTGGCGAGGTTCAGCGCTTCCACCGCCTTCAATTGGGCCTCGTGGAGTTCGCCCAAATGAAACAACGCACTGGCTTGCCCGCGCCATGCCCGGATGATGAGATCCGGCTCGGTCAGCGACAACACTTGCTGCTCCAGCTGGGTAAACGAATCCAGGCCCGCTTGGTAGTCACCCACATCGATGGCCAATTGCCCTAAATTGCCAAGGCCAAGAACATAGTTTCGCGAGCCCGATTGGTTTCGCATTTTGTCCAGGGCTTCACGCAAAAATGCGCGCGATTCATCATGGCGCCCCAGCTGGCGCATGACGTCACCCAACTGCATCAGACAAAAGCCAATACTGGCCGGCCACTGGGTGGAACGTGCCAACGCCAAGCCTCGTTCGCTCCATTCCAGGGCACTGTCGAGGTCACCCAAGGTCGCAAACGACTCGGCGGCGTTGGCAACCGACACAAGAGCGTGCCGAACCTGCCCGCACTCCAACGCTGCCTCCCAGGCAGTCAGGTCATGCTGTATCGACGCCCCCGGATCACCGGTCAGTCCCGCCACGTTGGCGCGCGCCGCAGCCACCCAGGCCATGGCACACACCGAATAGTCCGTGTCCAATGGAAAGTGCCGTGCCAGTAGCGCAGCCGTGGCAACGGGCTCGCGAAACGAGGCATTTACCAGCGATCGCGCACGCGCGCAGGACACGCGTTGGGCGTCTCCTGCTGCGCCATAGGCGGCAATGGCGTCCTGCAAGCGACTGGCCACCTGGGCGCTGTCTCCCCGATCCACTGCAATGGATGCCAGCAGCCAGTGGGTATCCCCCTGCCCGATCTCATCTTCCAGCTCGGCAAACACCGTAGTGCAGCCCATGGCACCCTCTGTTGCAGAGTCGATTTCGCCAAATAACAGCGACACCTCTGCACGGACCAAAGTCAAACGGGCCATCAGGCCGCGCCGTATCCGCGCATCGGGATGGAGCATCAGCCGCGTTTGGGCAGCGTCCGCCAATGCCAACGCCTGGGCACAGTCGCGTTGGCGCAAGTGCCAGGACAAATCCACTGCCGACAGCAACCATGCGTCCCCCTGCTGCTGGGTCAGGCTGCGTTGCCGTTCGATCAACGACCCGTTAGCGAGGAAGAGTTCCATCAAGCGACTGCACGTGACTGGCACCCAAAGACTGGGATTTGGAAGGCAAAAGACGCAGGACTGTGGGCCAATGGGCCGTGATGTAGTCCACCACCGCCTGCGCACTCGAAAAGCGCTGGGCAGGGTCCTTGTGCATGGTTCGGTTCAACAGCACCTGAAACTCCGCCAACTTAGGCTCGAAAGTGGGCACCGGCGCGTGGAGGTGCTGATGCAACAGGGCCTCAATGCAATCGGCGGTGTAGGGGCGTTTGCCCGTCACCATTTCGTAAAAGATCACGCCCAGGCAGTAGATGTCGCTGGCCGGGCTGACGGCATTGCCCGCAGCCTGTTCCGGGCTCATGTAGTAGGGGGAGCCCACAATTTCACCATGCCGCGTGTGCTCCAGAGCTTGGCTATGCTGCTTGGCCACGCCAAAGTCAATCAATGCCACGCCACCGTTTTCCCTGAGCATGAGGTTTTCGGGTTTGACGTCGCGGTGGACGATTCCCAGCGCGTGGATTTGCGATAGCGCCATACCCACCTGTACCGCTATGACCAGCGATTCAAATGGTGACAGACCGGAGGCCACGCGCGCCTTGATGCTGCCCTGCTCAAAGTACTCCATCGTGATGAACGCGTGTTCGTCGGTGATCCCATGGTCAAAGATGCGCGCCACGTTGGGGTGATCAATCTGCTCAAGCAACGCATACTCCTGAATGAAGCGATGCAGGAGCTTGCTGTCTTCGTTGATGCGCGCATCCAAGAGCTTGAGCGCGACTTCCAAACCATCCCGCTCACGTTCCGCCAGGAACACCTCCGACATGCCCCCGCCACCCAGCCGACGCAATAGGCGGTAGCCCTTGATGTGCAGCGCAGTGGCTGTCGGCTCAACGGCCTTGGATCCGGTCTTCTCGAGCGCTTGGATACGTTTCAGGCGGGCTGTGACCGCATCGAGCAATTCGTCCCGCGAAAAGGGCTTTCCCAGATAGTCGTCCGCACCCAGATTCATGCCATGGCGTCGATCCAGACGATCGGTACGCGCCGTCAGAAATATGAAGGGGATGGCAGCAGTCAAGGGGTCCGCGCGCAAAGCCTCCAGCAGTCCGTAGCCGTCCAGCTCAGGCATCATGACGTCGGAGAGAATCAAATCGGGTGCTTCCTGGCGCGCAATTTGAAGCCCTTTGAAACCATTGCTTGCTTCGAGCGACTCATACCCCTCCAGCCGCAGCATGCGAACCAGATTGTTGCGAATACCGTCCTCGTCCTCGACAACCAAAATCTTCACATCGGCTCTCACTCTGAAAAAAGGGCCGCCGCGCAAGTGGGGGCTTTCCGATGAGTGGACTATAACGTCTGCCGTCAACGCCCCACGCTATCCGCCAAAATGCTACAAAATAAATAGCTACCCAATAACAATCAACGCGGGCCAATGGCCGCCACAAAGGCAAAACACCTTTCAGTCAACCGTGGCCCCGGCTGCCTTCACCACCGCCTGGTACTTGGCCAGTT
>CAZDDK010000067.1:0-14546 GCA_964504185.1 uncultured Rhodoferax sp. | reverse complement strand
TGACTATTGCCTTGGCGCTGATCTATTGTGCGCCAGTGGTCCTTGTGGGCTGTGCCTCGCGTCCGGTGGTGTCCAGCAATACGGTACCTGGAACTCTCGTCAAAACCGAGATGCAATCGAATGTCTCCACCAAACCGACCGTGCCCACTGTAGTCGGGCTCGAGAAACAGGTTGCAATAGCAAAAGAGAGCGAGACCGGTAGCGCACCCAAAATCATTCCTGGTACAGGAGTCTTCGTTAAGCCCGTTAACGCATCAGCCCCGTCTGCAGGTCCGGCGGACATCGTGTTGAACTTTGAAGGTGCAGATTTGCGCGAGGTTGTGCGCGTTGTCATGGGGGACATGCTGGGCGAAAACTACACCATAGACCCCAAAGTCAACGGTTCCGTCACCATTCATACCAGCCAGCCCATCAACCGCGCAGCTGTTACTCCAATCCTGGAGACCGTACTTCGGATGAATGGCGCGGCCATGGTTAAAGAAAATGGCTCCTACAAAATTTCTCCTCTCAATAGTGCGCTGCGTGGTTCGACGACGCCGCAACTGGGAGCATTGCAGCCAGGTTACAGCGTGCAGGTTGTGCAATTGCAATACATCGCGGCTCGTGAGATGTCCAAAATATTGGAGCCGCTCCTGCCTGAAGGGAGCATTTTGCGCGTGGATGAGGCGCGCAACCTATTGATGCTAGCTGGTGCAGAGAGTGAAATGCGCCATGCGTTAGAGACGGTAGGTGTCTTTGATCTGGACTGGCTTGCCGGCATGTCGGTAGGTCTGTTTACCTTGAAGAGCGTAGATGTCAAAGGCATCTTGCCCGAGTTGGAGCTCTTGTTTGGCGACAAGTCGAAAAGCCCTTTCGCTGGTATGTTGCGCATTGTCCCCATTGAGCGTATGAACGCGGTATTTGTCGTGAGCCCGCGCCCACAATATCTGGAGCAGGCGCGAGTGTGGGTGGAGAGGCTAGATCGCAACGGCGGGAAAACTGGTACACACCTGCATGTTTATCCGGTGCAAAACGGCAGTGCCGAAAAGATTGCTGCTTTGCTGAGTCAAGTCATTGGCGGTAAGACGGGAACATCTACACCGTCTGCCAGCGTTGCTCCAGGCTTGACACCGGCGACACTGCAGTCATCCAGCGGGGCTGCTGGTTCCAATAGTTTGGGGGGTGTCGCACCGGCAACCCAGACTACGACTTCCGCGCAAAGCGTTGTGGCATCGGGAACGGGTGAGGCCTTGGGATTGGGTGCGGGCAGCACCATCAAGGTGATTGCTGATCGAGATAACAACGCCCTGTTGATCCTCGCCAACGGTGCGGAATACGAAAAGATCGAAGAGGCTGTCAAAAAACTGGATGTGGTCCCGCGTCAAGTACTGGTTGAGGTAACCATTGCAGAGGTGACCCTTACAGGCGCTCTAAGTTATGGTTTGGAGTGGTTCTTCAGCAGCAATAACAATGTCTCTGGCATGTTGTTTAACTCGAACTCCAATGTTCGCGCATTGCCGTCCGATCCAACGGGATCTGTTGTACCCAAGCTACCGTTTTCTGCTGTCTGGCGGGGCTCTGGTGGGAATATTTCGGCGGTATTGAGTGCCCTGGCAAGCAATACCAAGGTGAATGTGCTTTCCTCTCCTCACATCATGGTGACGGACAACCAGGTGGCAAAAATAAACGTGGGTGCCAGCGTGCCGGTGCAGGGTGCCAGCACAGTCACGGGGACCAGCGTCATCACCTCGGTAAGCTACGTGGATACTGGTGTTGTTTTGTCGGTTAGGCCCCACATCAATGCCGGTGGCTTGGTGACCTTGGAAATAAGTCAGGAGGTAAGCGATGTGCAAACGGGTATTACAACCGATGGGCTCAAGTCACCAACCATCAACAAGCGATCCGCACAGACGATGGTTGCGGTGCAATCAGGAGACACCATGGTCTTGGGTGGGTTGATCAAAGAGGATAAGCAAAACGACTCATCAGGTATTCCGTTGTTATCGGATATCCCGGTTGTGGGTGCGCTCTTTGGTGCCAAGACGGACTCCAACACGCGTCGTGAACTTATCATCACCATCACACCACGAGTTGTCACTGACAACCAGCAGGCCCGTGATGTGACGGCCGAGTTCCGTAAGAAGCTCACTGGCATGGGCAAGCTAAACAGCGATGGCATCGGCACACTTAAGAGTGAAGGCAATGCCGCTGCTATTTCATCGGGTACAGCGACCAACTAGATTTGTCGTTTCTGTGTTGCATTAAAGGTACACAGACGAAAAAGCCTGAGAAATCGCGGGAAATCTCTTTGACCTTGCAAGTGATCTTTTGTACATTGTCAGCATGCGTCAGGGAACTGGCCATCCGGCAGAGCAACGTTGAGTTTTTTTGACCGGTTTAGTCAATCCATGTACAATGGATTTCGTTAGTGCAAAGGTAGTACACTAGAGCGGTAATTCATTTCAGCTCAGGGTGTATGAATTATTTTATTTTGGCCAAAATAGGAAACGTAAACATGAAAAAAGCTTTTCAAAAAACTCTGATTGCTGCTGCCGCTGGCGTGGCGCTGATGTCTGCTGTCGGTACTGCTAGCGCTAACTCGCTGCTGTTCCCTTACTTCACAACGGCTACTGGTGCTCAGAGCGTTTTGAGCCTGACGAACACCACAGGTAATACTCAGTCGTTGCACTATGTGTACAACTACGGAGCCGCTTGCACTCACTTCGATGCTTATGGTTCTATGACGCAGAACGACATTTTGACCCACTCTGTTGCGGCTACTTCTGCTGGTGGCTTTGGTATGGCTGTTTCCGGTGATACTTCCTTGCCAGTGCATTTCCCATTGAAAGACCAAACCGGTTTCTTGGTGGTTTCCACGAAGTCTGCCGGTTCTACTGCCCAGGGTCTGCAAGGTAGCATGGCTATCGTTGATCCTGCTTCCGGCTTGGTGGTTTCCTACCCCGGCATCAGCAATGGCTTGGCTACAGACGTTGCTGCCAATGAAGGCAACTTTGCTGCAATTACAGATGTGAACTTCGCTTTGGCTACTTTGCCCGCTGCTATCGTTTCCACATCTTGGTACGGTGTGGTGGCTGGTGACATGAGCGCGGCTATTGCTGCAGGCGCTGACTGGACTGCTTCCACCACGTTTAACAATAACGGCAATGTATACAACAACGACGAAGTCCCATTCTCGGGTACTGTGACCAAGAAGATTACCTGTGCCGGTACTATCGTCGCTAAGGACCTGATGACTGCTGCTCAAGACGCCGCTGTCGGTACTAACGGTGGTTTGGTTAAGGCGACTGCCGGTACCTTTACTGGTGGTGGTACTGGTGCCGTTATGATGAAGATGCAGACAGTTCAAGCTGCTGCTGGTGCACCATTTGCTGGTAAGCAGTTCCTGCACCGCGAGTCTGCTGGCGCATTCTAATTAGGTTGAGTAGTTATGCGGGAGTTTCATCTATAAGATGAAGTCCCGCCGAGTTTTGAAAGCCCCGCTAGCGGGGCTTTTTTTGTGGTTGAGTGAATTTCGCTGTTTCAGTCGTGGATTCTGAAGTAAGCGTGTTTCATACAGATTGAAGTACACATGAATCGCCGCACGTTTTTCTTATCTGCAGTTTTTGCATTATGTGGATGCGCATCCAATAACCCGGATGGCGGCTCCCCTCCTTTTTTCCAAATTTCAGAAGCCCAAACTGGCGCGTACGGAACACGTCCAGCGTTCGCTGATGTGAGGGGTGAATTAGGTGTGCTGTATTCCACAAAAGAAGGCCGAGTCGCGTTGAAAGTGGGTGGACAACCCGAGCAGTTGATTGACGCCACAGCGCGCGTGAAAAGTGGGGGAAGCTTTTTCCAACTTTGGTCCGGTGAAAACGTTTTATACGCAGGTTGGTGGTCCCACCAGAGTGGGAAGAATATTTACTTTACTTCCTCCAGGGATGGTGGAAAGACTTTTGCAAACGTCAGTATGGTTAATGATGCCAATGACGTTTTGCCACCTTTTACGCTGACAAAGGGGCCGCAAGGAGTACTTGGTATGACGTACCAAGATGAAAGAGCGCCCAAATTCCAAGCGTACTTCAATAGATCATTGGACGGAGGCTTGAGTTGGCAGCGACCAGATTTACGATTAGATACGCCTCCGGCTGGCGGAAAGTCTAGTGATGTGCACGAGCCCCAGACGGTGGTCTCAGGTACCAGTTGGATTAGCGCGTGGACCGACAATACATACACCGATGGAAGAGTGTTGTACCGAATCGTAAGCAGAAGGACAGATGACGCAGGTGAGACCTGGTCGTTACCGACAGTGCTGCATCAATCAGACCATCATTTTTCGTCTCTCATCGTTCGCGCATCTGGAGATTCAGTGGTACTCGCGGCTGACGAGTTGAACAAGGGCGTTTTTGCGCTCACGTCCACCGACAATGGCCGCAACTGGCGCAACAGTAATGCATTGGCGGGCACCGCGGGTCTCAGCAATAGCGGCATTGCCATGTCTATCGCCGACAAGCGAGCTCATTTAGTGTGGATGGAACAACGAAATGACGAAAAGCTGAAGATCGCGGCTGCCAGCCTAGATGTGGCTACTGCACGTTGGGCCGGCGACCTGAAACGTTTGGATTCAAAGACGCATGACAACACCAAGTCCACATCGCCCACAATAATGGCAACTGAACGCGGAGCCCTCGTTGTAGCTTGGGTAGATTATCGGGACATTCGCCCAAATATCTATTTCTCCACTTCATACGATCAAGGAGCTGCTTGGTCTACCCCCCAAGCATTGCTCAACCCAGGTGAAGTGTCCGCGGGATGGCCACAACTGATCAACGTCAATGGGAAGACGCTGCTTGCATACGAAACGTACCCAAACGAACGGGTCGCAGATGGCGTACTCAATGTGCAGACTCTCCCGGTTGACGATGGCGCGGCCGCGATGTCCCGGTATTCAACATTTGCGCAATACAACGACACCCAAAAATTAGAAAAATTGAAGCAGCGAATCGATTCGCTATGGGCGACTCGGGTTGCCGGAAACTACGCAGCGGCTTATGACATGTTTGATTTTGCTTATAAAGCAGTGACCCCAAAAAAACAGTATGTCGATAACGCGGGGGTCATCTCCTACTTGAGCTTTGCGGTGGGAGATATCAAAGTGGTTGGAAACGTTGCCAGTGTTGACATGAAACTAAAGTACGAAATGAAACCGACGATCATGCCATCGACTGGTAAGCCGATATCGGTCCCACCCATTGAAGTAGACTCGCCAACACGCTGGGTTTGGGTATGGAATAACTGGTATCTCGTATACACCCCATCATTTGAACCGCCTGTACTAAGTTACTAGGTATTGAGTGCCCATCAGTGGCTACATTGCTCGGAGACCGGCAAGTGCTGAACGGGGTGTTGTAGCGCAGCGACATTCGGGAGATTACTTGTCACAACCTACCGACTCCGCCCCCCTCGGTAACTCCCTCCCACCCGTGCCGCCGCTCCTCTCCTGTCTGCGTTCCCCGCCTGGGCGAGCAGTGCAGAGGCAGCGCCAGCATGGGCATGGGTGATCGCCAGACCCAGGGCGTCGGCGGCATCCGGGCCCGGTAGACCGGGCAGTTTCAGCAGGCGCTGCACCATGGACTGAACCTGCGCCTTGTCCGCACGGCCATAACCTACGACGGCCTGTTTCATTTGCAGTGCGGTGTACTCAGCCACCGGCAGGTCGCGGGAGACCAACGCCGTGATGCAGGCACCACGCGCCTGGCCCAGCAATAGTGTGGACTGCGGGTTGACGTTGACAAACACGATTTCCACGCTGGAGCAGTCGGGTGCGTAGCGTTGCACGACCTGGCTGACTCCGTCAAACAAGATCTTGAGCCGTTGGGGCAACGCGCCTGATTCCACCTTGTGGGTGCTGATGGTGCCACTGGCGACGTAACGCAAGGTCGCGCCCTCAACGTCGACCACGCCAAAACCGGTGGTTCGCAAACCTGGATCGATGCCTAGAATGCGCATGCTATATAAGTAATAGCATTATCATCATATTTTACGCGGGCTAGAGGCCAAAATGTCTAAACCCCAAAGTACCACCGGGCGGAGTGAAAGAACACCGGCGCGGCAAAGCACAAGGCATCGACGCGGTCCAGTAGGCCCCCGGCTCCCGTGACGGATTGCCCCTGCACCCCCCAACTGGGAATGCCCCGGTCGCGCTTGAGTGCCTTCATGACCAGATGCCCCAGTGACCCCGCCACGCAGGCCACGAAGGCGGCGGCGAACGCAGTGCCAGGCACCCAGGGGGTAATGCCGGCCAGCAGCGCGCCCAGGAGGCTGCCCGCCAATACACCCAGGCCCCAACTATCCCAGTTGAAACTCTGGCTGATCGCCGGGGCCACCGGTGCCCGCTGCAGGTGCCGCGATGCGAAGTGCTGTGTCACCATGCAGACCTGCACTACCAGCACCAAAAAAAACACCAGAAACGCATTGCGGTGGTCGTAGCCGGGGAATTTGAGCAACAGCAGCGCTGGCACGTGGCTCATGCCGTAGATGCAGACCATGATGCCCCACTGCAGCTTGGCATTGCGCTCGAGAAAGCGCACAGGGTCGTTGGCCAGCGCGCTGGCCAGGGGCAGTGCCAGAAACACGTAGACCGGAATGAAGACGGTGAACAGGTCAAAATTGCCGTTGCCAATCAGTCCGTACTGCGTGGGCAGCACCACAAAAAATGCCAGCACCAGGCTGCGGTGGTCGCCCAATCGGGTGGGTGACAGCGTCAGGAACTCGCGCAGGCCAAAGAATGACACCAAGCCGAATAGCGACAATGCGACCCAGTCACCTGCCACCCAACCGATCCAGAAAACCAGCACCATCAGCCAACTGGTGCGGATGATGGCGTCCACGCGCCGGTGTTCCTTGCGCCGCTGCTCCGCGTTAGTGCCGTCACCATGGTCACGCATCGAAAACAAAAAAGACACGATGCTGGCCAGCAGCAGCAGGCCAAACACCAACACAAACAGCGCGCCAATCTGCTGCGTGGGCGTCATGTTCTTGAGGTAGTAGTACACGTCGAACATGGCCCTGCCTCACACGTCGCGCAGTGCCACTACGGCGGCACGTGCACGCTCCAGAAAAACCTTGCGGTCTTCCCCATCGCCCAACTGCATGGGGGCACCGAAAGTGACCGAGCACAGCACAGGCACTGGCACCACCTCACCCTTGGGTAGCACATGCTGCACGTTGTTGATCCAGGCTGGCACCAGCACCACGTTGGGAAACTTGATCGCTAGGTTGTATAGCCCGGCCTTGAACGGCTGCGGCTCACCGGTGAAGCCACGCGTGCCCTCGGGGAACAGGATGATGGAGTCGCCGTTTTGCAGGGCGTCAAACAAGGGCTCCAGCGGGTCTTCATCCGAGCTGCGGTCGCGCGAGACATAGATTACGTTGAACACTGCCGTGGTCAGCCACTGCTTGAACGGCGTCTTGGTCCAGTAGTCCTTGGCGGCAATGGCGCGCGTCACGCTGCGCAACTCGTGTGGCAGCGCAGCCCAGATCATGACCAGATCCGCATGGCTTTGGTGGTTGGCAAAATAAATGCGTTGCTCCGCCTTGGGCGGGCAGCCATGCCAGCGCGCCTGGCTGCCAGTCAGCACCCGGATCAGGCCCAGCAGAAACAGACTCATGATCTTGGCAAGCATGGCGATAATGATAACGACCAAAAGTTATGGGGATGGTAGTTGCGCCCCCACCATGCGCCCCACGATCACCTCGGTGCGGCTGGCCAGGTAGCCAGAGTGGGGCAGCTTCTCGAAGTATTTGGGCCGCGGCAGCATCACCGCGAGGCGTGCGGCCTCATACGCACTGAGGTGGGACGCCGGTTTGCGGAAATAGTGCTGCGCGGCCGCCTCGGCACCGAACACGCCCTCGCCCCATTCCACGCTGTTGAGGTAGATCTCCAGGATGCGCTGCTTGCTCAGCAGGTGTTCCAGCATCAGCGTCAGCACAAACTCCTGGCCCTTGCGCAACAGCGTGCGCTCACCCGACAGAAACAGGTTCTTGGCCAGTTGTTGGGTGATGGTGGAGCCGCCCACAACTTTTGGGGGCTTGGGAGAGGGCTTTGCGGGAGCGGTTTTGGCGGACGACCGCTGGCTGGCTGCGCGTTGCTCCGCTTTGGCATTTTTCTCCCAGGCCTTTTCCAGGGCATCCCATTCCACACCCTCGTGGAGGGTGAAACCGTCGTCCTCGGACGCAATCACCGCGCGCTTGAGATGGTCAGAAATCCGGCTGTACGCCACCCACTGCTGATGCCAGCGCAGGCTGCCCTTTTCGTGGGCGATGCGCCAGGCCTCTGACCGCTGGAAACTGGTGGACTGTGGGTTTAGCCACGCCATGGCGGCAATGTGGATCACAAAATACAGCTGCACGGCCAGCAGCGCGACGAGCACCAGTACCAGCCAACGGACCAGGGGTTTCATTTCTGCGTGGAAATGGAGGCTTCCAGTGTCTCGTCGCGGGTGAATTTGAAGCGTGAGACCACCAGAATCTGGTCTGCCTGTCGGCGCATGGCCGGGCTGAATGGGCCGAACGGCCCGGCGGAGCGGGCGATCGACGCGGCGTGGCGGTCCAGGGTGCGGTTGCCCGAGCTCTCAACGACTTCGGTATCAATGACCCGGCCATCGTGGTTGACGGTGACGATCATGGTCAACTCGCCATACAGTTTTTTACCGGCCGCGTGGGGAAAGTTCTCCGTGCCACGGTCCTCGATCGCGCGGCGCAGTTTGTCGTAGTACACGGCGTACACCGCTTCGCGCGCAGCCGGGCTGATGTAGCGCTTCTTGGGGCGCGCATTCTCCATGTTGATACGCCGCTCGATTTCGGCCAGGATCTTCACCAGCTGGCGTCGCTTTTCCTCGCGCTCCATCTGCTCGGCCTTGCTGGCGGTCTGGTTGGGGTCTGGTGGGGGCAGTGCGGCGAGCTGGCTTTTGACCTGGGCCAACAGCAGGGTCTGCTGCACCTGCAGGGCTTGGAGCTTGCGGGCGGTTTCCTCCTCCGTTGCGTCGCCCAATTCGGTCAGCGCCGAGGGCGGCAGGGGGCTGGTGGCGCGCCCCTTTTCGGCATCACCGCCGCCGGCCAGGGAATGCTGGGCGATCGCTTTGGCCTTGTCGGGCTGCTCGTCGGTGCGGGAGTTGACCAAGATCACCTCCAACGGCGTGTCCTCGAACACCCGGTTGAAGGACTCCGGGTCCACAAAACGCACCGTCAGCAGTACCGCATGCACCGCAACGGATGCAAGCAAACCAAGCTGAAGGGTACTGAGGGACCGCAGGAGTTTCACGGTGCAGGATTATCGTTGGTCCCGTCGGCGGGTTCGGTGACGTCCACGGCGATGGCAATCGGCCCGGCCACTTCGTCGTCGTCCGACTCGTCCCCCAGGGCGTCAGCGGTGGACGCATCTGGTGTGGGCGTATCCAGGCGCAGGACGACGGTGCCCACGATGTCCAGCGTAATCAGGTCGGCCTGGCCCAGTTTGACGCGCACCCGTGCACCCCGTGCCAGCCCTTGCGCACCCACCACGGGAAAGACCAGCGGCAGGGTGTCGGCACGGGCCAGGTTGTCCTTGAAGACCGTGGCTTCGAGCTCGGTGATGCCATTTTGCTGAAGATAGCGCAGAGTCCAGAAGCGCTCCATGGCCCCCTGGTAGCCGTTGTAGGCGCTATAGGCTTCGTCAAAGCTGGAGATGATGGCAAACAGGCTGGCGTCCTTGGGCTTGAACGGTGCGGCCAGGGCCGCCGTCTTGCCGTGTTTCACGCAGGCAATGATCTGCCATTGATTGACCAGGTCCACATACCGGCGCAGCGGGGAACTGCTCCAGGCATAGCTTTTTACGCCGATGCCGGCGTGCGGCAGCGCCTTGGTGCCCATGCGCACCTTGATGCCCGGTGCCAGGCTGGCCTGGCTGCGGTAAATGCCGGGCACACCCAGCTCGGCCAACCAGTTGCCCCAGGTGCTGTTGGCCAGGATCATGGCCTCGGCCACCATCAGGTCCAGCGGCGCACCGCGCTGGCGCGTGCTGATTTGCACGGTTTCGCTGCCGTCGGGTTCCGCGCCGTCATTGCCAAGCAACCGGAAGTTGTAGTCCGGGCGGTTGAACGTCTCGGGCTTGCCCCGCACGATTTCGCGCTTGGCCTTCAGGTCTTTTGCCAGACGATATAAAAATGATAGCTGTTCACGTAGATCGGACGCGGGCTGGAGTGTGTTTTCATTGCCAGTCGTCGTGCCTAGAAGCCAGGCTTCGGTGACGATGCCGTCCAGCTGGTCGTGGCGCAGGTTGTGGGCGATGGGCACGCGCTCGATGCGGGTCTCGCTGCTGCGGATGTCCAGCGTGGCCTCGTCCAGCGTCACATACAGCGACAGCGCCGGGCAATCGCGCCCGGCCTGCAGGGTGTAGGTCTGCACCAGTGCGTCGGGCAGCATGGTGACCTTGTAGCCGGGCATGTAGACCGTAGACAAGCGGGCGCGGCCCAGTTGGTCCACCGCGTCGCCGCTCTGGATGGCCAGGCCGGGCGCGGCGATGTGGATGCCCACGGTGACGGTCCCACTGTCCAGCCCCTGCACGGACAGCGCGTCATCGATTTCTGTCGTCTGCGAATCGTCGATCGAGAAGGCCTGCACGCCCGCCAGGGGCAGCGCGGCGGCCTCGATGGCGGGAGCTGCCAGGCCTGCGGGAAAGTCCGTGCCCTTGGGAAAATTTTCCAGCAGAAAGCGCTTCCAGTGGAACAGGTACGGGGAGGCTATGGCACCGGCCCGCTGCAACAGGGCCAGCGGTGCGGTGGCCGTGGCGCGCGCTGCCTCCACCACTGCCTTGTATTCGGGGGCGTTTTTGTCGGGCTTGAACAGGATCTTGTACAACTGCTCGCGAATCGGTTGCGGGCACTGGCCCGCACCCAGCTCGGTGGCCCACTGGGTGATTTGCTGGGCCATGGCCTTTTTTTTCTCGATGGCGGCCAGCGCCTGGGCGATCACATCGGCAGACGCCTTGCGAAAGCGCCCCTTGCCGGCACGGCGAAAGTAGTGCGGCGATTCAAACAGCCGAAACAGCATTGCCGCCTGCTCGGAAAGTGGTGCCTGGGCCGAGAAATAGTCGCGGGCCAGGTCGGCAAAGCCAAACTCCTCGTCGGGGGCAAACTCCCAGGCCATCTCCAGCTCAATGCCCTGGCTGGCCAACTGGGCGGCTGCCATGAATTCGGACGGTGTGGGCTTCTCGAACTTGAGCAGCATGTTGGCACCCTTGACCTTGACCCGCTTGCCACTGTCAAGTTCCACCTGTGCGGACGATTCCGTCTCCGACAGGACCCGGCCGGCCATGAATTTTCCGGCTTCATCAAACAATAAATACATAGGTCGGCATTCTCCCACGCCCCACCCAGACCGCATGCGGGGATGGCCCCGGACCGCCTGTTAGCCGATATGCTTGAGGGGTGCACCCGTTGCGAGGGCGGATGCCAAGCAAAAAAATCACAGGAGACAGGGATGTGGCGAGTATTGATTGTTGAGGACGACCCGCAAATGCGCGCATTTTTCGTGGGAAGCGTGTCGCGCGCACCCACGCTGCACCTGGAGTCCAGCGCGGCCAGCGTGGCCGAAGCCAAGGCCTGCCTGGACCGGGCGGCGCAGGGCATCGATGTGCTGCTGACCGACCTGGGCCTGCCCGATGGCAGTGGGCTGGAGGTGATCCGCTACGCCCGGGTGCGCCATCCGGCCTGCGAGGCACTGGTCATCTCCATGTTTGGAGACGAAGACAACGTGCTGGCCAGCATCGAGGCCGGTGCCCTGGGCTACATCCACAAGGACGCCGCCCCGGATGACATTGCCAACACCATCCTGGAGATGAAGGCTGGTGCCTCGCCCATCTCTCCCATGATCGCCCGCCGGGTGCTCTCCAAGTACCGGGCCATGCAGTCAAATGCCCAACCAGCCCGCGCAGTCATTGAACAATCTGCTATTAAAATAGTAGCATGTTCGGGGGAGAAAAGCATACTCTCGCCGCGCGAGCAAGAGGTGCTGGAGCTGATTGCGCGCGGGTTCTCGTACACCGAAATTGCCGATCTCAAGGGCCTGAGCGTGCACACCATCCAGACCCATATTCGCGGCCTCTATGGCAAGCTGGAGGTGCACTCCAAGATGGAAGCCGTGGTGGAGGCCACCCGCATGGGCCTGCTGCCGCAGCCGCCCCATCCCACTCCCGGCAGATGACAGGCATGCAGGCGGCGCGGCGCAATCCCGACCGGTGGGGCAGTAACCCCTGGTGGGGCTGGCTGCTGTGCCTGCTGGTGTGGTCGGGACCGGGCGTGGCCGAGGTGCACACGCTCACGCAGGCACAGGCCACCGTGGTCCTGGAGGGCGTGCGTGTGCGCCAGGGCGTGGTCCTGCCGTACCACTGGGACCGCGCCAACCCCGGGCAGCGCGGCGAAGCCATTTTCGATTTCGCTTTTGAATTGCCACATATTCCCGACGACGTGTGGGGCATTTACCTGCCGGGCCTGGGCAATGCCTACCAGATCTGGCTCAACGGCACGCTGGTGCAGCGTTTTGGCACGGTGGCGTCCCCCCCAGGGGACGTGGGGGACTTCAACGGCACCGACTCCTCTCGGGTGCCGCGCTACGTCTCGGTGGACAGCGGCCACCTTCAGCGAACGAACCAGCTGCGCATCCACATCCGTGCCGACGTGGGCCGCCGCGGCGGTCTGGCACCGCCGGTGATCGGGCCGCAGGACGCCGTCTATCCGCTTTATGTGCAGGCCTACCGCTGGCGCGCCACGGGATCGGTGGGCGTGGTGGCGTTTTGTCTGGTAGTGGGCTTGACGGCCCTGGCCTTGTGGAGTTCCCACACCGGATGGTGCCAGGCCGGTCGGGTGGGGCGTGACCCGCTTTACCTGTTTGCGGCCGTGGCCCAACTGGGCTGGGCGGTGTACGTGGGGGATGTGCTGGTGGAGGACCCTCCGCTGCGCTGGCCCTGGTGGGGCATGCTCCAGTCCCTGGCGCTGGGGATTTGGGGCAGCAGCATGGTTCTGGCCTGCATGGAACTGGCGGATTGGCGTGAACAGGCCTGGGTGCCGCGCTTTCGCCGCTGGCTGCTGGTTTTGCTGGTGCTCTGCCCGGGCTGTGCCTGGTGGTCGCTGGGGGGCGGGCAGCCACTGGCGTTGACGGCATGGTACGGCACCTTGGGCCTGAGTGTGCTGGGCTTTGTGGTGGCCTTTCTCTGGAGCGCGCTGCGCCAGGCCCGTGTGGAGCAGCGCATGGTGGCCCTGGTGGCGCTGGTCAATATCGTGGTGGCCCTGCGCGACTTTTATGTGTTTCGTATCGACCCGGTCTACGCCGCCAACACCTGGGTGCGCTACTCCTCCGTGCTGTTCGGTCTGGCCATGGGGGCCGTGGTCCTGTCGCGCTTTCGGGCGACCCACGCGCAGCTGCAGGACTTGCTGGGCACGCTGGCCCAGCGGGTGTCGGACAAGGAGCAGGCGCTGCGCGAGAGCTATGTCCGCTTGGAGGCCCTGGCCCGCCAGCAGGAGCGCACCGCCGAACGCAGCCGCATTTTGCGCAACATGCACGATGGCGTGGGCGCCCACATCAGTTCGGCCATGCGCCAGCTGCAAGGGCAGGCGCATGGTGGCGGCGGTGGGGGCGATGAGGTGCTGCTGACGCTGCGCGACGCCATGGACCAGCTCAAGCTGTCGATCGATGCCATTCACCTGGTGCCCGGTGACGTGACCGCGCTGCTGGCCAACCTGCGCTACCGACTGGGACCGCGCTTTCGCGCCATGGGCATTGACCTGCATTGGGATGTGGACCTGCTTCCCTTGTGTCCGGCCCTGGATGCCGGTGCCATGAGCGAGTTGCAGTTCATGCTGTTTGAAGCCCTGTCCAACGTCTTGCAGCACGCCAACGCCCGAACGCTGCGCATCGAAGCCCATGTCCAGGATGACAACCGGGTTTTTGTGCGGGTAGTGGACGACGGCTGCGGCTTTGATCTCCGGTCCAAGGGCAAGCGGGGCATGGCCAGCCTGCGTGAACGCGCCGCAGCCATAGGCGCGCAGTTGCGCATTGCCAGCCAGAGTGGCCAGACGGTGGTGGAAATCCAGCTGCAAGCCTGAACCGGGCGGCGGCGCGGACGGCCAAGACGGGGATAATTGCGCCACTTTATGGCCTCCGTATTTGACAAACCCCCCGTATGGCGGCGCGTGGCGCCCTGGTTCCAAGGCTTTGATGGCCCGCTGGCGTTTGCCGTGTTCCTGCTGGCCTGCGCGGGCCTGCTCATCATGTATTCCTCGGGGTTTGACCATGGCACGCGGTTTGAGGACCATGCGCGCAACATGCTGATTGCGGCCGGCATCATGTTCGTGGTGGCCCAGGTGCCACCCCAGCGCCTGATGGCCCTGGCCGTTCCGCTGTATCTTGCGGGCGTGGCCTTGCTGGTAGCCGTGGCGGTATTTGGCATCACCAAGAAGGGGGCCCGGCGCTGGATCAATGTCGGCATCACCATCCAGCCCAGTGAAGTTCTCAAGATCGCCATGCCGCTGATG
>CAZDDK010000066.1:0-14569 GCA_964504185.1 uncultured Rhodoferax sp. | reverse complement strand
GCGCAGACACCCTAATCAGGCGCGCAGTGGCGCGCACCGGGCCTGCATGGCGCTGACGCGGTTCTGCAGCAGGGCAATGCCACTGTGGTCTGGGCGGGGGAGGTGGCGATCCAGGTAGCGTTCGCTGGCCTCCAGCAAGGCGAGGTACCGGATGGCAAAGAGGTGCTGTGCCGATTGGCGGGCCTGCTGCATGTCTGCGCACAGGGCGAAGGGCAGTTCGGGGTGGCACTGCAGCAATCGCCGGTAGTCATGCACCAGCTGTGTGCGCATCACAAACGCCTGCATCTCGTCGCTGTCTTGCAGCAGCCCGGCACAAGGCCTATGCCGCTCGACGAAGCCATGCCACCCGTCCAGCAGGCGCTGCGCGCAGTGGCCCTCGGGACGCAGCACGCTGGCATCCGGGTGGACGGGGCCACTTCCGCGGTCCACGTCCAGCAGCGTCCACACCTGTTCGCACGCGCCGTGGGCGGCCAGCAGGGGGGCTACGTCCACCGTGGGGTGTGGCCCGTGCAGGGCGAACACGCCGGGGGCGATCTCGCCAAACCCGCACCACGCCAGTTCCCGGGCCAGCGCCTGGCGGGTGCTGGCGCGCAACTGCGTTCCCAAGACCAGAAAGTGCCACCGCGCACGCTCGCCAGATGCATCAGCCGACGTGGAAAAAATGCGCTGCTCCCCCTGTGCAATGCGCCGCGCTCCCGTTGCAGAACCGGCATAGAAACTACATCGCCCGACCCGGTGGGCCTGCAACCAGTCTGCTTGGGTCAGGCGCTGCACGCTGGTGCGCACATGGCGGGCGGAAAGCCCGAGCGCGTCCGCAAGACCGATCAGCGCGGAGAGCGCCACGGGTGCGCTTGCGCGCGGGGCCAGCGCATCCCCATACAAGGTGAGCAACAGCGAAGTCGCCTTCAGACGAGGCGCACAAGCGGACCTGCCATGTGCAGCGGCCCCAGCGTTGTCAGCGCCAATGTGATACACAAGATTCGATGGCATGGATCGTATTATGGTACTACGATGCAACATTTGGCCGTGGGGACACGAAACATGCTGTCGTCTTTCTGCTTTGACAAGCGATCCGCTGCGCACGCACGGCGGCGTTTAGCCCGGGTTTGGGTCGGCTGTGGGCTTGCTGCGTTGGTGCAACTCGGTGTGCCCGTGCGCGCGCAGGGGGTCACGGACAGTGAAATCGTGATCGGCCAGTCGTGCCAGTTGAGTGGCCCGCTGGCGGCGCTCTCGGCCGAGGTGCGCCAAGGGGCCAAACTGCATTTCGACCAGGTCAATGCCAGTGGCGGCGTCGCTGGCCGAAAAATCCGTGTGGTGGCATTGGATGACGCCTATGACCCCAAGCGGGCCAGCGCCAACACCCGCGAACTGATTGATCAGCACAAGGTGCTGGCGCTGTTTCAGTACGCGGGGACACCTCCCGCCATGGCTGCGGTCCCGATTGCCGAAGAAAAGCAGGTCCCCCTCATTACCCCATTTACCGGCAGCGACGCCTTGCGCCAGAAGTTCAGTCGCTATGTATTCAACATCAAGGCCAGTTATGGAGACGAGTTGACGGCCATCGTGCGCCAGCTGGCCGCCGTGGGCATTGATCGCGTGGCGGTTGTCTACCTTAACAACGCCTTTGGGACCGGGGGGCTGGCCATGGTGGAGAAAGCGGCTGCGCAAACCCGGGTCCAGCTGTTGGCCAAGGAGCCTTTGGAAGTGGATGGCGCGAATATGGACCAGGCGGTTGCGCGCGCAGCGGCGGTTGAACCACAGGCAGTGATTGTGGTGAGCGCGGGCAAACCCAGCATCGACTTTGTGGACGCCTACATCAAGGCAGGGCATCGTTCCACGTTCTATATGTTGTCGGTGATCAGCAACACCCAGCTGGTGCAGGTGTTGCAGGAGCGGGCGCGCGGAATTGTGATCACCCAGGTCGTTCCGCCGCCGTGGAGCAAGACGATCGGGGTGTCCCGCGAGCTGCAGACCCAGGCGGCCAAGGCCGGCCTTCAGGATCTGACCTTTGCGCAGATGGAGGGCTTTTTGTCTGCCAAGTTCCTGGTCGAAGGCTTGCGCCGCGCCGGCAAGGGACTGTCCCGCGAAAGTCTGGTTGCGGCCCTGGAATCCATGGGCAAACATGACCTGGGGGGCTACGTCGTGGAACTCTCCAGTTCGCAGCACAGTACGGGCAAGTTTGTGGACTTGATGATACTGGGGCCTGGCGGACGTTTTCGCCGCTAGGACCGGGGCGGGAGGGTTCCTCGAAGGGATCTATGGCGCACGAGCGCTGTGACGGGGAAGAGGCTGATGCGCCAGCGCCTGGACAGCGTGCCCCACAGCCCTTGCGGTGCCCACACCATGGTGGCAATGGCAATCAGGCCCAGGGCAATGATGTACCAGGTGCCATAGTCAGCCAGCCATTCGCGCAGACCAAAGTACAGCAGTGCTCCCACGATGGGGCCCTCCACCGTGCCGATTCCCCCCACGATGACCACGAAGATGATCAACGCCGACCAGTCCACGGCAAAGGCGGCCGTACTGGTCACGAACATTGTGTTCAGGTAGACCACGGCACCTGCGCACCCTGTGACAAATGCCGCCAGCACAAATACCAGGCGCTTGACGCCTGCCACGTCTACGCCCACGCTCTGGGCGCTGGCTTCGTTGTCGCGCACGGTGCGAATGGCCAGGCCCAGGCGGGAGCGCAACAGGCCATAGAGCCCCCCCACGGCCAGCACCGCCACCGCCAGGGCCAGCCAGTAAGTTAGACGGGTGCGTTCCTGCAGCGGCACACCGCGCACCACGCGTGCCAGCGTCAGGCCGCTGGCACCGCCCAGCCAGGCCGTATTGGTGATGGCGATGCGAAACAGTTCGGCCAGCACCCAGGTGCCTATGGCAAACGTGGGGCCGCGCAGGTGAAACAGTGCCGGAGCCGCCACCGCGCCGACGGCCATGCCCATCAGACCACCGAGCAAAACGGCGGCAAATGGAGAGACCGAGAGATGAATGGCAAACAAAAACAGCGCGTATGCGCCTATGCCGATAAACGCCTGTTGGCCCACGGACACGAAGCCGGTAAACCCCGCCAGTAGGTTCCAGGCCTGCGCCATGGCAACCAGCGCCATGACCTCGACCAGCAGGCGCAGGGTGTCGGTCTGCGCAAACCAGGGGACGACTGCGAGTGCCAGCGCAGCAACGCACAACACCCAGATGCCGACACGCGGGGTCTGCACTTGCCAGTGCGATGGATGGAAGGTTTCAACCATGGGATGCTCCCCGGGACAACAGGCCGTTGGGGCGAACCGCCAAAAACGCAAAGAACATGCAATGCCCGGTAAAAGCGCCCCATCCGGCCCCTACCACGCTCAGGCCCAGCATGTGCGATAAACCCAATGCGATGCCGCCTGCCAGGGTGCCCCACACCGAGCCCATGCCACCGATGATGACGGTTTCAAACGCAAACAGCAGCTGATCACCCCCGGACATCGGGTTGAACGAGGATTTGATGCCATACAGCGCCCCCGACAAGCCCACAATCCCCATGGACAGCGCCATGCCCAGCGCGTATACGCGCTTGGGGTCTACCCCCATCAGGGACACCACCTCCGGGTCGTCCACGGTGGCTCGCACCATGCGTCCAAAAAGCGTATGGGCCAACAGGGCGTGCAGCGCCGCAAACAGCCCCAGGGCGAGCAGCAGTACCGCCAGCGGCAGCCATCCGATGTGAATACCACCCAGGTCCAGGCTTTCCACCTCGATGGGTCCGGCGTCCAGACCCTTGAAGTCGGCAGAAAACGTCTCCTGCAGCACGTTGTGCAGAATGATGGACAGGCCAAAGGTGATCAGCATGGGCGAAAGCTCGTTACCGACCGGGGCGCGGTTGAGCACGGTGCGCTGCAGTACGTAGCCCAGGGCCGCCATCGCCACCACGATCACCGGGATCGCCAGCAACGGATTCATGCCGGTCTGCGCCACGAAAACCACACCCAGATAGCTGGCCACGACCAGCAAGTCTCCATGCGCGATATTGACGATGCGCATGATGCCGAAGGAGAGGCTCAGCCCCAGCCCGGAAATCGCAAAAAAGCCGCCTAGTAGCAACCCTTGAATGATGGTGTCGAATACGGTGTACATGCACATCAATGTCCAAAGTAGGCCTGGGCAATTTGCGTACGATTGGCTTCGGCGCGGGTGCCCTGCAGCACCATCGCCCCTTCGCGCAGACACAGAAAACGGTCACTGGCGGCAATGGCGCGCTGGATATCTTGCTCCACGAGCACCAGGCTCATGCCACTGGCCGCCACCGTGCCCATTGTCTGGTAGATGTCACGCACGACGATGGGGGCCAGCCCCAACGAGAGCTCGTCACACAGCAACAGACGCGGGTTACCCATCAGCGCCCGCCCAATGGCAACCATCTGTTGCTGCCCGCCCGAAAGCGCGCTGGCCTGTTGCGCCCGGCGTTCCCGCAGTATGGGGAATAACCCCAACACCCGATCCAGTGTCCAGTACCCGTCGCGCCCGGTACAGCCCCCCATTTCAATGTTCTCCTGAACACTGAGTGAGGCAAACAGCCGCCGACCCTCGGGCACCATGGCGACACCCCGGCGCGCAATGGCGTGCGCGGGCTGCCCAAGCAGGCTCTGCCCCTCGAAACGGATGTCACCGGCGCTGGGGCTGACAAGGCCCGTGATGGCACGCAGCAGGGTGCTCTTGCCGGCACCATTGGCACCAATGAGTGCCAGCGTCTGGCCCGGCTGCAGCGTGAGATCGATGCCAAACAGGGCGGTGATCGGTCCATACCCGGCGCGCAGGCTTTCAATGTGCAGCATCGGCATCCAGCCCCATGTAAATTTCGTGCACGGCAGGGAGTCCCATCACCTCGTGGGGGTTGCCACTGGCCAGCACCGTGCCAAAGTTGATCACCAGCAGACGGTCCACGAATGCCGTGAGAGCGCGCACGATGTGTTCGATCCAGATCATGGCAACGCCCTGGGCGCGCACGCTCGCCAGAATTTCGGTCAGTTGCCCCATCTCCTGGTCGGTCAGCCCACCGCCGATCTCATCGAGCAGTAGCAGGGTCGGCGCGGTCGCCAGGGCACGCGTGAGTTCCAGGCGCTTGCGGTCCAGCAAGGTCAGTTCCGCGCAGGGTGTGTTGATCCGGTCGATGAGACCGGTGCGTTCAACCACGGATACGGCCAGGTCGTCGGCATCTCCGGCGCGCAGGCCAGCGCCAAAGCGCGCCGCGACCCGGGCGCTCTCGAACACAGTCATGCCCACAAATGGGCGAGGCACCTGAAACGTGCGTCCCATGCCCAGATGGCAACGTTGGTGCGCACCCAGGCGGGAGACATCGCGCCCCTGAAACATGACCCGCCCCCGGTCGGGTGCCACTTGGCCCGACACCACCGAAAACAACGTGGTCTTGCCGGCACCGTTGGGACCGATGATGCCCAGCGCCTCGCCCGGTGCCAGTTGCAGCGACATGCCATCCAGCACCGTCAGATTGCCGTAGCGCTTACCAATGTCGTGTAGCTGCAGCATGGTGTCTGTGAAGTCGCTAGTCTGATTACAGGTCGGTCAGCAGGCGCAACTTGGCCTGTACCGGTACTTCGCGCGCAGCCTCATTGTTGGTAACCAGCAGCTCGTACTTGTGCTTGGAGCCCACTTTGCTGCCCAGGCGCCACTGGCCACCGACCACCGAAGTCTTGGCGACATTCTTGATGGGTGTGTCGGCCCAGTTGATCTTGCCCACAATGGTGTCCATTTTCAGGGTCTTGAGCACGTTGCGCACGGCATCCTTGTCGTGCGGATTGCCTGAACGCTTGAGTGCTTCGATGCCGATTTCCCAGATCGCGTGCGCATAGCCCAGGGGTTGCGTCCACTGGCGACCGGACTCCTTCTCATATTGGGCCGCCAGATCCTTGGCGCTCTGCCCGGTGAGGGATGACTTGTAGGGGTGCGAAGGCGTCCACCATACTTCGGTGGTGAGGCCGTCGCCGCGCTCGCCTTGCGCCTCCAGGCCAGACGGAAACAACAGCGCAGCTGCCACCGTTACCACCTTGGGTTTGAGCTTTTGTTGCGAGGCCTGGGCCCAGAAGGTGGTGAAATCCGGCACGTGGGCGTGTCCGGTGATGATGTCGGCCTTTTCGGTCTTGAACTTGGCAATCTGCTGAGAAAAATCGGCACTTCCTTCCTGGAATTTGCCCGTGGAGACATGGCCAAAACCGATCTGCTTGAGGGCTGCGGGGACGCCAAATTCTTCACTGCCAAAGGCTTCGCCGCCGGGGTCGGCCGAATACAACGCCCCCACCACCTTGTTCGTGGCGGTGGAAGTCCAGATCGCCTTGTAAGCGCCGATCACGTCTTCCAGGCCCCAGAAAAAATGGTAGCTCCAGTCAAAGCCGACCTTGGGGTCACCCTTGCGCGGAAACATCCATGCTTGCCAGGGCATCATGGTGGAAATGGCAGGCACGCCGTTGAGCTCGGCCTGGTCGGAGGCGGTGATGGAACTCAGGCTGTCCTGAATCAGCAGCAGGTCCACCTTGTCCTTGCTGATGAGTTGCGCGGCCAGATTGCCGGCACGGTCGGTGTTGGACTGGCTGTCTTTCTGGATGATTTGCACCTCGTATTTTTTGCCACCCACGGTCACTCCGGACTTGAGCAGTTGCTCCATCTTCTTGAGGACAAAAGGGTCGGTTTGTGAAAACTCGGCGTGGGAACCGGTCATTGGGCTGATGTAGCCAACCTTGATGGTGTCGGCAAATGCGCCTGTGGCAAACAGGCACGCCGCCACCGCCATGGGGCTTAACAGTGTCTTGCGACAAAACTGCACGGAGTAACGCTGGGCATTTTTCATCGGGGTTTCCTCGGTTGAACAGGGGTGCAAATCAGCGTCACAGCTTAGGCACGCAGTGCGGGACACACTTGCCGATTTCTGCCACTGTGTTGCCTGACGCTGCCGAAACCGACCACGTGCAATCCCTGATTGACCGGTGATGGCCGCGGGCGCACACTGGGCCGCGCCGTTGTTGGCCCAATCCATTCAACCTGCGGATTAATCCGATGCATTCCACTCCCTCGCTCTGGCGCGGTCGCCAGGGACTGGTCCTATGGCGCGAGCAGTTGCAAGACATCTGCGGGCGGTTCGAGCCCCGCGCGCCCGAGGACGCCCGGCACTTTTTTGGTGGCATTGGCGTGAGCCCGTTGGGAGGCATGGACGTGGTGACCGTCATGACCAATGCGCCCGCGCTGCGCCGCTCCGGCGCGGACGCGCGCCACGATGGCCAGGAGCACTATTTCTTGATTTATCAGCAAGCCGGTAGCAGTGTGTTGCAACAGCACGATCGCCAGGCCCACTTGCGCACGGGGGACTGCGCCCTGATCGACTCGCGTTATGCCAGCGAGTTCAATTACCTGGAAGACACGCATCACCTGTCGTTTCACTTGACTTGCGATGCCATGGAGCGGCGCCTGGGCGGAAGGCACCCGCGAGTCTGCGAAACCATCCGTGCGGAAGGCCCGCTGGGCACTGTGCTGGGTGGTTTCATCCGGCAGGTGACGGCGCAACAGCCCCACTTTGACACAGGGGAAGGCCTGGCCATGGGCGATGCGCTCCTGAGCCTGCTGGCACCGATGGCGCAGGAATCCCAGGCAGTGCCAGGAACCCCGCGTGAGTATGCGCGGGTGCTGGCCTATATCGAAGCACACTTGCAGGACGATCTGACGCCCGCGTACATTGCATGCGCTGTGGGGGTTTCCGTGCGGTCGTTGTACCGGTTGTTTGAGGAACGTGGAAACAGCCTGGGTGCCCATGTGCGCGTGCTGCGTCTGCAGCGCTGCGCCGAGCAACTGCAAGCCCGTGGCCACCGGGATGAAAACTTGACGAGCATCGCCTACCGCTGGGGCTTCAAGGACAGTGCGCATTTCTCCCGCAGTTTCCGTGCGCAATACGGACTCTCGCCAAGTGACTACCGCCGTGCGGCATCCCCGATCAATTCACAGGCAGATTCAGACAAGCCAGTCGCCATGCGCGCGGCGTAGCATGCCGACCACCATTACGATACGGGGGGTTCCATGGGTGTTCTCGAAGGCAATGTGTGCATCATTACCGGGGGGGCGGGCAGTATCGGGTTGGCGACCGCCCGGTTGTTTTTGCAGCAAGGTGCGTGTGTCATGCTGGCCGATTTGCATGGGCCGGCGCTGGAGCAGGCCGCGCGCGGTCTGGGCAGCGACAAGGTGCAATGGTGCGTGACGGATGTGAGCCGGGCCGCGTCGGTGCAGGCGCTCATCCACGCCACCACGGCGCGCTGGGGTTCCATCGACGTGCTGTTCAGCAACGCGGGCAACTTTGGCACGGTGGCCCCCATCGACCAGTATCCCGAGGACGTGTTTGACGCGGTGTACGCGGTGCATGTCAAGGGGGCATTTTTGCTGGCCAAATATGCGGTGCCGCATCTGCGCGACGGTGCACGCATCGTCATTACCTCCAGCGTGGCCGGTACCCGGGGTGACCCCGGTGTGTATGCCTACATCACGGCCAAGCACGCGCAGGTGGGATTGATGCGCTGCCTGTCCAAGGAGCTGGCACCCCGTGGCATTCGCGTCAACAGCATCCATCCCGGTCCGGTATCCAATGGCTTTCAGCGGGCCGTGGAGGCCGACCTGTCCAAGATCATCCAGCGCGACGGCGGCCAGTTCTTTGACGAACAAACCCCCCTGGGGCGTCATGGAACGTCTGAGGAAATCGCGCAATCGGTCCTCTACCTGGCCAGCGCGCAATCGTCTTACACCACGGGAACCATGCTGATGGTGGACGGCGGCATGAGCGTGTAGGCACGAACCCGGGCCGCCATACATGCACAAACCGTGCATGTATGGCGGTATTGGGGTGGGAATTCGGGCACCGGGTGCACGGGGATGGGTCACAATTTCGAATGCCGATTCTGATCCACCCCATCCCATTTGCACCATGAATATCACACCCTACGAACAAAACTTTGGAACCACCTACCAACAGTCCATGGTCACGCTGGGGCAGGCCATGCACCAGATCATTCGGCACTTTGGTGCCAACACGGTCTATGGCGTGGGAGGCGACTTTGCCGCCAACCTGATCGGTGCACTGGACCAGCCAGGACTGCGCGTGCTGCCCTCCAGCAACGAGATGCATGCGGGCTTTTGCGCCTGCGCCCAGGCGGAAATGGAAGGCTTGGGTTTTTGCCTGACGACCTATACCGTGGGGTCGCTGCCCTGCGCCACCGCTGCAGCGCTGGCCAAGACCGAGGGGCTGCCGGTGGTGTTCATTTCGGGTGCGCCGGGCGAAGACGAAGTGCACCGCAGCAGCATCCACCACATGGTGCAGCCAGGCGACAGTTGGCGCGCCGAATACGACGCGGCGCTGAACGCCTTTGCCGCCATGGGTATTCGCAGCGAGCGCCTGCAGGGGGACCGTGCGCGCGGCCAGCCCAACATCTCGGCGCTGCGCTTCTTTGAGCTGGTGCGCCACGCGTGGCTGCACCGTGAACCGGTGTTTGTGGAAGTACCGCGCAATCTGGTGGGGGCGCTCACCCAGCCGCTGGAACTGCCCGCAATGGCTGAGTTGGTGCCACCACGCTTGGTGGTGGCCGGGCTGGAGGCGATTGTGGACACCATCGTGCAGAAGTTGCGCCAGAGCCGCGCGCCGCTGGTCTACTTTGGCGTGCAGGTGCGCCGCAATCCCGAACTGATCCAACTGATGCGGTCGTTTTGTGAGCGGTTGCGCATCCCCTATGCGGCGCACTGGTTTGCCAAGGGAGCGGTGGACGAAACCAGCCCCCTGTGTCTGAGCGCGTACAACGGGGCGTTCAGCGACGTGGCGCAGCGCCAGTACATTGAATCGCAGGCGGACTACATCCTCGATCTGGGGACCAGCATCATCGACCAGGACGCCGCCAGCGCATTCAACAGCGGCACCCACTTCATCCAGGACTTTGGCAACAAGACGGTCATCAAATCCACCGCTGCGCGCGAGGCCGATCTCATTGCGGTGATGCGTGCGCTGCTCCAGGCGGATCTGCAGCCCTTTGGCACCGTACTGGCCGCGCGCACTCCCGTGACCCATCCCGCACACGGGCGCTTTGACTTTCATGTGCTGGCCGATGTGATCAATGCGGTGCAGGCGCAACAGGACTTTGGCACGGTTTTTCTGCCCGAGGTGGGCAACTCGTTTTTTGCCAGCTTTGGCCTGCGGCCCAAGGCAACCGAGAGCGGCATCAACTGGCTGACCAATCCCTGGTATGCGGCCATGGGAACGTCGCTGCCCTACGCCCGGGTGGCCGCAACCTGTGTGGCCGATCGGAAGTTGCAAGACCGTGTGGTGGTGATCACGGGGGATGGGGGCTTTCACTTCCAGCTCAACGAGCTGATCCACTTTCAGAAGCTGTCCCTGCCCGTGACCATTGTGTACATGCGCAACGACGTTTTTCACCTGGGGAAAAGTGGCAACGGCCCGATCTACCATTGCTCCACCCAGGACTTTGATGTGCTGCAACTGGTACGGGCGTATGGCGGCGAGGGCCAGCGCTGCACCACGGTGGACGAGTTCCAACAGTACTACCAGGCCTGCCTCGCGGCCAACAGCGGCATACGGGTGATCGAGGTGCCGTGCAGCCTGGAACCCCAGTTTCAGTGCCAGGAAATCGTGTTGCTCAATCTGTACATCAAGTCGCGCAATGGCGACCCGGAGTCCGTGCGCCGCTGGCAGGCCATCAGCGAGCGGGCCTGAGCGAAAGCCTGAAACCACCCTTGCCAACACGACGGCCGACCGCGTCGGATCGGCTATGCTTTGGGCATAGTCGTTGGATCATGTGCCGTAGACAGGCAGGAGGTGGCAATTGTGGTTGTTACTGGAGAATGCAGCATCATTCGGGTTGCGCGTGCGTGGCTGGTCCGGCACGGGGGGAAGCGGGTCCACCGGCTGGGTGTTTTGGGGCACTGGTCCTGTTAACTGGCGTGGCGCAGGCGCAGCAGGCCCCCTGGCGCATGGCTCTGATTCCGTATTTGTCACCCAATGTCCTGATTCCGCTGTTCCAGCCCTTGGCAAGCCACTTTGCCCGTGACACCGGGCGCAGCGTTGAACTGTATTCGGCCCCCAACATTCGTGCCCACGTGGAGCGCATTGCGCGCCCTGAATACGACATTGTTTTTACTGCGCCGCACATGGGCCGTTTGGCGCAGCTCGACGCGGGTTATGTTCCGATCGGAAGCTTCGAACGTCCCTTGACGGGGGTCATCACCGTCAAAAGCGACAGTCCCATCAAAAGCCTGGACCAGCTGCGTGGCAAGACCGTGGCCATTAACGACCGTTTGGTGCTCAACTCCATCCTGACTCTGACCGAGCTGGAAAGGCGCGGGGTTCAACTGGCAGACCTGAGAATTGTTTCAGCGGCTTCGCAAAACTCCGCGCTGCTTTCGGTGGCCGCAGGCGATGTGGACGCCGCCGTCACGGTCAACTTCGCCGTCGGGCAGATCCCCAAGGAAAAGCAGGGGGACTTGCGAACCCTCTTTCAAACCGAGGAGAACCCGGATATGCCCAGCACCTTGATCCTGGTGCATCCGGCCATGGACGCATCCGACCGGCAGCGCCTGGAGGCTTCCCTGCTGCGTTTTGCCAACACCGATGAAGGTCGGCAATTCCTGCGGGCCAGCCAATACAAGAACGCCATCCGCATCAACTCCGCCAATCTAAAGAGACTGGATGTTTATATGCCCGAACTGCGCCGGCTGATGGCGATGCGGCCGGAGAACTAGGCAGATGGCAATCGGCTGGCGGTCGCTTTCGCTGCGTTGGAAGCTGGTGTTGGGCAGCGTGCTGGTGGAAGTGGTCATGCTGACCTTGCTGGTGGTCAACAACGTTCGTCTGATCGAGCGCAGCCTGCATGAACAGGTGGACCTGCGATTGCGGGAACTGTCGGTGTTGCTCAATGCGTCGATTGCACCCTCGATGGCGCAGCTGGACTACGGACCGATCTTGGGGGTATTTGCCCAAAGCCGACGCAAGGAAGGTGTTGTCTATTTCGCGCTCTTTGATCGACATGGAAAACAGGTTGCGGTCGATGGATGGTCGACCGCAGAAGCCCTGCCAGCCGTGCAAGCGCATCCCAACACCGCAAGCAGCGGGACGCGGTTCGACACAGAGATCCCCATTTCCATCGGAAACCAGACCTATGGGCGCTTGCAGTTCGGTTTGTCCACCGAATTTCTCTCGCAAGCTCGGGCGGAATTGCTGCGGGAGAGCGTGCTGATCGCACTGGTCGAGGTGGGTCTGTCGATCGTGCTGTTGTTTCTGCTGGGCAGCTGGCTTACGCGCCACTTGGGGACACTGGAAGCGGCCAGCCGGGAAGTCGGGCGCGGCAACTTTGACGTGAACGTGGCCATTGCCGGCGACGATGAAATTGCCCATGCGGGCCACGCCTTCAACGCCATGACGGCGGAGATCAAGACCCGGCTGGACGACTTGGGCAAAAGCGAGGCGCGCTTTCGCATGCTGATTGACCGTGCGCCCGATGCCATTGTGGTGGTGAACACCGCGCTGCAACGCATCGTCCAGGCCAATCCGCAGGCCGAAAGGCTGTTCGAGTGCACGCGTGATGAGTTGCTGCAAGGGGGGCTGGAACGCTTGTATGTAGCCGATCAACCTACGGCGGAAGGCGATGTCATGGCCAGCGTCTTGGCGGTGCAGCAACGGGTGTTGGGCGGGGAGTCGGTGGTGGTCGAACGCCGAATCCGCACCGCGCGCGGGCGCGAACTGATTGCCGAAGTGCGTGCAGATGACCTGTCGGACGGTCGCCAATCTTTGGTGCGAGGCAGCTTTACCGACATTACCGAGCGCAAGCGCGCCGAAGATGCCCTGCGGGAGAGCGAGATGTTCCTGCGCGGCATATTTGACAATGCCGCCGAGGGCATTTGGGTAATTGACACCAGCCGGTGCACCATCAAGGCCAACCGTGCGATGTGCACGATGTTGGGAACCACCGAAGACGCCATGGCAGGTGTCAGCATCTACCAGTTTGTCGATGCGCAGAATGCTGAGACTTTCCGCGCGCGTTCGGCCATCACGCAGGACAGTGGCCTGGGAACCGCCTACGAAATCGAATTGACCACCTCGCAAGGGTGCCAGCGCAGCTGCCTGTTCAACTCGTCGCCGCTGCGCGATGCCGGTGGCCACATCGTTGGTTCGTTCGCGGTGGTGAGTGACATTACGCCCATGAAAGAGCACCAGCGCCAGCTTGAGCACATCGCTCATTACGACGCGTTGACCTGTCTTCCCAACCGTGTCTTGCTGGCCGATCGCCTGCAACAGGCACTGGCCCAGGCCAGCCGACGACAAACCTTGATGGCGTTGATTTATCTGGACCTGGATGGGTTCAAGCCAGTCAACGACAACCACGGACATGAGGTGGGCGACGCGCTGTTGGTGGCACTGTCGCATCGCTTGAAGGAAACCCTGCGCGAAGGCGACACGCTGGCGCGCCTGGGGGGTGACGAGTTTGTGGTCGTGCTCACCGACCTGACGGAGATGGCTGAATGCGAACGGGTGCTGGCGCGCATGCTTACCGCTGCGGCATTGCCGGTTCAGGTCCAGGACCTGGTCCTCAAGGTGTCGGCCAGCCTGGGCGTTACGCTGTTTCCACTGGATGACAGCGACGCCGACACCCTGTTGCGCCACGCGGACCAGGCGATGTACGTCGCCAAGCAAGCGGGCCGCAACCGCTATCACGTGTTTGACGTGGACCAGGACGCTGCCATCAAAATGCGCCACGAAAGTGTGGAGCACATCGGCCGTGCGTTGGATCTGGACGAGTTTGTGCTGTTTTATCAGCCCAAGGTGAACATGCGTACCGGCACCGTCATCGGAGCCGAGGCGCTGATTCGGTGGCAGCACCCCGTGCGCGGCGTGTTGTTGCCGGGTGAATTCCTGCCAGTGATCG
Organism: uncultured Rhodoferax sp.; assembly: GCA_964504185.1. Taxonomy (GTDB): domain Bacteria; phylum Pseudomonadota; class Gammaproteobacteria; order Burkholderiales; family Burkholderiaceae_C; genus Allorhodoferax. Next base: position 614 of record CAZDDK010000066.1, on the reverse strand, counting down.
AAGACCATGCGATCAGTGTGACGCTGGGTGAGTGGGTGCTGGAGGCGGCGCTGAAGCAGATGCGCGAATGGAATGCCGTGGGCCTGGACATTACGGTGAGTGTCAATGTCGGGGCACGGCAGTTGCTGCACCCGGATTTCGTGGCGCGGCTGGCCGCGCTGCTGGTGGCCTACCCCCAAGTGCAAGCGCAGCAGCTGGAGCTGGAAATTCTGGAAACCAGTGCGCTGGAGGACTTGGCACAGGTGTCCGAACTCATGCATGCATGCCGCATGCTGGGCGTGGGGTTCGCCCTGGACGATTTTGGTACCGGCTATTCCTCGTTGACCTACCTGCGGCGGCTGCCGGCGGAGCTGCTCAAGATTGACCAAAGCTTTGTGCGCGCCATGCTGGACGACCCGGACGATTTGGCCATCGTCAAAGGTGTTGTGGGGCTGGCCCACGCCTTTCACCGCAGGGTGCTGGCCGAAGGCGTGGAGACCGTCGCACACGGTGCGGTGCTGCTGCCGCTGGGGTGCGAACTGGCACAGGGCTATGGCATTGCGCGCCCCATGCCCGCACACGAGTTGCCGCGCTGGAGGGCCACCTGGCGCCCTGACGCCGCCTGGACCACCTGA